>JAGRLZ010000140.1 GCA_020441545.1 Xanthobacteraceae bacterium | reverse complement strand
TTCCACATCGCCGAGAAGATGCCGAGCTCGGTGAAGGTCGGCTCGCGCCCGATCAGTTGCAGGATGCGCTCGTATTCGTCCGGCTTGAGGCCGTGGCTGGCGACGAGGTCGGGCGTGATTTTGGGCTCGTGGAGGGACACAGGAATTAACCTCTCCGCTACAGTCTCGTTAAGTTCACTCAATAAATTGCGGATTTCCGGATCGGTGCTTAGAAAAGTCTGAAGAGCCTCGCTGTTCAAAGCGGCATTGCGATTATTTCGCCATCGCAAATAAGACCCTCGAAGCCACAGATATCGGTCTAACTCCTGTACCGAACAATCCAGAGTTTCACGCAATTTTACAAATGTTTCGGAGAAACGAGAATATCGACACAATGGATTGCCTGGCACGAAACCTACATCTGCACGCAACGCTTCTTCCGCCAAAGAATCGAGAATTGGAAACTCGCGATTGACAAAAAAATGACAGTACTTGGATGCAAAACTTTGGTGCCTTCTGATCCTTCTATTTTCTGTATTTTCTGGGAGTACACTCAACAACGGCACAAGCGATGGATCAAACTGACGACTCGGATGCTTCGTCAGATGCTGATGAATGTGTCTCGCCATCCGCACGACAGCGTATAAATGTGTGCTGTAAAGAGAATTAATTGCGACAACCTGTGTGAGACACGTTGGCAGATCAAAGACGCCCGGATTAGCGAGACCCTCCAGCGCGCTGTTTGCCAACCGCCAATCTAGAAAGTACGCAGGGTGTCGGTACAACGCATCAGCCGCAGCCAAATTTGTCGGCCGAATGGGCAAGACTAGGCCGCCTTGTCCAGATGCGCCACGAGGCCGGCGAACAGGCCGCGCCCGTCGGTGCGGCCCATGATGTCCTCGACGTGGTTTTCCGGATGCGGCATCATGCCGAGCACGTTGCCGCCCTCGTTGACGATGCCGGCGATCGACTGTGCCGCGCCGTTGATATTGTGCATGTCGCCAATCTCGCCCGTGGCCGAGCAGTAGCGATACAGCACCCGCCCGTCGCCTTCGAGGCGGCGGATAGTGTCCTCGTCGGCGGCGTAGTTGCCCTCGCCATGAGCGACCGGCACCCGGATCACCTGACCGGCATTGTAGCCGCGCGTGAACGGCGTATCGGAGCGCTCGACCCGCAGGTGTACATCGTGACAGATGAACTTGAGGCGCGCGTTGCGCATCAGCACGCCCGGCAGCAGGCCGGACTCGCACAGGATCTGGAAGCCGTTGCAGACCCCGAGCACCAGGCCGCCATCGGCGGCGAAGGCGCGCACCGCGTCCATGACCGGCGAGCGGGCGGCGATCGCGCCGCAGCGCAGGTAGTCGCCGTAGGAAAACCCGCCCGGCACCACGACCAGATCGGTGCCCGGCGGCAGGGCGGTCTCGGCGTGCCACACCATGGCGGGCTCGCGGCCCGAGACGAGCCGGAGCGCCCGCGCCATGTCGCGCTCGCGATTGATTCCGGGGAAGACGAGGACGGCGGCTTTCATCGGGCGAACCTCAGCTCACGACCTCGACCCGATAATTCTCGATCACGGTGTTCGCCAGCAGCTTGTCGGCGGCCTCCCTCAGGGTCGCCTCGGCCTTTGCCCGGTCGACGTCCGGAAGCTCGATGTCGAACACCTTGCCCTGCCGTACGCTGGCGATGCCATCGACGCCCAGCGACCTCAGCGCGCCTTCGATCGCCTTGCCCTGGGGGTCGAGAATGCCGGATTTCAGAGTGACGGTGACGCGCGCTTTCATCTGCACCACATATTTGAAGAGGCCGTTTCGGCCCCTCACCTATCATCGCCCTCCGGGCATCACAACTGCCGGAGCGCGTTGTCCGCAAGTCCGTTTTCCCGGTGCGGCTGCCGCCGGTGGCGTCCCGCTCAGCCCTTGACCAGAACCGGGCCGGCGCCCATCGGGCGCTCGTTCTCGGTCATGATCCCGAGCCGCTTGGCGACGTCGGTATAGGCTTCGATCAGGCCGCCGAGGTCGCGGCGGAAACGGTCCTTGTCGAGCTTCTCGTTCGACTTGACGTCCCACAGCCGGCAGGAATCCGGGGAAATCTCGTCCGCCACCACGATCCGCATCATGTCGCTCTCGAACAGGCGGCCGCATTCCATCTTGAAATCGACCAGCCGGATGCCGATGCCGAGGAACAGCCCGGAGAGGAAGTCGTTGACGCGAATCGCCAGCGCCATGATGTCGTCGATCTCCTGCGGCGTGGCCCAGCCGAACGCGGTGATGTGCTCCTCCGACACCATCGGGTCGTTGAGCTGGTCGTTCTTGTAGTAGAACTCGATGATCGAGCGCGGCAACTGGGTGCCCTCCTCGATGCCGAGGCGCTGCGACAGCGACCCCGCCGCGACGTTCCGCACCACCACCTCGAGCGGGATGATCTCGACCTCGCGAATCAGCTGCTCGCGCATGTTGAGCCGGCGGATGAAATGGGTCGGCACCCCGATATCGTTGAGGTGCTGGAAGATATACTCGGAAATCCGGTTGTTGAGGACGCCCTTGCCCTCGATCACCTGGTGCTTCTTGGCATTGAACGCGGTCGCGTCGTCCTTGAAGTGCTGGATCAGGGTGCCCGGCTCCGGTCCTTCGTAGAGAACCTTGGCCTTGCCTTCATAGATGCGACGTCGACGGCTCATGGGGATGTACCGTGTTTTGTTGAAATCCATGGATTTGGTTGGCTCCGTATGACTGACACGACCCACGACGGAGCTGCCGTGAAGGCCAGGAATATGAAACAGAACAAGAACCTGGCTTGGGCCTAACCTACCCGATCGATCCGCCCAGCACAATCGACCCGAACCGCCGGAATGGCCCGCGCGGGACGGCCGTCAACCACATCCCTGCGACCTCGCGTCCGTTGTTTTGCCAAGGCCGGCTCCTTATCTATGCATCGCCGCACCTATGCATCGCGGCTTTCCGCCGCAACGCAGCGTGATTTCAGCTCTCAACAGATCAAGGACCGGAACCCCGATCATGACGACATTCGACAAGCGCCAGGAAGGTTTCGAGAAGAAGTTCGCGCTGGACGAGGAACAGAAATTCAAGGCCGAGGCCCGCCGCAACAAGCTGCTCGGCCTGTGGGCGGCCGAACAGATGGGAATCGCCGGCGACGACGCCGCCGCCTACGCCAAGGAGGTGGTCGCGGCCGACTTCGCGGAGGCCGGCGACGCCGACGTGCTGCGCAAGGTGCTGGGCGACCTGCAGGCCAAGGGCAAGGCCGTCACCGAGCAGCAGGTTCGGGTGAAGATGGACGAACTGTTCGCCACCGCCATCGCCCAGGTGAAGGCGGGAGAGTAAGCCCCGTCATTTCGGCGTGATGCGGAAGGTCATCGATCCGGTGACATTGATGCCTTCCTGACGGGCCGGCCCGTAGGCGCGGGGCGTGTTGATCCTGCTGTTAACCGACTCGAGCCGGCATTCGCTGGCAAGTGCCTGCTTCAGCACATCGCATTCGCGGGCCGCCGTCGCATAGATCATCTGGCGCGCCCGCTCGCGCAGCTTGTCCGCGCCGTCCGCCTCACCCGTCGGTCCGGTCAGGAAGAACGAGACCGAGCTTCGCACCCGGACCGGACGGTCCTGCGGCCCTGCCATGTCCATCATCCGGGTTGCATCGGGCGGCACGGCGTCGCGCGCTTGCGGCTGAGCCACGGCGGCGCAAATCGTCAGCGCAGCGGCGGCGGATACGAAAAACAGGACGCGGCGGCGCATGACGAATCTCCCCGGACAATGAGTACCCGGGAGTGATAGCGAAAGCGCGCCGCATTTTCAGCAACTTCCACCGCCGGCCGGCCTGAGCGCCCGCGCCGCCCGCCGGCGCCTATTCCTCCTTGAAGCCGTATTCGAGGTTGTTGCCGGTGGCGCCGTAATACTTGTACGGCAGGAACTTGCCCGACATCCCGATCCTGACGCGGTCGCCCTTGGGATTGGCGAGCCGGGCGATATCCATGTCGAAGTCGATCGCCGACATGATGCCGTCGCCGAACTCCTCCTCGATGACGGCCTTCAGCGCCGGCCCGTTGATCATGATGAGTTCGTAGAATCGGTAGATCAGCGGATCGGTCGGCGGCATCGCAATCCCCGCGCCGCGCATCGGAACCTCGTTGAGCATCGCGATCTCGGACGCCGACAGGCCGAACAGCTTGCCGGCCGCGGCGGCCTGCGGCCTGGTCAGCTTCATCTGGCCGAGAATCGCCCCGACGATCAGGATGTCGGAATATCCGCCGATTTCCACGCAGATGTGCTTCCAGCTCCAGCCCTTCTCGCGCTTGATATCGAGCAGTTTCTCGGTGAGGTCGGATCGCTTCATCATCGTTCTCCTGTGAGCAGTGAACGATATCCAGCAATGTGCGTGCCATCGCCGGCTTCCCGGCGCAAAGGCGTCCCCGCCGCGGCCCCGGTGCCGCCGGATTGGGCAGGCTTGCCGCACGGCCAGGCAGATGCCTGCGCTCGGGACGGTCAGCCCAGCGCCACCACCAGCGGCTTCAGCGCACGGTCGATATCCTCGGTGACGAGAGGCGCCGCGATCTCGACCACGCGATAGTCGCGCGCCTCCAGCCATTGCCGGCGCACGGCGCGGTCGGCGCGCACCGTGTCGGCCTCGCCCGGGCCGACCAGTTCGATCGCGATCCGGTGGACGAACGAGACGAAGTCCGGGATGTGCCGGCCCACCGGGGTCTGCCGCCTGAACTGCCCGGCGAACCGCCGGTCCGAGGTCAGCGCCTTCCAGAGCAGGCGCTCGGCATCGGTCGGATTGCGCCGAAGCAGCCGCGCCAGCCCGCGGATGCTGCCGCCGTCGGCGGCGCCGGTGCCCTGCTCCGCCAGCAGTTCCCGCAGCCGCTTGCCCTGGCCGGCATCGAGCACGCCGCCCTTGGCCGGTCCCTTGCGCCCTTCGGCAATGGCCATCACCACGCCATGCAGGGTGTGCATGTCCTGCTTGGTCGGTTCCATCCGGGTGAAGATATTGCGCAGGTTCACCAGCATGGTATCGCGCTTTTCCGGCGGCCGCAGGAATTCGACCTTGTCCAGCTCGCGCACCAGATTGTCGAAGAACGCCTGCATCTGGTGCTGCGAGGCGCGCTCCGAGCGCTGCGGCATGACGAAGGGCAGCGCCCCCTCGGTGGCCAGCTTGAACCACTCGTAGCCCATCAGCAGCACGGCCTGCGCGAGGTTCAGCGAGGCGAAGCCGGGATTGACCGGAAAGGTGACGATGCGGTCGGCCAGCGCCACCTCGTCGTTCTCCAGCCCCGACCGCTCGCGGCCGAACAGGATGCCGGCTTTCGCCCCGGTCGCGATATGTCCGGACATCTCCCGCGCCGCCTCCACCGGCGCGACCACCGGCTTGGCCTGGTCGTGAGCGCGCGCCGTGGTGGCGAACAGCAGCGATATGTCGGCAACCGCCGCCTCCACGGTGTCGAACAGTTCGACCTTCCCGAGAATGTGATCGGCGCCGGCCGCCGCGCGCCGGGCGGCCATGTTCGGCCAGCCGTCGCGCGGCTTCACCAGCCGCAGCCGGGTCAGGCCGAAATTGCCCATCGCCCGCGCCGCCATGCCGATATTCTCGCCGAGTTGCGGCTCGACCAGAACGACCACCGGCCCTTCGCGCGTCACGCCCACTCTCGTCCTGTCAGTGCCCGAACCGGACATCGCGCCTCATCCGTTGAACGCCTCTCAAACATCACGCCGCCTGATAGGCTTTCGGGCCGCGAGGCGCAATGCGATTCCCTTGCCGGAAGAACAGGTTATTTGACCATTCCAAACGTCATGCAGAGGATGAAAGCGCGTTTGCGGGCCTGCGCTCCGGTCCGCGGGGCGCTTCGCGCGGTGCCGGCCCGCCGGCTGGCCGAACCGCGCGCCCATGACGCTTTCGCCACCTGCCCCGCAATGCTATAGCCGGCACCAACCAGCCCCGTTCGCCCGACGAAACGCTTTCAAGAGGCCCAATCCCCCATGGCAAAGATCAAGGTGAGCAATCCGGTTGTCGAACTCGACGGCGACGAGATGACCCGGATCATCTGGCAATACATCAAGGACAAGCTGATCTTTCCGTTCCTCGATATCGATCTGATGTATTTCGACCTGGGGATGGAAAACCGCGACAAGACCAACGACAAGGTCACCATCGATGCCGCCAACGCGATCAAGGCGGTCGGCGTCGGCGTCAAATGCGCCACCATCACCCCGGACGAAGCCCGCGTGAAGGAGTTCGGCCTCAAGGAAATGTGGAAGTCGCCCAACGGCACCATCCGCAACATCCTCGGCGGCGTGATCTTCCGCGAGCCGATCATCTGCCGGAACGTGCCGCGGCTGGTGCCCGGCTGGACCAAGCCGATCATCATCGGCCGCCATGCCTTCGGCGACCAGTACCGCGCCACCGACTTCAAGTTCCCCGGCAAGGGCGTGCTGACGATGAAGTTCGTCGGCGAAGACGGCAGCGTGATCGAAAAGGAAGTGTTCAAGTCGCCCGGCGCCGGCGTCGCCATGGGCATGTACAATCTCGACGACTCCATCAAGGACTTCGCCCGCGCCTCGTTCAACTACGGCCTGCTGCGCGGCTACCCGGTCTATCTCTCGACCAAGAACACCATCCTCAAGGTCTATGACGGCCGCTTCAAGGACATCTTCCAGGCGATCTACGACGCCGAATTCAGGACGGAGTTCGAGGCCAAGGGCCTGACCTACGAGCATCGCCTGATCGACGACATGGTCGCGTCCGCGCTGAAATGGTCCGGCGGCTATGTCTGGGCCTGCAAGAACTACGACGGCGACGTGCAGTCCGACACCGTGGC
>JAGRLZ010000139.1 GCA_020441545.1 Xanthobacteraceae bacterium | reverse complement strand
TCCCGGCTACCGCTGAGATCGTACGCATGTATGGCGGCGATCCCGGGCCACTAACCGAACCGGATATGGAGCGGTCTAAGAAATGGGTGGAGTGGCTTGCCGCCCACCCCTTCGCGAGGATCATCGAAGTGAACAGCGAGCCGGTCGGTCATGTTCGTCTCCACGCATTGAACGAAACCGATCGAAAGGCGAAGTTGGCGATTGGCCTGTTTACGGACGATAGTCTGGGCAAGGGGATAGGCCGCCAGGCAATCCGCCTAACGCTGGATCACGCCTTCGGCCCGATGAACCTACACCGCGTCGAACTGCGCGTGTTGAGTTTCAACCAAAGAGCCATCCGATGCTACCGTGCATGTGGGTTCTCACATGAAGGAATCGAACGGGAATCCGCCTTCATCGCCGGCGAGTGGCACGACGACTGGATTATGGGGATCCTCGATCACGAGCATTTCGAACGGTAGTCTTCGTCGACAAGCACGGCTCGATCACCATGGGTGTTTGCTCCGAACCCTAAAGCCATTTCAACGTCGCAGGGGTGCGAATTTTCTTTAGAATCTTCGCACTCCCCCGCGCCCATTCTTCTCCGCCACCGTGACCATGACAGCCCGCCGATATCCGGCGGTGCCAGCAAGGATCACGGAGGCACGATCATGTCCGCAGCCACCGCCGGCATCCCGCCGCGCTATCTGAGAACACCCGAGGCGGCCCGCTTCCTCAGCCTGTCCGCCCGAACCCTCGAAAAGCACCGGACCTACGGGACCGGTCCCGCCTACCGCAAACTTGGCGGCCGGGTCGTCTATTCCGTCGACGACCTGCAGGCCTGGGCAGAGCGCGGTGCGAAGCAATCCACCTCCGACCCCGGCGTCGGCACGGTCCTTCCGGCCAAACGTCATGACAATCCGTCGTCTGCCGAGAGCCGCTGAATACTCCCATGACGGCGCGGCCCCGCAGATCGGAACGGGAGCAGCTTGAGCTGTTCCGCGCTCTGCCGAGCGATCTCGCGCCGCGCGATGCGCAGGACCTCATGGCCTATCCGTTTTTCTCTCTATCCAAATCCCAACGCGTCGAGCCGATCGACTTCCGCACCGGCGAGATCGCCATCCGCGTGGAAGCCGTGCCCGAGCATGGCATGGCCACGATCTGGGATGCGGACATCCTGATCTGGGCGGCCAGCCAGATCGTCGAAGCGCGCGACAACGGCTTTCGCACGTCGCGCCTGATCGCCACCACCCCATATGAAATCCTGACCTTCATCGGACGCGGCACCAGTGCGCGCGACTATCGGCGGCTGAGAGCCGCGCTCGACCGGCTGCAATCGACCACAGTCGCGACCACCTTACGACAGCCGCCTGCCAATCCACGCGGGCGAAGTGAAGGTCCGCCGAGCAGTCGCACGGCCGGTCGGCGCATGCATCGCTTCTCCTGGATCAACGAATGGACCGAGAGGGCCGATGCGTTCGGCAATCCCGACGGCATCGAGCTCATCGTGCCGGATTGGTTCTACAAGGCGGTGCTGGACGAGGCGCTCGTCCTCACAATTGACCGCGCCTATTTCGGCCTCACGGGCGGTATCGAGCGCTGGCTGTACCGGATCGTGCGCAAGCATGGCGGCAGACAGAAGCGCGGCTGGCGGTTCGACTTTCGGCACCTCTACATCAAATCCGGAAGCCTCTCGCCGTTCAAGCGTTTCGCCTTCGAACTGCGCGCGATCATCCAGCGCCAGCCGCTGCCAGGCTATTCCCTGTTTCTCGAAATCGAGGCGGGCGGACGCACGCTGCTCGCCTTCGAGCCGGCGCCCTGTGGACAGGCTGTGGAAGCCGTCGTGCTTTCAGGAACCCGGACTATCGTGCCATTGGGAACCGACCCATCGTGCTATCGGGAACCCAAACCGCATCTAACCTCTTACGGAGAAAGCAAAAATCGGCCCCTTAACTTAGAGTCTAACAAAGAATCTAACTTTTGTAGGGATGGGCATTCCGGGGAAAACCGCTCTCAGCTAGGCCGAAAAGAGGAAGAGCGCAGACGCCAGACGGCATTCTCTGAACGCGATGACGACGCTGTCTCCAAGAGCGGTCCGGCCCGTACTGGTGCGGGAGACGCGTCATGATCGTGGCGCTCCTCAATCAGAAAGGCGGTGTCGGCAAGACGACGCTCGCCTTGCACCTCGCCGGCGAATGGGCGCGAGGCGGAAGCACCGTCACCCTGATCGATGCCGACCCGCAGGGATCGGCACTCGACTGGTCGGAAAGGCGCAGCCACGAGGGTCTGCCGCGACGCTTCGGCGTCATTGGCCTGGCGCGGGATACGCTCCACCACGAAGCGCCTGAACTCGCCCGCACTGCCGATCATGTTGTCATAGACGGTCCGCCGCGCGTCGCGGGGCTGATGCGCTCGGCGCTACTCGCTGCCGACGTCATCCTCATTCCCGTTCAGCCGTCACCCTTCGATGGCTGGGCCTCGGCGGAGATCCTGCGCCTGATCGAGGAGGCACGGATATTCCGGCCGCAGCTCGCCGTGCGCTTCGTCCTCAACCGCTGTCCGGCACGAACCATCATCGCACGCGAGACCGGTGATGCGCTCGCCGACCAGGACCCGCCCGCGCTCTGCGCGACGATCGGCCAGCGCGTCATCTTCGCTTCGGCTGCCCAGTCCGGCCGCCTCGCTTGCGAGTGCGACGCCGACAGCATCGCCGCGCGGGAAGTGGCGGCGCTGGCGGCCGAGATCGGAAGGCTCGAACCATGAGCGACCGTCCAAACCGCCGCGCCTTCGCCACGAGACCGGGCGATCCCGAGCAGTGGATCAGGTCGGCAGATGCGGCTCCCCGTGACGCCAAGCCTTCCGGGTTCACCGCGCGCCTGACCATCGACATCACGCCCGAGCTGCGCGGGCGCATCAAGATCGCCGCGTTCCAGCGCGGCGTCACCGTCGCCGACATGCTGCGCGACCTGCTCGCCCACGAATTCCCGAATGACGAAGGAGATCCATTATGACCGGCGCTGCGGCCACCGGCGTCGGCGCCAGCCTGATGCCGTCCACCAACTCCTCCGAGCCACTCACCAATGTCGAACTGACATGGATCGAGGGTCGAATCGAATACTGGATTCGCTTCGGCCGTGCGGCCGGCGAGCGGATCATCGACCGCCGACGGCGCGTCGTGTCCTTCCGTCCCGGAGCCGTCTTCGCCTTCGTGCGATGGGCGGCCAACGACTACGGCACGGTCATCTCGCGCATCGACATCGTACGCGCGGTGGCTCCGGGCTCCGCCTATCAGACGCTACCCTTCGTGCGACCCGGCGGGGAAATCCTGCTCAAGATCGAAGGCTGGCCGAAGGTCGAGAAGGTGCTCCAGCACATCGACGCGGTGGAAGCCGCCGACGTCGATCCCTGCGACGCCGCCCCCGATCACTGGCGTCATATGGCGCACCGGATGAGCGCCGGCCAGGAACCGCGTCCCTACACGCGGGAGCGCCACCAGGCCTGGCTCAAGCGGCGGGAGATCGAACGATGACCCGCTTCGGCTATGTCATGCTCACCTACTTCACCGTCATGGGCGTTGCCGCGGCCGCCATCGTTCCGACATCGCTGAAGCTCGTCTGGAACGTATCGGCGAGCGCACCGATCGGGCTCTACCGCATCGAACCCGCCGCGCATCTCGGCGTTCCCGATCTCGTCGCCGTCATGCCACCCGATCCCCTCGAGGATTTCATGGTCGAGCGCGGCTACATCGGCCGCGACGTCCCGATCCTGAAGCGCGTCCTCGGCCTGCCGGGACAGCGCATATGCCGGATCGGCCGCACCATCACGGTCGACGGAATCGTGATGGGCGAAGCGCGCGACCGCGATCGCCTGGACCGTCCGCTGCCGGTCTGGAGCGGCTGCCGCACCGTCGCCGAAGACGAGCTCTTCCTCATGAACTGGCAAGTCCCCGACAGCCTCGACGGGCGGTATTTCGGACCGCTTCCGGCGACGACAATCATCGGCCGGGCCATCCCTCTCTACACCGACGAAGACGGCGATGGTCGCTTCGTCTGGCGCGCGCCGACGCGGTGACGACGCACGCCTTCCCGCAATCCCACCGCATCCAGACAGGAGATCACCATGCCACAAATCGGACAATTCACGCGCACACCAGACGGCTATAGCGGTCGCATGCGCTCGCTGTCCTTCGACTGCGCGCTCACCTTCGTAACGGCCGAGAACGCCGACAGCGAGAACGCGCCGGCCTACCGCGTACATCTCGGCGACGAGACCGGCCCGGAAGTCGGCGCCGGCTGGAAACATACCGGCGACCGCGCCGGCACGTTCATCTCCGTCGTCCTCGACGATCCCGCCTTTCCCGTTCCGGTGCGCGCCCGGCTGTTCCAGTCGGACGTGGACGGGCGTGACTGGGGCCTGCACTGGACCCGCCCTAAGAAGCGCGACGAGCAGGACTGATCGATGCCGCTCATCGGTCCGTCAGCAACATGGCGGCGGTGCGGTCCCTGCGTCCGCATCGCCCTCCTTCTCCTTTCCGGCGTGGTCATCGCCACCCTCGACATCGGCAACGCATCCGCACAGCCGACGCCGGTCGGGCGGCACCAAGTCCGCGATCCAGTCGCGGCGCATATTGCCGAGGCGGCGCAGCGGTTCGGAATTCCCGAACGCTGGATCGTCGCTGTCATGCGTGCCGAAAGTGCAGGCAATACACGCGCGGTCTCAAGCGCTGGAGCACAAGGATTGATGCAGGTCATGCCGGCGACCTGGGATGAACTGCGGGTTCGACATCGGCTCGGCTCCGATCCCTTCGACCCGCGCGGCAACATCCTGGCGGGCGCGGCCTATCTGCGCGAAATGTACGACCGCTACGGCACCATCCCGGGGATGCTCGCAGCATACAATGCCGGTCCCGATCGCTACAACGAGCACCTCGCGTCGGGTCGTCCATTGCCCGCCGAAACCCGTGCCTATGTCGATCTGCTTGCACCGGCGCTGGTCGCAACGGCGCCATCGCTGGGCGCTCCGGTTGTGCCATCACCGCCACCCGACTGGCGCGAGGCGCCGCTGTTCGTCCCGCGCTCAGTTGACCGCCGGACGGTCGCGGACCGCGCCACGGACAAGCACGCGGACGGCACCTCTGCTTCCATGCCGGCGCAATCGGACATCGACGATCATTCCCACCCGAAGACCATCTTCATTGCGCAGGATGAAACGGGGGGTGAGCGATGACGCGTTGCAGCTCTCATCGCATGATTTCGAGCTCTGGCGTGTCATGGAGTGCGCGAAGGGAAGCCGCAGGAACCACAACCGACCGATGGCAGGATAAAAGGGCGCACATTGCGTGCCGGTCGGTCGGTTGTTTTGCTTGGATTTTCTGGCGCGTTCCGCACATTGCCGGGCCTTGGCGCAATGTGCGCGGACCGCTCAAGGGCCTGTGTCTACGTGGGTTTTCGCACATTGCGGAGCGATGCCATGGCCGATGATCGCGAGTTCCGCATCCGTCCCGGCCGCATCCGCTCGACGCGTGCACAGGCCGCGCGCCCCTTCGTCGCCCAGGCGCTCGCGGCCGCGAAGAAGGCGGGCGGAGGCGTGTCGCGCTCCGGCCGCGTCGTTTCCCGCAACCGCTCGCGCTTCGGGCACGGCCAGCGCGCCAGCATCCAGGCCAACCGGCTCATCACGGCGCGCTCGCGCGGCGCGGTGATCAAGGCGCGTGTGGTCCGGCATTCCGCGCGCGCCGCGCCGCTCGGCACGCATCTCGATTATCTGCGCCGCGACGGCGTGACCCGCGATGGCGAGAAGGCGCGGCTGTTCGGGCCGGGAGAGGAGGATGCGGATGGACGCGCCTTCGCCGAGCGCTGCGAGGACGACCGCCACCATTTCCGCTTCATCGTCTCGCCCGACGACGCGTTGGAAATGTCTGACCTCAAATCCTTCACCCGCGACCTGGTTGGCCAGATGGAGAAGGATCTCGGCACTGAGATCGATTGGGTGGCCGTCGATCACTGGAACACGGAACATCCGCATGTCCATCTGATCGTGCGCGGTGTGCGCGAAGACGGCCAGGACCTCGTCATCTCGCGCGACTATATCAAGGAGGGCATGCGCGATCGGGCGCGCGACCTGATCACCCAGGAGCTCGGACCGCGCACCGACCTCGATATCCGGCGCAGCCTAGAGAACCAGATCGCCTCCGAGCGCTGGACGCAGCTCGATCGCCAGCTCGTTCGCGACAGCCGGCGCACCGGCATCATCGACCTCGCGCCGACACCGGGCGAGCAGCCCGACGAATTCCACGCGCTCAAGGTCGGGCGGCTGCGCAAGCTGGAGACGCTCGGCCTGGCCGAGCAGGTCGGCCCCGGCCAATGGATGATCGACGACAAGGCCGAGGCGACGCTGCGCGAACTTGGCGAACGCGGCGACATCATCAGGCGCATGCACCGGGCGCTGACCGAGCGCGGCATCGGGCGCGGATCGGCGGATTACGTGCTGGCCGCCGAAAGTCTCGACACGCCGATCGTCGGCCGCCTGGTCGAACGTGGACTCGACGACGAACTGAAGGGCACGGCCTATGCCGTGGTCGACGGCGTCGACGGGCGGACCCATCATATCAAGCTCGCCAATCTCGACGCCGCCGGCGACAGCGCGCCGGGCTCGATCGTCGAGCTGCGCGCCTATGACGATTCCCGCGGACAGCGCCGGGTCGCGCTCGCGGTGCGTTCCGATTTCGACATCGAACGGCAGGTGACCGCATCGGGCGCGACCTGGCTCGATCGGCAAAACATCGCGCGCGATCCCGCAGCTCTGTCGGAAGGCGGGTTCGGCGCCGAAGTCCACGATGCCCTGGACCGGCGTGCAGTTCGCCTGATCGAGCAAGGCTTCGCCGAACGGCAGGGCCGGCGGATCATCTTCAGTCGCAATCTCCTCAACGCGCTCCGCCGGCGCGAAGTGGACACACTCGGCGAGAAGCTCGCGGCTCAGACCGGCCAGCCCTTCCAGCGTGCGACCAACGGCGAGTACGTCGCCGGCGCATACCGCCAGCGTTTCACGCTCGCCTCCGGCCGCTTCGCGATGATCGAGGATGGTCTCGGCTTCCAGCTTGTTCCCTGGACGCCCTCTCTCGAAAAGCACCTTGGTCGCCATGTTTCCGGCGTCGCGCGCGGCGACGGCGGCGTCGACTGGAGATTCGGACGCAAGCGGGGCCTGGGTCGGTGACGCCTCCGCTAGAAGCCCTCCGATTTCTAACCGGCGGCCGCCGTTTCTGCGACGAGCGGAGAATAAGCTTGAGAGCGGCAGGCATGGCCCGCAGCGTGCAGATATTTGCGCGGAACATAGACCATGTCGGGAACGAAAATTCTCTGGGGCCAGATCCTTATCGTCTTCACGATTGTCCTCGCCACCACCTGGACGGCGACGCAATGGACGGCCTGGCGCCTCGGCTTCCAGTCCCAGCTCGGCCAACCCTGGTTCGAGATCGGCGGCTGGCCGGTCTACTATCCGCCATCCTTCTTCTGGTGGTGGTACTTCTACGATGCCTATGCCCCGCCTATCTTCATCGAGGGCGCGATCATCGCTGCCTCTGGCGGCTTCATCGCGATCGCGGTGGCGATCCTGATGTCCGTCTGGCGGGCGCGCGAGGCACAGAGTGTCGATACCTACGGGTCGGCGCGCTGGGCGCGGCCCAATGAGGTCAAGGCGGCCGGCCTGCTCGGACCCGATGGCGTCGTTCTCGGCAAGCTCCATGACCATTATCTGCGCCATGAAGGACCGGAACATGTCCTGTGCTTCGCGCCGACCCGTTCGGGCAAGGGTGTCGGTCTGGTCGTCCCGTCGTTGCTGACCTGGCCCGGCTCCGCCATCGTCCATGACATCAAGGGCGAGAACTGGCAGCTCACCGCCGGCTTCCGCGCTCGATACGGGCGAGTGTTGCTGTTCGATCCGACCAATCCGAATTCGTCGGCATACAATCCGCTTCTGGAAGTCCGGCGTGGCGAATGGGAGGTCCGCGACGTCCAGAATATCGCCGATATCCTCGTTGATCCGGAAGGCTCCCTCGAAAAGCGCAATCACTGGGAAAAGACCAGCCACGCGCTGCTGGTCGGTGCCATCCTCCACGTCCTCTATGCCGAGAAGGATAAGACGCTCGCCGGCGTCGCCGCCTTCCTCTCCGATCCGAAACGCCCAATCGAGTCGACGCTCGCTGCGATGATGAAGACGGCGCATCTGGGC
>JAGRLZ010000138.1 GCA_020441545.1 Xanthobacteraceae bacterium | reverse complement strand
CGGGTACCAGTAGGTGAAGTACAGGATGACGCCCGGGAAGAAACCCGCCTCGAACGCACCGAGCAGGAAGCGCACCACGTAGAACTGCATCGGCGTCGAGACGAACATCATCGCCGCTGCGGTCAGGCCCCACAGGAGCATGATGCGCAGGAGCGTCTTGCGCGCACCGATCTTCTCCAGCAGCAGGTTGCTGGGCACCTCGAACAGAAAGTAACCGACGAAGAAGATGCCGGCACCAAGGCCATAAACCGCGTCGCTGAACGGCAGCGTCTGCTTCATCTGAAGCTGCGCATAGCCGATATTGATGCGGTCGAGATAGGCGACCATATAAGCGATCAGCAGGATCGGGATGATGCGCCAATCGATTTTCGAGAACAGGGCCTTGTAAGCCGGGATCTCCAGAATCGGTGATCGCGGCGACGCCCCACTTGTTGCCGGCGGATGCATATTTTGTTTCCTCCAAACCTTATCCGTCACATTTTATTTGTAGACATGCATGAACCCGGACTCGCGCCGCGGTTCATTCCCCCGATTGTTTGTTCAGGATGCGATCGCCATGCGAAACGACGTCACTCCCGTTTTTTGAGGTCGCGCGACCGGGCTGCCTTGTTCCGGCAAGCATCGATCATACGGCCCGACTTCCTGCGGCCCGTCGACGGATGGATACCGTCGGCGGGCCGCCTTGTTGCAAATGGCGATTTGCGAACGGCAATGGTGCGTTGGCTTCAGCCGCGCGGATTTGCGCCGGCGGCCGAAGCGGCGGCAACCGAGGCCGCAGCTAGTCCGCGCGGCCTTCGCCGCCGGACGCCGAAGCGGCTGCCGCCTTCGCGCCTTTCTTGCCCGCAGCCTGCTTGGCCGATCCGGATGCATCCGCGGCGTCCGCCGACGTGGCGACGACGATCTCGGCGACGGCCGGCGCTCCAGTCGCCTCCGCAACCGTCGGCAACGCCTCGATCGCGCGCAACGCTCCCTGCAGGTGCTTGATGAGCTCGTACGATTCCTCCTGCGACAAGGTGCGCCGGCACGCCGTCAGGCCCCATTCGAGCAGGCCGGCATAGCTGTGCACGGTGATGTTCAGGCCGTTGCCGTGATAGGGAATCGAGACCGGGAAGTAGTGCACCATCTTCGCGCCGGCCATGTAGAGCGGCATCGACGGCCCCGGAACGTTGGAGATCAGCACGGTGCCGACCGAAGGCAGGCGCGCGGCGAGGTTGGAGCGGCCGAGCAGCGATGCCAGTCCGGTCATCAGCCATGGCGCGCCGGTGATCGGCACATTCATGCTCAGCACCGGCTTCAGTTCGCGCACCACGGCCTTGGCCGCTTCCGACGAGGCATGGATCGCCTTGAACCGATCCGGAATCTCGGTCAGATCGGTGGCGAGATCGACCCGGACGGACGACACCTGGTTGTTCATCGAGCTGTCGCCCTCGGCGCGAAGGCTGACCGGCACCATCGCGATCAACGGCTCCTTGGGGAGCAGACTGCGCTCCTTCAGGAACCGCTCCAGCGCGATCGAGCACATCGCCATCACGATCGTGTTGACCGTACCGCCGACCCGCTTGCCGAGCGCCTTGATCTCGGAGAGCGGCACCGACATCGTCGAGAACGAGCGCTGGTTGGTGATCGACTGGTTGAAGATCGTCTTCGGCGCAAGCCCGAGATTCAGCGGCCGCTCGCCCTCCGGCACCCGCTGGCCCGCGACGACGCTGGCGGCCGTGCCGAAGGCTTTCGCGGCGGTCGGCAGCGCTTCCGCGAGCTGGCGATACTGTTTCGCCGCGTTGGACGCGGCCGCCTGCAGCAGTTCGGTGACGCCGAGCTGATACTGTCCGCTCGTCCGCTTGCGGCGCGGCGGCGGCACCTCGCGCATCTCCGGTGTCATGTCGTAGAGCACCTTGGCGAGTTCGACACCGGCCTTGCCGTCGACGCCGCTGTGATGCGCCTTGGTATAGAACGCGACCTGACCGTTCTCGAGGCCGTCGATGACATACATCTCCCACAGCGGGCGGCTGCGGTCGAGCAGGCTGGAGTGCAGCCGGGCGACGAGCTGCTCGAGCTGCGCCATGGTGCCGGGCCGGCGCAGCGTCAGCGTCCGCACGTGATAGTCGAGATCGATATCGTCGTCCTCGATCCAGACCGGCTCGGCCAGTTCGAACGGCATCTGTGCCAGCTTGCGGGTCAGCAGCGCCGAAATGTGCAGGCGCTTGCCGAGCATTGCCTTGACGTCTTCGTAGTAATCGCCGTCGTAGCCTTCCGGCAACTCGAAGAGCATCAGGCTGCCGACATGCATCGGAGTTTCCGGCGTTTCGAGATGCAGAAACGAGGCGTCCATTCCGCTGAGTTGATCCATTGTCGTTACCTCCCTTGTACTGTTGTGTGTTGTGTATCGGCTATTGCCGTGCGAGTTGATCGAGTGCAAGCGCCGACAACGCCCTGGCGCCGATGGCCATGGCGTCCTCGTCGAAATCGAACAGTGGCGAATGGTTCGGCGCAGCGGTTGCCGTGGTCTTGCCCTTCGGCGGCGCGCCGAGAATGAAGAAGAATCCGGGCACGGCAAGCTGGTAGTCGGAAAAATCCTCAGAACCGCTGACCAGCGGGATCACGATCGCCTTGCCGCCGGTCACCGCGTTGAGCACCGGCACGGCCTGCGCCGACAGCGGATGCGGATTGACCGTCGGCGGATACGCGACGCTGGTGAACGACACTTCCACGGTTGCACCGCTCGCCGCCGCGATCGACTGCGCCGTCAGCGTGATGCGCTTCTTCGCGTCGTTGCGCACGGCATTGTCGAACGTCCGCAGCGTACCCAGCATCTCGACGGTGTCCGGAATGATGTTCTCGCGGTTGCCGCCATTGATCGCGCCGATGGTGACCACGACCGGCGCCTTGCTGATGTTCAGCTGGCGGCTGACGATGGTCTGCAAACCGTTGATGATCTGCGCCGAAGCCGCGATCGGGTCGACCCCGTCCCACGGACGCGAGCCGTGCGTCTGCCGTCCGGTGACCTTGATGCGGAAACCGTCGGCACCAGCCATCATCGACCCGACACGATAGCCCACGCTGCCGACGCTGGGGCCCGGGGCGAGATGCAGACCGAAGATGGCATCGACCTTGGGTTTGTCCAGCGCGCCATCGGCGATCATCGCCTTGGCACCGAACGGAGCATTCGGATCGGCCGGGTGTTCGGAACGCCCCTCCTCGGCCGGCTGGAAAATGAACTTGACCGTTCCGCCGAACTCGGACCGCATGCCGGCCAGCATTTCCGCGACCCCCATCAGGATCGCGGTATGCCCGTCATGTCCGCAGGCGTGCATGACCGGCGTGTCCTTGCCGAAATTGCGCGCCGTGACTTTCGAGGCGAACGGCAACCCGGTCCGCTCCTGCACCGGCAGCGCATCCATGTCGGCGCGCAGCGCGATCACACGGTTTCCCGGCTTGCCGCCCTTGAGCAGCGCGACCACGCCGGTGCCGCCAACCCCCGTCCTCACCTCCATGCCGAGGCCACGCAGATGGTCGGCCACCAGCTTGGCGGTACGAACCTCCTGGCCCGAGAGTTCGGGATGCGCATGAATATCGCGACGCCAGGCGACCATCTTCGGCAATTCGGCCGCGGCGCGTGTTTCGAGTTGCTTCAACGTCGTTTCGTCGGCGGCCCGGGCGGCTCCGACCGACGACAGAAAACCCGCCGCGGCAACAGCAGCCAACCAGCAAGACCCCGAACCTGCACGCATCACCATACCTGTACGCATCACCATGCCCCCACAAAGAAGAATGAGTTGAATGGATCGATGATCCTAGTACACGCGCCTGAACCTGCAACGGTCTTGCGCGCCTCACTGCCATCGCGGGAACCCTTAATCATCAGGAACCCTCTATCGATCCATCGCCCGTTACCATTGCTGCCAGCTTTGCCGGATCGGCCAGTGCGGACAGCCGCACCGGCGCGACCGCGGCCGGGACGATGACGGCTTCGCCGCGTCCCGGCCCTTCGCACGACTTATTTTGGAGAGAGGAGTTTTTGGAGGTTTGCGAGGTTCTGCTGCATGCGGTCCTGGAGGACCCTCCAGGCGTTGGTGCGGGCCTGGGCCTCGAGCTGGGTCAGTTCGCGGAAGTTCGCCAT
>JAGRLZ010000137.1 GCA_020441545.1 Xanthobacteraceae bacterium | reverse complement strand
CCCTCGCCCGCGGGCCGAAGCCCGGCCGCGCGCTGCGCGAGATCGGCCTCGCCCCTCATCTCGTCACCGGCAAGCCGACGACCGAGGGCATCATCGAGCTGCTGGCGACACTCGCCCTCGCCGGCCGTCGCGTCGGCCTCCAGCTCTATCCGGACAAGGTCCATGATGCGCTGCTCGGCGCCGTCGCGGCCGGCGGCGCGACCGCCGATCCGGTGACGCCCTATGCCTACGACGCGCGCGCCGCCGACGCCCGCATCCTCGGCGCGATCGATGCCATGGTCGATGGATCGGTCGATGCGGTCGCGCTCACCGCCTCGGCCCAGGTGCGGCGCCTGTTCGACACCGCGCGCGCGCATGATTGCGAGAGCCGGCTGCGCGAGGGACTGGCGCGCACGCGGATCGCCGCGATCGGTCCCGCGGTGGCGGACGAACTCGCGTTGCACGATCTTGCCGCCGATATCGCGCCGGCGAACGGCGCCTTCTTCATGAAGCCTCTCATCAGCGCGATGGCGATCGCGCTCGAGAATTCCGCACCACGCAATGGCGCGCCGGCACCATGATGGATTGTCCGTCCGAAGTGCCGCGCGACTTGACGCGATCCCCGCCGCGGACATTATACCGACAACGAAGAAACAGGGCGGAAGCAGATGCCGGAATGGCCGTTGTCGGAATTGCGCGTTGTGGAAATCGGCTCCGGCGATGCGCTCAGCTATTGTGGCAAGCTGTTTGCGGATTTCGGCGCCGAGGTCATCAAGGTTGAGCCGCCGGGCGGCGATCCGATGCGCCGCGACGCACCGCTGGTCGATGCCGGCAATGGCGATGCCGAGAGCGTCACTTTCGCCTGGCTCAACACCAACAAGCACAGCATCACCGCCGACCTCGCCGTGCATGACGATGTCGAGCGAATCCGCGCGCTGCTCGGCACCGCCGACCTGCTGCTCGACGGCCGGCCGCCAAAGGAGATCGCGGATTCGCTTTTGTCCCACGCGCGGCTGCGCGAATCCGATCCGGCGCTGGCGATCACGTCGCTGTCGTGGTTCGGCGAACATGGCCCCTATCGCGATTATGCCGTAACCGACTCGGTGTGCCGCAGCCTCGCCGGCCTGGTGAAGCTGGTCGGCGCCGCGGAAGGGCCGCCGGTGCTGCCGCGCGACGGCCAGATCGCGGTCGTCGCCGGCCTTTCGGCCTTCATTCCCACCGCGGCCGGACTCTATGCGCGCAACAACGGCGCGCGACGCTTCGCGGTCAGCGCCTTCGAGGCGATGCTGCAGATCAGCGAATTCGACACCGGCCTTGCGCTGGAGTCCGGGTTCACCCGGCCGCGCATCGCCATCAACCGCTTCGGCCGCGGCTTCCCGGCCGGCAACTTCCCGACCAGGGACGGCTGGCTCGGCGTCACCGTGGTGACGCCGGCGCAGTGGTCGGCGTTCTGCGTCATGATCGGACTGCCCGAACTCGGCAGCGATCCGCGCTATGCCACGATGATCGACCGCTATCAGCATGCCGAGGAGCTGACCGGCATCATCAAGCCGGTGCTGATGCACAGGACGGCGCTGGAGTGGTTCGAGCAGGGCATCGCGCTGCGATTGCCGCTCGCCGTCGTGCCCGACATGGCCGAACTGCTGGCGCAACAGGTCCATCGCGACCGCGGCGCCTTCGCGCCGGTGCGGATCGGCGACGCCACCTTCGAGGGCCCGGTGCTGCCGCAGCGCCTGACGCAATCGCCGCCGAAACCCAACGGCATCGCGCCGCGCGCCGGCCAGGACAACGGCAAGACCGACAACGGCAAGGCGTTCGCCGCGCACAAGCGCGTCGCCACCCGCGCCGCGACGGCGGACGATGCCCCGCCGCTGCGCGGCCTGCGCATCATCGACCTCACCATGGGATGGGCCGGGCCGACCGCCACCCGGCAGATGGGCGACCTCGGCGCCGACGTCATCAAGGTGGAGTCGTGCCAGTATCCGGACTGGTTCCGCGGCACCGACCCGCGCGGGCCATATCACCCCGAGCGGACCTACGAGAAGACCTATTGGTTCCAGATGATGAACCGCAACAAGCGCGGCATCACGCTGGACCTCACCACCGAGACCGGCCTGTCGCTGCTGAAGCGGCTGATCGAAACCGCCGACGCCGTGATCGACAATTACGCCGCCGACGTGCTGCCGCGCCTCGGCCTCGATGCCGCGCACATGCTGAAGATCAATCCGCGGCTCGTCGTCGTCACCATGCCGGCCTTCGGCATGACCGGCGCCTGGAGCGGCGCCCGCGCCTACGGCTCGACACTCGAACAGGCGTCGGGGCTGCCGTCGGTTACCGGCCGCGAGGACGATCCGCCGACCATGCTGCACGCCGCGCTGGGCGACCCGATCGGCGGCGTCAGCGCCGCCACGGCCCTGATGCTTGGCTTCATGCAGCAGCAGAAGACCGGCAAGGGCCAGCACATCGACCTCGCGCAGGTCGAATGCAGCATGCAGCTCGTCGCGCCGTCGATCCTCGAACAGTCCGCCACCGGCCGCAGCGGGCCGCGCATCGGCAACCGGCACCCGCGCTTCGTGCCGAACGGCTGCTTCCCCTGCCTCGGCGAGGACCAGTGGATCACGCTGGCGATCCGCTCCGACGCCGAATGGCGGAAGCTGTGCCACATCATGCACCGGCCGGACCTTGCCGCGGATGCGACGCTGGCGACTACGGAAGGCCGCCGCACGGAAGAAGACCGCATCGAGGTCGCGATCCGGCACTGGACCACCACCGTGCGGCCTGATCTCGCGATGGTGACGCTGCAGGAGGCCGGCATCGCCGCCGGCGTCGCGCGGCTGCCGGTCGATCTCGCCGCCGACCCGCACCTGATGCAGGTCGGGCACTGGCAGCCGGCGGTGCGGCCGTTCATGGGCCCGCACCTGCTGCCGTCGGTGTCCTATCGCGAGGGCGAGGCGCTGCTGCCCTATCCGATCCTGCGCCTCGCGCCGACGCTGGGGCAGCATAACGCCGACGTGCTCGGCGAGGTATTGGGCCTTTCCGCGGACGAGATCGCGCAGCTCGAGGCCGATGGCGTGATCGGCACCAGCGCGACCTCGAAGAAGAGCAAGGCGAAGGCGGCCTAGGCAGCCGCCTTATCCCACGCATTCATCGTCCCGAAAACGAAGTTGGATTGCCGGGTTGCAGGCGGGCGGATCGAGGCCGACAGGGTTTCCGACCCCGGTTTGTCGTCGGGCGATGGCCGCCTTCATCACAAATGCTCGATCTTGACCTCGATCAACGCCTGCGTCCGGCCCGCTGATCTTATCAGCGACGGCTGGATTGGAGGTTCATATGCGCAAGATACTGATTTGCAGCGTCGCCGCGGCGGCGATGGCAGCTGCCACCGTGGCTATTCCGTCAGCCACATATGCCCAACGCGGCCCAGGCGGCATGATGGGTGGCATGATGGGCGGTTACGGCGGGGGCATGATGGGCGGCTATGGCGGCGGGATGATGGGCCCCGGCTATGGCATGAGGGGGAATTTCGGCCCCGGCATGATGGGCGGCTGCGGAATGATGGGTGCGGCGGCCGAAGGCGGGGCATCGACTTTCGCAGCGGGACGCCTTGCTTTCCTCAAGGCGGAGCTGGGCATCACCGACGCTCAAAAGGCCGTCTGGGACACTTATGCCGAAGCGATCAAGGACAACCTGACAAGCATGCAGGGCATGTGGCAGATGATGAATGCCGTCATCGAGGCCAAAACCCCGGCCGAGCGCCTCGATGCACGAATTGCCGCGATGGAAAGCCGGGTCGCCGCGCTCAAGGAGGTCAAGCCGGCGCTCGAGAAGCTCTATGCCGCGCTCAGCGACACACAAAAAGGCAAGGCCGACGAGATTCTCACCGGCATGGGCTGCATGATGTAGGGTCGGCCTGCTTCGCGGCCGGGACCACGGACCTCATCGCGGCGCTCCGGGCAGGCATCACGGCCCGGAGATGCCCTTTGAGGATGGAGATCACTCTCCATAGTGCCGCAGGCCCTCGAGATCGAGAATGGTGAGGCCGCCATAGTCGAGCCGCAGCATGCCTTCCTTCTCCAGCCGCTTGAGGCACTGGTTGGCATTCTGCCGCGACATGCCGGACAGCGCGCCGACCTCCTCCTGCGTGATCTCGAGGTGGCGGGTCTTATCCGGATAGAGGATCGGATTGAACAGCGAGGCGATGCAGCGCGCCACCCGGCCGGTGGCGTCGAGCATCCGCCCATATTCGAGCAGGCCCATGAAATGGCCGACCCGTTCGTTAAGCTGCGCCACCAGGAAGCGATTGAAGGCGACGCTGTTCTCGAACAGCCAGAGGAACGTGGCGCGGTCCATGATCGCCAGCCGGGTTTCGCGCAGCGCCACCGCGTCGTATCGCCGCGGCTCGTTCTTCAGCACCGAACCCTCGCCGAACCACGCGCCGGAGGTCAGGCCGGTGAAGCTGATCGCCTTGCCGCCACGCGAGACGTTCGACACCTTGACCAGCCCGCTGACCACGCCGGTCCAGTAGTCGAAGCGATCGCCGCGCATGCAGATGAATTCATTGGGCTGGAAGGTGCGCTCGGTCACGCCGGCCCGCGCCGCCTCGACCTCCCGCCCGGTCAGTTCGCTCGACCATGCCGCGATGCGTTTCAGACGGTCGACAGCAATCATCATCCCTTCATGATCCATCGCGCCCGGCGCAAGGCGTGCCGCGCGCACGGTGCCGACCCATAAAATTGCGCACCGAATTGTCGGGCGCAAGACATTTCAATTCCGCGCCTTGCAATATGCATGGGCGGCTTTGTCGCGGACCGCATCGCGCGCCGGATTGAACGATAGGGCGGCGGACGCGACGAAGGTCGTATCATCCCGGACGGCAAATTCGTTCAGGATGTACGACGAGGCCGAAGCGCCGCCGACGATGCCGGTCCGCTGGACGGCAGGCGCGCTTGGCTGAACCGCGAATTGCGGGCAAAACCCGCGATTTGCGGGAAAACCGATGCCTGTCGCGGCGGTTTTCGGGAATTGGGCATCGAAACCCAAAAGAGCGTGTAAGCGCCGTCTGGGGAGGGATTGGTGGAATATACGCTGGACGTCCGTTCGGTTTCCTTGCGCTTCGGCGGCGTGCGCGCGCTGACCGATGTCAGCTTCGGCGTGCGCGAGGGCGAACTGTTCTCCATCATCGGCCCCAACGGTGCCGGCAAGACCTCGATCGTCAACTGCATTTCCGGACGCTACCGCCCGACCGAGGGCCAGTTGTTCTATCGCGGGCGCGACATCACCGGCCTCAATCCCAATGCGCGCCCCGCCCTCGGCATCGGCCGCACCTTCCAGAACCTCGCGCTGTTTCACCACATGAGCGTGCTCGACAACATCATGGTCGGCCGCCACCACCTGCTGAAGAACAATTTTCTCACCGGCTCGCTGTACTGGCTGACCGGCGCGCGCCGCGAGGAACTCGCGCATCGCCGCAAGGTGGAGGAGATCATCGACTTCCTCGACCTGCAATCGGTGCGCAAGGCCACCGCCGGCACCCTCTCCTACGGCCTGCGCAAGCGGGTCGAGCTTGCCCGCGCCATGGCGCTGGAGCCGAAGCTGATCCTGCTCGACGAGCCGATGGCCGGCATGAACTTCGAAGAGAAGGAGGACATGGCCCGCTACATCGTCGATCTCAACGAGGAATACGGGATGACGGTGGTGATGATCGAGCACGACATGGGCGTGGTGATGGACATCTCCCATCGCGTCGTGGTGCTGGATTTCGGCCGCAAGATCGCCGAAGGCGATCCCGCCGCCGTGCTGGCCGATCCGCACGTCAAGCGCGCCTATCTCGGCGAGGAGGACGAGGCGCCGGCCGATCCCGACGACGCGACCGCGAAGCTGGAGGCACGGGCATGACCAGGCAGCCGGCCTTCGACTATCGCGCCCGCGCCGCCCGCGCGCCGACCTTCCCGCAGATGCTGCGGCTCAATGCGCGCGAGCACGGCGGCGAGGTGGCGCTGCGCGAGAAGGATTTCGGGCTTTGGAAGCCCGTCACCTGGGCACGGTATCAGGAGCGCACCCGCGACTTCGCGCTCGGCCTGGTCGAACTCGGCCTCGGCCGGGACGATGTGGTCGGCATCATCGGCGACAACCGGCCCGACTGGGTCGCCGCCGAGATCGCCGCCCACGCCATCGGCGCCATGAGCCTCGGGCTCTATCGCGACGTGCTGGAGGACGAGGCCGCCTATCTCATCAGCTACGGCGAGGCGAAAGTGATCTTCGCCGAGGACGAGGAGCAGATCGACAAGCTGCTGAGCCTCGGCGATCGCATTCCGAGCGTGCGGCACATCGTCTATTCCGACCCGCGCGGCATGCGCAAATACGACGACCCGCGGCTGATGACGGCCGACGCCCTGGCCGGGATGGGCCGCGACCGCGCCGCGCGCGAGCCGGATCTTTACGACCGGCTGGTGGACGCGACCGAGGCCGATGCGGTCGCGGTGCTCTGCACCACCTCCGGCACCACCGCCAACCCGAAGCTCGCGATGCTGTCGGGCGGCGCGGTGCTGCGCCATTGCGCCACCTATCTCACCTTCGACCCCAAGGGGCCCGGCGACGAATATGTCTCGGTGCTGCCGCTGCCGTGGATCATGGAGCAGATCTACGCGCTCGGCATGGGCCTGCTGTCGCGGATGAAGATCAACTTCGTCGAAGAGCCCGAGACGATGATGAACGACTTCCGCGAGATCGCACCGACCTTCGTGCTGTTCGCCCCGCGGGTGTGGGAATCGATCGCCGCCGACGTGCGCGCACGGGTGATGGATGCCTCGCCCCTGAAGCAGGGCCTTTACAATCTCGGCATGAAGGCCGGCCTCGCCGCACTCGCCGGGGGCAGGCATTCGGCCGCCGCCGACGTGCTGCTGTTCCGCGCGCTGCGCGACCGCCTCGGCTTCACCCGGCTGACCTCCGCGGCCACCGGCGGCGCGGCGCTGGGGCCCGACACCTTCAAGTTCTTCCGCGCCATGGGCGTGCCGCTGCGCACGCTCTACGGCCAGACCGAGCTGCTCGGCGCCTATACGCTGCATCGCGAGGACAGCGTCGATCCCGACACCACCGGCGTGCCGATGGCGGACGACGTCGAAATCCGCATCGACAATCCGGACGCCAATGGCGTCGGCGAGATCGTGGTGCGGCACCCGAACATGTTCCTCGGCTACTACAGGAACCCGGAAGCTTCGCGCGCCGACATCGATAACGGCTGGATGCGCTCGGGCGACGCCGGCTATTTCAACGACAACAAGCAGCTGGTTGTGATCGACCGCATCAAGGACCTGGCGCAGACCTCCGGCGGCGACCGCTTCTCCCCACAATATATCGAGAACAAGCTGAAGTTCTCACCTTACGTCGCCGAGGCCGTGGTGCTGGGCGACAGCCGCGACAAGCTCGCCGCGATCATCTGCATCCGCTTCTCGATCGTCTCGAAATGGGCGGAGAGGAACCGCATCGCCTTCACCACCTATACCGACCTGTCGTCGCGTCCGGAAGTCTACGAACTGCTGCACAAGGAGGTCGAGGCGGTGAACGCGACGCTGCCGCCGGCGCAGCGCATCTCGAAATTCCTGCTGCTCTACAAGGAACTCGACGCCGACGACGGCGAGCTGACCCGCACCCGCAAGGTCCGCCGCAGCGTCATCAACGAGAAATACGCCGACATCATCGACGGCATCTATGGCGGCGAGCGCGACATCAAGGTCGATACCGTGATCCGCTTCCAGGACGGCACCACCCAGCGCATCCGCACCACGCTGAAGGTGATCGACCTCGACCCGGCGGCCCGCATCGCGGAGGCGGCGGAATGATGGCGTCTTCTTCAATCCTTGTCCTTACGTCATGCGCGGGCTCGCCCCGCGCATCCGTCAACAGAAGAAACGGATGGATTGCCGGGTCAAGCCCGGCAATGACGGCATCCTTGCTGGGGTCCGCGCCATGAACACGCAACTCCTGATCCAGCTTCTCGTCAACGGCCTCGTGGTCGGCACGCTGTATGGCGTGGTCGCGATGTCGTTCGTGCTGATCTACAAGGCGACCCAGGTGGTCAACTTCGCCCAAGGCGAACTGCTGCTGGTCGGCGCCTGGGTGTGCTGGGCGCTGATGGTGAAATACCAGGTGCCGTTCTATGCCGCGATGCCGATCACCATGATCTTCATGTTCGTGTTCGGCATCCTGATCCAGATGGTGTTCCTGCGGCCGATGATCGGCGAGCCGATCATCTCGGTCATCATGGTGACGATCGCGCTCTCCACCGTGTTGCAGGCGGCGATGAAATGGATCTTCGGCGTCAACCCGCAACCGTTCCCGCCGATCTTCACCAGCCAGTCGGTGGGCTTTCTCGGCCTGCAGATCCAGACCGTCTACGTCATGAGCCTCGTCGTCTCGCTGGCGATGATGGCGGCGATGGCGTGGTTCTTCCAGGTCTCGAAACACGGGCTCGCGATGCGCGCCACCGCGTTCGACCAGCAGGTCGCCCAATCGCTCGGCATTTCCGTGAAGAACGTGTTCGCGATGTCGTGGGCGATCTCCGCCACCGTCTCGGCGGTCGCCGGCGTCGTGGTCGCGGTGGTCAACGGCGTGTCGTCGGGGCTGTCGATCTACGGCATCAAGGTGTTCCCGGCGACCATCCTCGGCGGCCTCGATTCGATCGGCGGCGCGGTGCTCGGCGGCGTCATCATCGGCCTGCTGGAGAACTTCGCGCAATATATCGACGGCGAATATCTGCACTGGGGCAATCTTTACGAGGTCGCGCCGTTCTACGTGCTCATCATCATCCTGATGATAAAGCCCTACGGACTGTTCGGCACCAAAGACATCGAGCGGGTGTGATTGACGATGGCCAACTCAATGATCCCCGCCGGCGACTTCCGCACCACCTATGCGGCGGACACCACGATCTTCCCGACCGTCACCAGCCGCAATTTCGCGATCGCCGGCGTGATGCTGGCCTGCCTTTCGCCCTATGTGCTCAACGAATACTGGCTCAGCCTGCTGATCCAGATCGGCATCTACGGCATCGCCGCCCTCGGGCTGAACGTGCTGGTCGGGTTCACCGGCCAGATCTCGATCGGCCATGCCGCGTTCTTCCTGTTCGGAGCGTTCTCGTCCGCCTATTTCTCCGCCAAGCTCGGCATCCCGGCGTTCTTCGCGGTTCCGCTCGCGGGCGTGGCCACCGCGCTGGTCGGGCTGGTGTTCGGCCTGCCCGCCGCGCGGCTGAAGGGTCTCTATCTCGCCATCGCCACGCTGGCGGCGCAATATATCCTGCTCGACTTCTTCGCCCGCGCCGAGTGGTTCTCCGGCGGATCGGTGCCGGCGATGGCCGAACCGTTCTCGATCCTCGGCTATGCCCTCCAGGGCGACCGGCAGTATTTCTACGTCGTGCTGGCCTATGTGGTGGTCTGCTTCCTGCTGGTCACCAACCTGATGCGCTCGCGCGACGGCCGCGCGCTGGTGGCGGTGCGCGATCACTATCTGTCGGCCGAGATCATGGGCATCAACCTCACCAAGTACCGCACGCTGTCGTTCGGACTTGCGGCGTTCTTCGCCGGCATCGGCGGCGCGCTGTATGCGCACTACCAGCTCGTGGTGTCCTACGAGGGGTTCGGCATCGAACGCTCGATCCTGTTCCTCGCCATGATCATCATCGGCGGTATCGGCTCGATCATGGGCACGCTGATGGGCACCGCCTTCGTCGTGCTGCTGCCGGAAGCGATGGAATGGATCACCGCCGTATTGTCCGGCAGCGCCATCGACCAGGCGCTGGGGCTGAAGACCAACATCACCTTCCTGCGCGAGATCGCGATCGGCGCGATCATCATCGCCTTCCTGGTGTTCGAGCCCGACGGGCTCGCCCATCGCTGGCACCAGATCAAGGCGTACTGGAAACTCTACCCGTTCTCGCACTGACCGGCGGGCGGATCACGACAACAACCAACGGCAAACGGAGGATATGCCCATGACGATGAAATTCACGACCATGACGAAACTGCTGGGAACGGCCGCGGCGGTCGTGCTGCTCGGCGGCTCGGCGGCGATGGCGCAGTCGGCGATCAGGATCGGACATCTGGCGGATTACTCCGGCGGCACGTCGGATGTCGGCACGCCCTACGGCCACGCCATCGTCGATACCTTCGCCTGGATCAACAAGAACGGCGGCATCAATGGCGCCAAGATCGATCTCGACAGCGTCGATTACGGCTACCAGGTGCCGCGCGCCATCGCCCAGTACAAGAAGTGGTCCGGCGCCAACAAGGTCTCCGCGATCATGGGCTGGGGCACCGCCGACACCGAGGCGCTGACCGGCTTCGTCGCCCAGGACAGGATTCCGTATATCTCCGGCTCCTATGCGGCAGCGCTGAGCGACCCAACCGGCGCTGGCGGCAAGGCCAAGGCCGCGCCCTACAACTTCTTCTACGGCCCGACCTATTCGGATGCGCTGCGCGCCGAACTGACCTGGGCCGCGGAAGACTGGAAGGCGAAGGGCAAGAGCGGCAAGCCGAAATTCGTCCATATGGGCGCCAACCACCCCTACCCCAACGCGCCGAAGGCCGCGGGCGAGGCGATCGCCAAGGAACTGGGCTTCGAGGTGCTGCCGCCGCTGGTGTTCGCGCTGTCGCCGGGCGACTACAGCGCCCAGTGCCTCAGCCTCAAGAGCTCCGGCGCCAACTACGCCTATCTCGGCAACACCGCCGCCTCCAACATCTCCGTCATGAAGGCGTGCAAGACCGCCGGCGTCGACGTGCAATTCCTCAGCAACGTCTGGGGCATGGACGAGAACGCCGCAAAGGCCGCGGGCGACGCGGCGAACGGCGTGGTGTTTCCGCTGCGCACCGCGGTCGGCTGGGGCGGCAACGCGCCGGGCATGAAGACGGTCATGGAAATCTCCAGGATGTCCGATCCCACCGGCAAGGTCTATCGCCCGGTGCATTACGTCGCCGCGGTCTGCACCGCGCTCTACATGAAGGAAGCCATCGAATGGGCCTCCAAGAATGGCGGGGTGACCGGCGAGAACGTCGCCAAGGGCTTCTACCAGAAGAAGGACTGGGTGCCGGCCGGCATGGACGGCGTCTGCGCGCCGTCGACCTGGACCGACAAGGACCATCGCCCGACCATGAAGGTGGACCTGTATCGCGCCAAGGTCTCCGGCCCGACCGCGGGCGACCTCAACGACCTGATGGCCAAGGGCACCATCAAGCTCGAGAAGGTCAAGACCATCGACCTGCCGCGCAAGGCCGAATGGCTGGGGTGGTAATCCAAACTCCCTCCCCCCGAAAGGGGGAGGGTCGAGGTGGGGGGCACTTGATCCCCACCCGGTTTGCTTCGCGAGCCGACCTCCCCTTTTCAAGGGGAGGTGACCGCTATAACTGGCAAAGGCCGACATCATGCAGCCATCCATGCAACCAGAAGCGCGGCCGACACCTGCACCTGCCCTGGCCACCGCTCCCCTGCTCTCGGTGCGCAACATCGAGGTGGTGTACGACAAGGTGATCCTGGTGCTGCGCGGGCTGTCGCTCGACGTGCCGAAGGGCGCGATCGTGGCGCTGCTCGGCGCCAACGGCGCCGGCAAGTCGACCACGCTGAAGGCGATCTCCGGCCTGCTCAAGACCGAGGAAGGCGAGGTCACCCGCGGCGAGATCATGTTCGACGGCGAGCGCATCAACGGCATTGATCCCGATCACATCGTGCGGCGCGGCATCTTCCAGGTGATGGAAGGCCGCCGCATCATCGCCGACATGACCACGCTGGAAAACCTGCGGCTCGGCGCCTTCACCCGCAGCGACGGCAACGTCTCTGCCGACATCGACATGGTGTTCAGGTATTTCCCGCGCCTCAAGGAGCGCACCGGGCTGGCCGGCTATCTTTCCGGCGGCGAGCAGCAGATGCTGGCGATCGGCCGCGCGCTGATGGCGCGGCCCAAGATGATCCTGATGGACGAGCCGTCGATGGGCCTGTCGCCGTTGCTGGTGAAGGAGGTGTTCGCCATCATCCAGCAGATCAACCGCGATCTCGGCGTCACCATCCTGCTGGTCGAGCAGAACGCCCGCGCCGCGTTGTCGGTGGCGAGCCACGGCTACATCATGGAGCAGGGCAAGGTGGTGCTGGACGGCACCGCCGACGAACTGCGCGACAACGAGGACGTGAAGGAATTCTATCTCGGCGGCGCCGGCGACCAGCGCAAGAGTTTCAAGAACCTGAAAAGCTTCAAGCGCCGCAAGCGCTGGCTGTGATCGCGGCCGGACATCGATACGTCATTCCGGAATGCGCCCGCAAAGGGCTCGCGCCCCGGAACGACGCGGGACGAACGCAGACAGGCGGCTCAAAATCACAGGACCTCGCCCATGACCGACCATTACGACTCCCTCGAAACCCGCGCGCCCGCCGCGCGCGAGGCCGACCTGTTCGCGCGGCTGCCGGATGTCCTGCGCGCCGCGATGCAGGCCCCCGCCTATGCCGAACGGCTCAAGGGCATCGATCCGGCACGCATCACCGACCGCGCGTCGCTAGCGACGCTGCCGGTGCTGCGCAAATCCGAACTGCCGGCGCTGCACAAGGCCAATCCGCCATTCGGCGGCTTCGTTACCGCGCCGCTCGGCACATTCGGCCGGCTGTTCACCTCGCCCGGACCGATCTTCGAGCCGCAATCGGCCGAGACCGATTCCTGGGGCAGCGCGCGCGGCATTTTCGCCGCCGGCCTGCGCCCCGGCGACGTGGTGCTGAACACCTTCGGCTATCACCTGACGCCCGGCGGTTTCATCTTCGATTCCGCCGCCCGCGCGCTCGGCTGCGCCGTGATCCCGGCCGGCCCGGGCAACACCGAACAGCAGTTCGAACTGATCGAAGCCTACCGCCCGATCGCCTATGCCGGCACGCCGGACTTCCTCAAGATCCTGCTCGACAGTGCCGAGAAGGGCGGCCGCGACATATCCTCGATCAAGCGCGCCATGGTCTCCGCTGCCGCCTTTCCGCCCTCGCTGCGGGCGGAGGTCAAGTCGCGCGGCATCGACGCCTATGAATCCTTCGGCACCGCCGAGCTCGGCATGGTCGCCTTCGAAACCCAGGCGCGCGACGGCATGGTGGTGAACGAGAACCTGATCCTCGAGATCGTGAAGCCCGGCACCGGCGAGCCGGTCGCCGAAGGCGACGTCGGCGAGATCGTCGTCACCTCGCTGAATGCGCATCATCCCTGGATTCGCCTCGCGATCGGCGATCTCACCGCCGCCCTGCCCGGCACCAGCGCCTGCGGCCGCACCAACATCCGGATCAAGGGCTGGATGGGCCGTGCCGACCAGACCACCAAGGTCAAGGGCATGTTCGTGCGCCCCGAGCAGATCGCCGATATCGGCAGGCGCCATCCCGAACTGGCGCGGCTGCGCCTTGTCGTCACCCGCCAGGGCGAGGCCGATGCGATGACGCTGAAGGCCGAAGCCGCGCAAGCCTCGGCCGCGCTCGCCGAGGCCGTCACCGCGAGCCTGCGCGCCGTCACCAAGCTCGGCGGCCGCGTCGAGCTGGTCGGCATCGGCCAGCTTCCCAACGACGGCAAGGTGATCGCCGACGAGCGCTGAGGTCCATCGCGCCTCGATGCGGCGCGCTGGGACAGAACGCCTCCACCGTTTCGCGAATGGATATTGGATTTCGGACGTTGGATGTCGGATGCGACCGGCAGGCCCCGCGCGCGCGGCCTTGCGCGCGGTCGCCGCCGGCTCCACAATATCGACCGAACACCAGGATGAACAAGAAACGAGGGCGAAAGGTCTGCCGCATGAGCGTTCGTTTGAGGCCACCGGCCCTGTCGGCGGGAGGGCGCTCCGCCGCGGGCATGCCGATCGGCGGCCTCGCCGCCGACAAATGCCCGCGCCGGATCCGCATCATCGAATTTGCCGACTTTCCCCGCTCCGCCAGCAGCCAGATGCGGCGTCACGAACCGGAAGCCCGGCTGGCCAAAGAATCCGCACCGGAACGGGGCCGATGACATCCGGTCTCGACTCCAGCCTGCGCGGCAAGGTCGCGATCGTCGGCATCGGCCTGTCGCCGGTCGGCAGCGTGCCGGGACAGAGCCCGCTGGCGCTGACGGCAACCGCGGCGAAGCATGCGCTCGCCGATTGCGGGCTGACGCGCAAGGATATCGACGGCGTGCTGTCCGGTTCGGCGATCGCTTCGCCATTTCATCGTTTCAGCGTCGCCTTCAGCGAGTATTTCGGCCTCGCGCCGACGTTCTCCAACACGCTGCAGGCGTCCGGCGCCACCGCCGCCACGATGTTCAACATCGCCGCCGCCGCCATCCATGGCGGGCTTGCGGAGACCGTTCTGGTCGCTGCCGGCGACAGCATGCTCACCGGCATGACGCCGGACCTGGCGCTGCGCGCGCTGACCGAAAGCCGCGACCAGCAATACGAGATGCCGTTCGGCATCCCGGTCGCCAACACCTTCGCGATGACGGCGCACCGGCACATGAAGGAATTCGGCACCACGCCGGAGCAACTGGCGCAGGTGGCGGTGACCCAGCGCCGCCATGCCGCGCGCACCCCCGGCGCCCAGCAGACCGCGCCGATCACGATCGAGGACGTGCTGTCGTCGAAGCTGGTGACGACGCCCTATCACAAGCTCGACTGCTCGCTGATCTCGGACGGCGCCGCGGCGTTCGTGCTGACCTCGGCCGAACGCGCCCAGGCGCTGGGAATCGAGAAGCCGGTCTTCATCCTCGGCGGCGGCGAATGCTACACCCACGAGCACATCTTCCTGATGCCGTCACTGACCACCACCGGCGCGGTCCAATCCAGCCGCCGGGCCTATCGCATGGCGGGCTGCGCGCCGAAGGACATCGACGTCGCCGGCGTCTACGATTGCTTCACCGGCACAGTCATCATGATGCTGGAGGACCTCGGCTTCTGCCCGAAGGGCGAAGGCGGCCGCTTCGTCGCCGACGGCCACACCACCTATGGCGGGCAGATTCCGTCCAACACCCACGGCGGCCTGCTGTCGTTCGCGCATTCCGGCATCCCCGGCTCGCTGTTTCACTTCCACGAGGTGATCGCGCAGTTGCGCGGGCAATGCGGCGAGCGGCAGGTCGCAGGGGCCGAACTGGGGCTGGTGCACAGCCTCGGTGGCGGCTTCGCCACCCATGCCACCACCATCCTCGGCACGGAGGCCACGCTGTGATCACGCCCGAAGAGGCCAGGCGCAAGCCCGAGCCGTCGCCCGACGCCGACAGCGCCGCGCTCTGGAAGGGGCTGCGCGACGGAAAGCTGCTGTTGCAGCACTGCAAGGCGTGCGGCCACGTGCAATACTATCAGCAGGCGATCTGCCGCCGGTGCGGCAGCGACGACCTGGTCCACCGCGCGGCCAGCGGCCACGGCACGGTGCATTCCTTCAGCATCGTCCATCGCGCGCCCGGCCCCGCCTTCAAGGACGACGTTCCCTACGCGGTGCTGCTGGTCGAACTCGACGAGGGACCGCGCATGATCAGCACCTATACCGGCGGCAAGCCGGACGACGTCACCTTCGACATGCGGGTGCGGCTGGTCTGCGAGCCGATCTCCGACACGATTTCGCTGCCCCGCTTCAAGCGGGCCTGAAGCGGGTCTTTTCAACGCTTCGCCGACAGCATCATTGCCGGGCATAGCCGTGCGAACAACGGCGTCGCTTCCGCTCGCCTGTGCGAACAACGGCGTCGCTTCCGCTCGCCTGTGCGAACAACGGCGTCGCTTCCGCTCGCCTGTGCGAACAACGGCGTCGCTTCCGCTCGCCTATGCCGGCAATCCATCAATTTTTGAGAAGATGGATGCGCGGATCGAGTCCGGGCATGACGACGGATGATGCCGTCAAGAACAGAAAGCCTCCAGGCGCGTGCCACCTCGCCGGAGCCTGCCGGCGGATTTCGATCCCGCGCACGATCGGCAACAGCTCCGCGACGACGGCGACAGCGCCGGTGGTTCGGGCTCACGGCGAACCGGCGGCGTCCGGCGACACCGACGGCGCTTCGAGATCGAGCCGCACATGGCACAGGTCACGTTCGGCCGGGTTTGTCGTCACCTCGAAACCGAGGCTGCGGCACATCGCCAGCATCACCGTGTTCTCCTGCAACACGTCGCCCTCGACCCGCTTCAGGCCTTCGGCCCGGGCATATTCGATGATGAGCTGCATCAAGGCCCCGCCGAGCCCGCGGCCCTTGAGATCGGAACGGAGCAGGATCGCATATTCGCCGGACTCGTGGATCGAGTCCGAATGGATACGGACGACGCCGATCATGGCGCCGCTCGCCTCGTCGATCGCGACGAAAGCCATCGCCCGCGCGTAGTCGAGTTGCGTCAGGCGGGCGACGAACTCGTGGCTGAACTCCTTGATGGCGGCAAAGAAACGCAGCCGTAGATCCTCGACGGAGACGTGCTGGACGAATTCATGGATCAATGGCTCGTCCTCGGGACGGATCGGCCGCACCACGACACGCCAGCCGTCTTCGAGAACGACGCGCCGGATCCATTGCGATGGATAGGGCCGGACCGCGAAGCGCCCGCCGCCGGGCCCTGCGAATTTCTTGGCAGCCCTGGCAACAGCGACACGCGCATCGATCGCCAGTACGCCGGTTTCGTCCGCCAGCAGCGGATTGATGCCCAGCTCCCTGACCTCGGGAATGTCGGCCGCGAGTTGCGCAAGCTTGACGAGCGTCAACGCCACCTCATCGGCCTTGACCGCCGGCACGTCGCGATAGGCGTGAAGCAGGCGCGCGATCCGCGTCCGCGCGACCAGCTCGCGCGCCAGCTTGAGGTCGAGCGGCGGCAGCGCCAGCGCCTTGTCGTCGATCAGTTCGACCGCCGTTCCGCCATGGCCGAACACCAGCACGGCGCCGAATGTCGGATCGTCGGCGATGCCGACGACCAATTCGCGTGCCTTGCGCCGCAGGACCATCGGCTGAACCACAAAGCCGTCGAGCCGCGCGGCGGGAGACTTGTCCCTTGCATTGGCGAGGATACGGCGGGCCGCCGAGCGCACGGCTTCGACACTGGTCAGGTTGAGAACGACACCGCCGACATCCGACTTGTGCGGAATATCCCGCGACAGCAGCTTGAGGGCGACCGTATCGCCCGCCTCGATGATCGGCAGCGCGGCCTCGGCGGCGGCGTCCGCATCCACCGCGACCGATGCCGGCACCATTTCGATCTGATAGGCCGCGAGCAGATCCGACACTTCGCCCGGATCGAGGTGCGACCGGCCGTCGGCAATCGCGGCCTCGACCACGCGCCGCGCCGCCGTCACGTCCGGCACGAAATCCTGCGGCAGGCTGGGCGGGACCGCGGTGAGCGACTCCGCCGCCTCGCCGTGCCGCACCACATGCATGAAGCCGCGAACCGCGTCGTCCTCGGTCGAGAAGAACGGAACCTGGGCCTCCGCGAACAACTTCACCACGTGTTCGTCGGCGCCGACCCAGACCGCCAGCACCGGCTTGGCCAATGGGCCGCGCCGGCTTCGCTCCGCCTTGATGGCGTCGGCGACCGCTTCGGCGATGGTATGCGACTCCGAAATGCCGGTCTGCACGTTGAGAACGAGAACGGCATCGCTATCGGTCGCCGCCAGAAGAATGTTCAAGGCGGCGACGTAGCGTGCGGGATCCGCATCCGCCATCAGATCGACCGGATTGGTGCCGGACCAGTTCGGCGGCAGCACGTCATCCAGCTTTGCCCGAGCATCGGGCGCGATATGCGCCGGAACGCCGCCGAGGATCGACAATCGGTCCAGCGCCAGGACGCCGATGCCATCGTCATTGGTCAGGATCGCGAGCCGGTTGCCGATCCGGCCCTTGATCCGACCCAGGATGGCCGCGCCGTCGAACAGTTCACGCAGGTCGAACACGCGCAGCATTCCGGCGCGCAGGAACGCCGCGTCATACACGGCATCGGGATCGGCAAGCGTGCCGATGGTGGTCGCCGGCGGCGGCCCGCTCCGGACCGCGTGCTGCGGCTTGACCACCACCACCGGCTTGACCCGCGCGGCAGCCCGCGCGGCCGACATGAACTTCCGCGCATTCTTGACCTCTTCGAGATAGACCAGGATCGCCTTGGTCGCCTGATCGAGCGCGAAGAAGTCGAGCAGATCGGCGATATCGACATCCAGTTGCTCGCCGACGGAGACGACGCCGGAAAACCCGACGTTCCTGTAAACCCCCCAATCGATCATGCCGCCCGCAATGGCGCCGGACTGCGAAATCAGCCCGAGGCTGCCCGCGCGCGGCATATGCGCCGAGAAGCTGGCATTGAGCTTGATCCGCGGCACGATCATGCCCAGGCAGTTCGGACCCAGCAGGCGCATGCCGCTGTTGCGCGCGATGCGGCCGACGATGTCGGCCACCGACCCCGGCTCCCGCGTCAGTTCCGTGCTGACCACGACCGCGCCGGCGACGCCGAGGCGCGCGGCCTCGGCGATGATCGCCGGCACCGTGGAGGCAGGCGCCGTCACGACGGCCAGTTCCGGCACGAACGGCAGCGCGGCAAGGGATGCAACCGACGCCACACCCTCGATCTCCGGGTAGCGCGGATTGACCAGGCCGACGTCCCCCTCGAAGCCGGACGCCTTGACGTTGCGCAAGATCGCACGCCCGATCGAGGCGGGTCGCGGACTGCCGCCGACCACGGCGACCGAGCGCGGTGCAAACAGGGTGTTCAATCGATAGGTCGACATGCGGTCCTGATACCGGGGATCACGGCCGCCGGATCATACACGATCGGGCTGGAACCCGCACCCCGCCGCATTGCCGTCGTTGCGGCAGCCGCCACGTCCGCCGTGATTGCGACGGCCCCGATGTCGCGGACATCCGCGCAGCCCATGTGACGTTGCGCGGGACACGAAGCGTCAGAAAAGTCGAGCCCCGCTTCCGATCGGAAGCAGGGCTCGCGGGTCGATTCAACCTGTCAGCTCAACCTGCCGGCCCGCCAGGCGGCGGCCGGCCGCCGGCTCAGCTTGCCTTCGCGGCAACCTTGCGGTCTTCCTCGTCATAGAGATCCTTCTTCGAGATCTTGCCGACGGCGGTCTTCGGCAGTTCGCCACGGATATCCAGCGCATGGATCATCTCGTGCTTGCCGAGCTTGTCCTTCAGGAACTCCTGCAGCTCCTTCAGCGTGAACGGCGCAGCGCCTGCCTTCAGCTTGACGAAGGCTTTCGGCGACTGCCCACGGTAGTCATCGTGGATACCGATCACCGCGACTTCCTCGACCGAGGGATGCTTGTAGACGGCTTCCTCGAGCACGCGCGGATAGACGTTGAAGCCACCGCACAGCAGCATGTCCTTGGTGCGATCGACGATATAGACGTAGCCGTCCTGGTCCATGTAGCCGACGTCGCCGGTGCGCATGAAGCCGTCCGAAGTCATGATCGCGTCGGTGGCGTCGGGATTCTTCCAGTAGCCCTTCATCACGTTCGCACCCTTGATGCACAACTCGCCGGTCTGGCCCAGCGGCACGTAGGTGGTGTTGTCGCCGGTATCCAGGAATTTGATGTCGATGCCGGGGCTCGGCACGCCGCACGAACCGGGACGCGGTTCATTGGTCACCGGCGTAAAGGTGCCGGTCGGAGAGGTCTCCGTCATGCCCCAGCCTTCGGCCAGTCGGCAGCCGGTCAGCTTCTCGAAGCTTTGCTGCACTTCGAGCGGCAGCGGCGCGCCGCCGGAGTTGCACCACTTCAGCGCGCTCAGGTCCGCCTGCGCCGCTTTGGGGTGGTTGAGCACCGCGACGAACATCGTCGGAACGCCGGGGAAGGCGGTGATCTTCTTCTCGGTCAGCTCCTTGAGCACGGCATCGACGTCGAAGCGGGTATGCAGGACAAGCTCCGCGCCGATACGGATGCCGAGCAGCATGTTGACGGTCAGCGCATAGATGTGGAACGGCGGCAGGACGGCGAGAACACGCTCGTTGCCTTCGTCGAGGGTCGGCGGATCGGTGTGCGTGGTCTCGATGCACTGGTTGGTGGCCGCGGTCAGGTTGGCATGCGTGAGCATGGCGCCCTTCGGCAGGCCGGTGGTGCCACCGGTGTATTGCAGCACCGCGATGGTCCCGGCAGGGTCATCGACCGGATAGCTCCGATAGATGCCGTCGTTGTCGAGCAGTGCCTGGAACGTGACATGCCTGTCATCGCTCGGAACGCTGGCGAGCTGCTTGGTCGCCTGCATCTGCGCATTGACGGCGTCCGGGTTCCCCGACATCTCGCCCAGATTGCCGACGATCAGCTTCTTCAGCCGGGTGCTGTCGAGCATCGGCGCCATCTGCGGATAGAGCGAGGCCAGGTCGAGCGTGATCAGGAAGTCGGTCTGGCTGTCCTCGATCTTGTGTTCGAGCACCTTGGCGGCATCGAGCGGCGAGTAGTTGACGACGGTGCCGCCCGCCTTCAGGACCCCGAACAGGCTGATGAGGTAGTGCGGCGTATTAGGCAGATAGAGCCCGACATGCACGCCCGGCTTGACGCCGAGCTTCTGCAGTCCCGTCGCCGCGCGATTGGCGAGGTCGTCAAGCTCGGCATAGGAGATGCGCCGGCCCATGAAGTCGACCGCCATGTTATCCGGCCATCGCGCCGCCGATCCTTCGAGAATCTGCTGCACGGGGGAGACGGCAATCTTCGCATCCCATTTGACACCGGGCGGATACGACTTGATCCAGGGCATTTCATTCATGGGCACAACTCCTTGGTCATTGACTTGAGCGATCTGCGACTTGCGCGATCTGTTATGACTTGGGCGGCTTGCGATCCGACACGCGGATCGCAGGCCACCGGCGTTTCCTCGGTACTATCGATGCTTGTTTGTTTCGACTTATTTTGGAGAGAGGAGTTTTTGGAGGTTTGCGAGGTTCTGCTGCATGCGGTCCTGGAGGACCCTCCAGGCGTTGGTGCGGGCCTGGGCCTCGAGCTGGGTCAGTTCGCGGAAGTTCGCCAT
>JAGRLZ010000136.1 GCA_020441545.1 Xanthobacteraceae bacterium | reverse complement strand
TCTCCGCCAAGCACGGCATCGCCGGCCTGACCAAGACGGTGGCGCTGGAGCTGGCCACCTTCAAGATCACCTGCAACTGCATCAGCCCCGGCTATGTCTGGACCCCGCTGGTGGAGCGGCAGATTCCCGACACCATGAAGGCGCGCAACATGACCAAGGAGCAGGTTATCAACGACGTGCTGCTCGACGCGCAGCCGACCAAGCAGTTCGTCACCGTGGAGCAGGTCGCGGCGCTCGCGGTCTATCTGTGCGGCGACGACGCCAGCCAGATCACCGGCGCCAACCTGTCGATGGACGGCGGCTGGACCGCCGCATAAGCAGTTACGAATTGAATCGAGTGAATATCGGCGTGATGCGCGGACCTGATCCGCGCATCCATCTTCTCGAACGATGATGGATTGCCGGGTCTTCGCCGCGCCGAAGGGGCTTCGGCCCCGCAGGCGGGTCGAAAGGGCGTTCACGCCCGTCTGCGACGGGCTATGCCTGGCAATGACGGCTGACGATATCAGGCGCCGCGCCTGCCGAATGCGAGGACGTGCAGGCCGAGGCGGTGGCGGGTGATCCAGAACAGCAGCGCCGTCTCGAAGGTCAGCGCGATCGAGGTCGCGGCGGCGGCACCGTGGCCGCCGAAGCGCGGCACCAGCGCGACGCACAAAGCGAGGTTGAGCAGGAAGGCCAGTGCGTAGGCCAGCGCGCACAGCTTCTGCTGGCCGAGCATGTTGAGCAGCCGCTCCACCGGCCCGATCGCCGCGCGGACCACCAGCCCGATGGCGGCGATGAACATGATATCGTAGCCGCCGACGAATTGCGGCCCGAACAGCCACAGCAGCGGCTTGCCGAGCGCCAGCAGCACGATGGTCGCCGCCAGCGACGGCCAGAACGTCCAGGTGATGGCATGCGCGACATAGGCCGACAATCGCTCGCGGTCGCCGGCGGCGTGGTATTCGCTGAAGCGGTGCGCGGTGGTCGCCGACATCGCGTAGTGAATGAACGACACCAGCGCCAGCGTCTTGACCACGGCGAAGTAGATGCCGACCTCCTCGGCGGCGCGGAATTGCTGAAGCACCAGCACGTCAGTGTAGGACAACAGCAGGTAGAAGCCCTCGACCAGCAGGATCGGCAGCGAGGTGGCGAGCCAGCCGCGATGGTCGTAAGCCTTCGGCCCGGGTGCGACCTGCGTCGCCAGCCGCCGATTGAGCACCGTCATCTGGCCCAGCATGGCGATCCACACCGCGGCGAGGCTGGCCAGCATCGCCAGGGTGGCATCGAGCCGGAAGCCGAGCGCGAAAGCGCCGGCGGTGAAGCCGATGATGAGCGACTGCCGCACGATGAATTGCGGCATCAGGCCGAGCGTCATCCAGTCGTAGGAGCGGGCGATCCCATCCTGGGTGTTGGCGACGACGAAGGCCGGCACGATCAGGCAGCCGACATAGAGCGGCGTCACCGTCGCCGGGTCGAGGTGCGGCGTCAGCAGATGGATCAGGGCCGCCAGCAGCAGTGTGATGACCGTCGAGACGCCGAACGTCATCTGCCGGCTGCGGGCGAGGAAGCCGCGCAGCAGCGCGTGCTCGCCGCCGGCGCGATATTCCGGAATGAACTTCTGGGCCGAGACCGCGGTGCCAAAGTCGGCCATGCTGCCGATCAGCAGCACCCAGGTCCAGACATAGACATAGACGCCGTAGTCGGAGCCGCCCATCCAGCGCGCCAGCAGCACTTGGGCGAGATAGGCCAGCGCGGCGCTCGCCACGCGGATCAGGAACACCATGCCGGCGAGCCGGTTGGTCAGTGAGCCTTCGCTGGAGCCGCCGAGCCTCGCGCGGAGGCGGGCCGCCAAACCCGCGCGCGGCGCTGCTGATGGGGACGGCGTTTCCATGACGGCCAACGAGCGATCCTTGCGCAGGCGGTAGCGTCCAGCCTATCGCGATTTCGAGAGCGGGCTTCGATTCTGATGGAAACACTTCGGGCGTCATTGCGGAGCATGACGAACGGCGGCTCCACCAAGAAACAACGACCTCTAGCAACCGTTCGTTAAGATTCGGTTGGATGCGCCCTATTCGCCGGCGTGATCGAGGGTGACGTTGAACTCGTAGGCGCGGCTGGCGCCGACCAGCGTCAGTTTCAGCGCGGCGCCGTCGGCGGTCGCGTGGCTCGGCAGGCCGTCGAGCGCGAAGGCGAAATGCCGCAGGCCGGCTTCGCGTGGGCCCGTCTGCTTCGGCACCGGCAACGCCCAGTCCGGCGTCGGGCCCTCGACGAACAGATGCACCTCCTCCTTGTCGGAGGCGACGACATCGACGATCACGCGGGAGGCGCCCTCGCGGCGGACGTCGCGAATGGTAAGCGGATTGGGATCGCCGATCCTGGCCGGCTTCGGCACCGTGTCGACGGCGGCGGCGAGCGCGCCGTCCTCGGTGCTGGCGACATTGCTGAACGGCAGCTCGGCGTCGGCCTCCACCGGGACACACAGCTTCTCGCAGACCGCATAGGCGATGGCGGCGCGCAGCACCACCGGCTTGTCGGGATTCTTCGCCACGATGCGCAGCGGCAGCACCACCTGGTTCTTGTAGCCCAGCGAAGTGCCGCCGGCGCCGTCGGGAAATTCATGCGGCGCGGGCCACAGCACGGTCACCGCCTCGATATTGTCCGATTTGGCGAAGTCGAAGCGCGGCGGCACGCCGGAGTCGCCCGGCGTGCGCCAATAGGTTTTCCAGCCCGGCTGCAATTGGAAGGCGATGCCGCCGAGCAGCACCGGCCCGTTGCGCGAGCCGGCCAGCAGGCGAACGGCGGAATGCGTGTCATGCGCCCATGGCGACGCATCCTGCGCGCGGGCGGCAACGCTTAAGCCGGATGCGAGCACGGCGGCGGCAACGGCGAAACCCAGACGAGATGGAACAATTGGACTCATGGGACGTATTTACAGGGAGAGATAAATTCAAACCATTGAATTGCGTGTGATCCGGAAGGCGCCCGGATGGTTGATTGACAGGCGGGACACCCAATATCAGGATGGTTATGCAGGCAAAAAATGGCGGATGATGGCTTCTTCATCAAAAAAGCAGACAGACGACCACCTCGGACCGGCGGATTCAGGCGAGGATGGCGGCGGCTATCTTGACGGCCAGATGCTGGTCGCGATGCCGGTGATGGATGACGAGCGCTTCGCGCGCTCGGTGATCTATGTCTGCGCGCATTCCGCCGAAGGCGCGATGGGCATCATCGTCAACCGGCCGGCGGGCAGCATCGATTTTCCCGAACTGCTGGTGCAGCTCAACATCATTCCGGACAGCGAGCAGATCAAGCTGCCGGAGACGGCCGAATCCATGAAGGTATTGAAGGGTGGCCCGGTGGAGACCGGCCGCGGCTTCGTGCTGCATTCCAGCGATTTCTTCATCAAGGATGCGACGCTGCCGATCGACGACGACATCTGCCTGACGGCGACCCTGGATATCCTCAAGGCGATCGCCACCGGCGCGGGGCCGAGGCACGCCATCCTCGCGCTGGGCTATGCGGGCTGGGCGCCGGGCCAGCTCGAAAGCGAGATCCAGCACAATGGCTGGCTGCATTGTCCCGCCGACGAGGAACTCGTGTTCGGCGACGATATCGAGGACAAGTATGCGCGGGCGCTGCGCAAGATCGGCATCGATCCCGGCATGCTGTCCAACGCGTCCGGGCATGCATGAGGGCGGAAGAGCAAAGGCGCCTTTTTCGATCGTTGCGAGACGGCGCGTGGTGCTTGTAAACCGTCGCCCCTGCATGTGATGGCGTGTGCCGTGCGCGCCGGCGAGAATGTGGTGGGACGGGCGTCAGACCTGCCGCTCAGTCGGCGGCTTCCAGCCGTTCTTCCGTCAGCAGCCGCATCGCCGCATCCGAATCCATCGGCTCGCCGAACGCGAAGCCCTGGGCGTATTCGCAGCCGAGCTGATACAGCTCCACCGCATCCGAATCGGTTTCCGCGCCTTCCGCCACCACGTCCATGCCGAGGTCGTGCGCAAGCGCGATGATCGACTTGAGGATCACCGGGCGCGCGCCGCGCTGGGTGGTGCGGACGAAGGACTGGTCGATCTTGATGGTGTCGAACGGGAAGCGCTGCAGATAGGCCAGCGACGAATGGCCGGTGCCGAAATCGTCCAGCGACAGGCCGACGCCGAGTTCGCGGATCCGTTGCAGCATCTGCGCGGCGTGCTCGGGGTTTTCCATCACCAGCGACTCGGTCAGTTCGAGCTTCAACGTGCCGCGCGCCACCGCCGAGCGCGACAGCACGGTGCGGATGTCGTGGATCAGGTCGTGGCGCAGCAACTGCCGCGACGAGACGTTGACGCTGACGAAGATCGGGGCGCGGGCGCGCATCGCGCGCTGCCACACGCTGAGCTGGCGCGCGGCCTGGTTCATCACGAACATGCCGAGATCGACGATCATGCCGGTCTCTTCGGCGATCTTGATGAATTCGACCGGCGACATCCGTCCCAGCTTGGGATGGTCCCAGCGCGCCAGCGCCTCGAAGCCGGCGACCGCGCGGTCCTCGAGCCGCACGATCGGCTGGTAGAGCAGGGTCAGTTCCTCGCGTTCGATGGCGCGGCGCAGGTCGGATTCCAGTGTCAGGCGGTCGTTCCTGCGGGCGCGCATCGCCGGCTTGTAGACGTCGATGCGGTCGCCGCCGATCCGCTTGGAATGATACATCGCCAGTTCGGCGTCCTTGATGACGTCGTCGTTGGGCGGCGCTTGCGGGTCGGCCAGCGCCAGCCCGATCGAGGCGGTGAGGAATATCTCGCGGTCGTTGAAGGCGATCGGCGCGCGGATGGTCTTGCGCACGGTCTCGGCGAAGGCGGTGATGCGGGCCGGGTCCTGCTCGGACATCAGGATCACGCCGAACTGGTCGCCGGCGACCCGCGCCAGCGTGTCCTGGGCTTTTAGGATGCGGGTCAGCCGTCGCGCCAGCGTCAGCAGGATCGAATCGCCGACCGCGATGCCGACGGAATCGTTGACCTGCTTGAAGCGGTCGATGTCGATCAGCATCACCGTCGGCCGGGTATCGGGCAGCGACCTGGACAGGCCGGCCAGGCTGGCGACGCGATCGACGAACAGCTTGCGGTTGGGCAGGCCGGTGAGGTTGTCGTTGACCGAGTCGTGCAGCAGCCGCTCCTCGGCGTTCTTGGTCTCGGTCACGTCGGTCAGCGTGCCGATGACGCGCGCCACCTCGCCGTCGGAGCCGACCACCGGCCGCGCCTTCAGCGCGAACCACATGAAATGGCCGTCCGGCGTGCGCAGCCGGAAGTCCTGCACCAGCCGGCCGCGGCGCTGGTCGAGCACGCTGTCGAGCGCGGCGCGGAAGCGGTCCTGGTCGAGCGGATGCAGCACCTCGAGCCAGCTCGCGGCCGGGCCTTCCAGCGTGCCGCGCTTCAGTCCCAGCAGCGCCTCGGTCTCGGGGCTGGTGAACACCTTGTCGGCGGAGACGTCCCAGTCCCAGATCAGGTCGCCGGAGCCGATCAGCGCCAGCGCGCGGCGCTCGACGTCGGACACCACGCCGCTGCCGGTGCCGCCGGCGAAAGCGTGCTGCATCACCGTGAAGCCGATCAGCATCACGATCAGCACCAGGCCGCCGAGCAGTGCCGGGCCGACGATGTCGTTGGTGACGGCGCCTTCCACCGTCATGCCGGCGGCGACCACCCAGACCACCAGCAGGAACCAGGTCGGGATCAGCAGCACCGCGCGGTCGTAACCGTGGGTCGAGAGGTAGACGATCAGCGCGAAGCCGCACACCGCGATCATCGCCAGCGAGATGCGCGCGATGCCGGAGGCGACCGCGGGATCGACCAGCGCCAGCGCCACCAGCGAGCCGAGGAAGGCGAGCCAGCCCAGCGTGATGTGCGAGTAGCGCACGTGCCAGCGGTTGAGATTGAGATAGGCGAACAGGAACACCAGCAGCGTCGCCGCCAGCATGGCCTCGCCCGAGGCGCGCCAGATCCGCTCGGCGCCGGCCGACATGTCCAGCACCTTGCCCCAGAAGCCGAAATCGACGCCGATATAGACCAGCACCGCCCACGCCAGCGCCGCGGCGGCGGGGAACATGATGCTGCCCTTGACCACGAACAGGATGGTCAGCACCAGCGCCAGCAGGCCGGAAATGCCGATCACGATGCCCTGGTAGAGCGTGAAGGAGTTGACCTTGTCCTTGTAGGCGTCGGGCTCCCACAGATAGAGCTGCGGGAGCTTGTCGCTGCGCAGTTCGGCGACGAAGGTGATGACGGCGCCGGGATCGAGGGTGACGCGGAAGATGTCCGCGGTCGGGTTCTCCTGCCGTTCGGGGCGGTCGCCGGTCGACGGCGTGATGGTCACGATCCGCGACAGGCCGAGATCGGGCCACAATAGCCCGGACGACACAATGCGGTAATGCGGCGCCACGATCAGGCGGTCGAGCTGGTCGTCGGTGTTGTTGGCGAGCGCGAACACCACCCAGTTCTGGCCGCCCTCGCGGGCGCGCACCTCGATGCGGCGGACGATGCCGTCGGTGCCCGGCGCGGTGGAGACCTGGATGCGGTCGGTGTCGCTATGCTGATGGTCGAGAACGGCGGTGAGATCGATCGCCGGCGCATCGCTGCGCACGCTGACGGCATCGACTGCGCGCGCCGGAAGGGTCGGGGCCAGGAGGGCAACGACCAGCGCGAGCAGCGCTGGGAACCCGACAGGGAATCCGGCAAGGAACCTGGAGAGGCGCAATCTCGAGTCTCCGCGTTGACGACGTTCGAGGTCCGGTGGCGATACGGACCGGACCAAGGCAGATCAAACGAAAGCAGGCCGGACCAAAGCAAACCGGCTGACACGCGGGAGCACCTGTCGCGAGGGAAGCGTTGCAAGCGGGCCGCAAACCCGATGCGTTCCGTTGTTCCCGACCCGTACCCCGTAGCACGCGATAGATGCCACGAAAGCGAGGGAAATCAAACAGTTTCCCGTGCCCGACGTGGCTTTGGGGAGATCAGACGGTCAACACAATTTTGCCAACATGCTGGCTGGTCTCCATGCGGCGATGGGCGGCCGCCGCCTCGCGCAACGGGAAACGGCTGTCCATCAACGGCTTGACCTTGCCGGCGCGGATCAGCGGCAGCACCCTGGCCTCGATCGCGCTCACCATCGCCGCCTTGTCCTCCGCCGAACGCGGCCGCAGCGTCGAGCCGGTGTGGGTGAGGCGCTTGGTCATCAGCTTGGTGAAATTGACCGTCGCCTTCGGCCCGCCGAGAAACGCGATCTGCACGATGCGGCCGTCGATCGCGGCGGCATCGTAGTTCTTCTCGATGTAGCCGCCGCCCACCATGTCGAGGATCACGTCGACGCCGGCGCCATTGGTCAGCTCGCGGGTGGCGGCGACGAAGTCCTCGGTCTTGTAGTCGATGGCGTGGTCGGCGCCGAGCTTGAGGCAGGCTTCGGCCTTGTCCCTGGAGCCGACGGTGACGATCACCCTGGCGCCGAAGTTTTTGGCGAGCTGGATCGCCATGGTGCCGATCCCCGACGAGCCGCCATGGATCAGCAGCGTCTCGCCGGATTTGAGGCCACCGCGCTCGAACACGTTGTGCCACACCGTCATCAGGGTTTCCGGCAGCGCGCCGGCTTCCGTCATGCTCAGCGAATCCGGCACGGTGATCGCGTGGGCATCGGGCGCGATGCAGTATTCGGCATAGCCGCCGCCGGCCACCAGCGACATCACCTTGTCGCCGACCTTGTGCCGGTGCGTGCCGGGGCCGACCGCGACCACTTCGCCGGCGATTTCGAGGCCGGGCAGGTCGCTGGCGCCGGGCGGCGGCGGATAGCTGCCGGAGCGCTGCGCCACGTCGGGCCGGTTGACGCCGGCGGCGGCGACCTTGACCAGCAGTTCGCCGTTGCCGGGCACCGGCACGGGGCGCGTTTCCGGCAGCAGCACTTCCGGCCCGCCGGGTTTGCTGATGGCGATGGCGGTCATTTGCGCGGGCAGCTTGTCCATGGATCGGTCCTTGGCTCGGTCTCGTGGCGGGGCGTCGCATGCCGCCATCGACGTCTTGCGTTGTTCAATCGGGTCTCATCTGGGTTATAGCGTGTTTGCGCACCGGCGATACCGCTTGGCGCGCAACTCTTGCGACGGAGGCGAGGATGGCGGGCGAGGACGACGACAGGCCGCTGAAAAGGATCGCGCACGAGATCGGCCAGGATCTGTCGTTGTTGTCCGTGCGCGAGCTGGAGGACCGCGTCGCGCTGCTGGAGGCGGAGATCGCCCGGCTGCGGGCGGCGGTGGCCGGCAAGCAGGCGTCGCGCGACGCCGCCGACCGCTTCTTCAAGAATTGAATCTTCCCTCAGTCAAACAATCCCGGGATACGGGCACGAATGGCAAACGAAGCCTGAAGAAAATCGCTCATTTACGATCGATTAAGGCTTCTGGAGTATCAACAGGGTGTCCTTGTTTGGACACCGAGTGGCTCCTGTCCACTCTGTTTGACGCCTCCCTGTTATTAGACTTTCAGCCGCCGGCAACGGCGGCTTTTTTTTGCGCCCCCCAGAGGTGCCCCATGCGCGGCTGGAAACCATAATTCCGGTTTCATCGGCGCGGCCGCTGGACTCCGCGAAGTCCGCGGGTAATGATTTGTTCACTATAAGTCAGCTCGGTTTTGGATCACGCGGAGGTCGTGCGATGCCGTGGGGCGACCCACGCGCCGGAACGCGCTATTGCGGGGGCCAACGGGCAACGGACCGTTCGGGGCGCCAGCAGTGGCTGGTCCACCGGGCGGCACAGTAACAAGTTGCGTGAGGCGTCATATGGCGGAACGTTCGCGAAGCGAGGCCGGACTCGTACATCTGGCCGACCGGCTGACCAATTCGGCAGCCTTCGGCACCCTGTTCCGGGAGGGCATGGATCTGGTCGAGGAAACCGCCGCCTATCTCGACGGCCTCGGCCGCGCCGAGGCCAAGGCGCTCGACCGTGCCGCCAGCCTGACCTACGCCACCGAGAGCATGCGCCTTACCACCCGCCTGATGCAGCTCGCCTCCTGGCTTCTGCTGCACCGCGCGGTGAAGGAGGGCGAGATGACCCTGGTGCAGGCCAATCGCGAGAAGACCAAGGTGAAGCTGACCGCGGCCGAGCCGGGCACCGGCGAGATGCTGGCCAAGCTGCCGGAGCAATTGCAGGGCCTGATCGCCCGCTCGATGACCCTGCAGGCCCGGGTGCGGCGGCTCGACGCCACCATCCACGCCCCCGCGATGGAACCGGAGGCGGTCGCCAATCCGTTGATGTCGCAGATGAATCTTCTGAAACAGGCATTCGGCCAGCAGACCGGGTAGAGCGTTTTCGAGCGAAGTGGGTGCCGGTTCGCGTGAAGAAAACGCGTTAAAATAAAGGTGTTGAGCCCGTTCCGATTTGATCGGAACGGAAATGGCTCTTAGACCATCGCACCGTCCGCCAGGCAAAAACCCCGCGATTTGCGGGGTTTTCTGTTTTTCCGGAACTGGTCCTGGGCTTCGCGCGGCCGTCGCGGGTGCAAACGGCTCGTGCTCAGTCCTTCTTGAGGAAGCCCGAGAATTTCTTCTGGAAGCGCGAGACGCGGCCGCCGCGATCGAGGATCTGCTGGGTGCCGCCGGTCCAGGCCGGATGCGACTTGGAATCGATGTCCAGGTTCAGCTTGTCGCCTTCCTTGCCCCAGGTGGAGCGCGTCTGATACTCGGTGCCGTCGGTCATGACCACGGTAATGTTATGATAATCCGGATGAATTTCGGCTTTCATGGCAGATCCTTCGGCGCCTCGGGCGCCCATGTTGCGCTATCACAAAGTTCGGGATTTGCGGCGCTCTATAACGCACCGATCGGAGCCAGACAAGCGCCGCCCGCGGGTGATGCGGCCGGATCGCGTGCGAACCGGCCGGGGGCGTCGGCCGCCTTGGCGCGTCCCGGCTGACGCATTCGCGATTTGCCAGCGGTGGCGCCGGGGCCTATTTGGAGCCAATCTAATCAGGACGGTGAGGCGAATGAGACCGGCAAGTCGGCGCGACGAAGGGCAGGGCGCAGCGGCAGTTGCGGTCCCGCTGAATGCGGCTCCGGAGCCTGCGGCGTTGGCCGCTCCGGCCACCGACGTGCAGCCCTCCGTCGAGGCGATCGCGGATAGTGCGGCGGCACGGCCGGCGCGGTTGCGCCCGCTGCTCAAGCTTGCGCCTTACGTCATGCGCTATCGCGGCCGCGCGCTGGCGGCGCTGGTGGCGCTGGTGGTCGCGGCGGTGACGACGCTGCTGGTGCCGCTCGCGGTGCGCCGCATGATCGACTTCGGCTTCAGCCCCGAAGGCATCGCGATGATCAACAGCTATTTCAGCGTGATGCTCGCGATCGTGGCGGTGCTCGCCGGCGCCAGTGCGATGCGCTACTACCTCGTCACCACGCTCGGCGAGCGCATCGTCACCGATCTGCGGCGCGACGTGTTCGGGCATCTCGTCGCGCTGTCGCCGGCGTTCTTCGACACCGCGCGCAGCGGCGAACTGGTCTCGCGGCTCACCGCCGACACCACCCAGATCAAGTCGGCGGTCGGCTCGTCGGTGTCGATCGCGCTGCGCAACTTCGTGCTGTTCGTCGGCGCCGCCTCGATGATGGTGGTGACCAGCCCGCGGCTGTCGGGCTTCGTGCTGGCCGCGATCCCGCTGATCGTGCTGCCGCTGGTGGCGTTCGGGCGCTGGGTGCGGCGGCTGTCGCGCACCGCGCAGGACACGCTGGCCGACGCCACCGCCTATGCTTCCGAACTGATCGGCGCCATCCGCACCGTGCAGGCGTTCACCAACGAGCGGCTCGCCGCCACGCGGTTCGATGCCGAGGTGGAGCAGGCTTACGAGGCCGCGCGCGGATCGAGCCGCGCCCGCGCGGTGCTGACCGCGATCATCATCTTCATCGTGTTCGCCAGCGTCGTGGTGATCCTGTGGGTCGGCTCGCACGACGTGCTGGTCGGCGCCATGAGCCCGGGCCGGCTCGGCCAGTTCGTGCTCTATGCCGCGTTCGCCGCCGCCGGGCTCGGCCAGCTCAGCGAAGTGTGGGGCGAGGTCGCCGCCGCCTCCGGCGCCGCCGAGCGGCTGTTCGAGATCATGCATGTCAAGCCGGCCATCGTGGCGCCGCCGCTGTCGCGCGCGCTGCCGGTGCCGGCGCGCGGCGACGTCGCCTTCGACGATGTCAGCTTCGCCTATCCGGCGCGGCCCAGGGCATTCGTGCTGGACGGCGTGTCGCTGGCGGTGCGCGCCGGCGAGAAGGTCGCTATCGTCGGCCCGTCCGGCGCCGGCAAGAGCACGCTGTTCCACCTGCTGCTGCGCTTCTACGATCCCGTGCGCGGCGAGATCGCGTTCGACGGCGTGCCGGTCCGCAAGGCCGATCCGCAGGCGGTGCGGTCGCGGATCGCGCTGGTGCCGCAGGACGCGGTGGCGTTCGCGGCCAGCGCGCGCGACAACATCCGCTTCGGCCGCCCCGACGCCACCGATGCCGAGGTGGAGCGCGCCGCCGATCTCGCCCATGCCAGCGAGTTCATCCGCCGCCTGCCGGAGGGTTTCGAGACCCGGCTCGGCGAGCGCGGCGTGACGCTGTCCGGCGGCCAGCGCCAGCGCATCGCCATCGCCCGCGCCATCCTGCGCGACGCGCCGCTGCTGCTGCTCGACGAGGCGACATCCTCGCTCGACGCCGAATCCGAAACGCTGGTGCAGACCGCGCTGGAAGAACTGATGCGCCACCGCACCACGCTGGTGATCGCCCATCGCCTCGCCACCGTGCTGTCCTGCGACCGCATCCTGGTGATGGACCAGGGCCGTATCGTCGAGCAGGGCACCCACGCCTCGCTGGTGGCGGCGGGCGGCCTCTACGCACGGCTGGCGCGGTTGCAGTTCGAAGGGGCATAGGCGCTCGCGCCCCGCAACGATGCAGAAGTGGTCTACGCGCTTGACGGCCGCCACGCCATCCGCAGTACCGGGCGGCCCGAGGTCGGATTGACGTCGCGGCCGTCCTGCGCAAACCCGTTGCGCGCGTAGAAGCGGATCGCGCGGGCATTGTCTTCGTTGACCAGCAGCGTCACGCCGGACGGCGACAGCCGCCTGGCCTCGTCGACCAGCGCGGTGGCGAGTTGCGAGCCCCATTTTTCGGGCGCGACCACGAGCTGGTCGAGATAGCCGTTGGCGTCGATGGTGACGAAGCCGGCCAGAGCGGGATGAGGAAAAGAGTGAAGCGGTTTTCCGCCGGCATCCCGCTCCGGCTGATCGCGCGCAGCGGCCTGCTCGGCCACGACGATACGCGCGTTCGGCACCAGCTCGTTGCGCCAGCGTGTCCGCCACCATGCCACGCGGGCGGCAAAATCGATCGACGGATAGGCAAGCTGCCAGGTGCGCCGCCACAGCTCGATCGCGGCGTCCTCGTCGGCCGCGCGATAGGGACGCAGGTGGAATGACGACGTCATATGATCACCACCGTCATGCCCGGACCTGACCCGGGCGTCCGTCAATCTTCAGAAAAGATGGATTGCCGGGTCGTAGGCGAGCGGAAGCGACGCCGTTCTTCGAACGGCCGTGCCCGGCAATGACGAAGTGGGAGTCGTGCCGACATTGGCTCATTTCTCGGTCAGCTTCAGTTCGATGCGGCGGTTGCGCCTGTAGGCTTCCTCGGTGGCGGCGGGATCGAGCGGCTGGAATTCGCCGAAGCCGGCCGCGACCAGCCGCTGCGGCGGCACGCCGAGCGATACCAGATACTGCACCACCGAGATGGCGCGGTCGGCCGACAGCTCCCAGTTGGACTTGTATTGCGGGCTCGAGATCGGCCGCACGTCGGTGTGGCCGTCGACCCGCAGCACCCACGGAATCTCGCTCGGGATTTTCTTGTCGAGATCCTTCAGGGCGTCGGCGATCTTGTCGAGCTCGGCGCGGCCTTCCGGCAGCAGCGTCGCCTGTCCGGTGTCGAAGAACACTTCCGACTGGAATACGAAGCGGTCGCCGACGATGCGGATATCCGGGCGGTCGCCGAGGATGGCACGGAGCCGGCCGAAGAATTCGGAGCGGTAGCGCGACAGTTCCTGCACCCGCTGGGCAAGCGCGATATTGAGCCGCTGGCCGAGATCGGTGATCCGCGTCTGCGATTCCTTGTTGCGGCTTTCGGACGCATCGAGCGCCTCTTCCAGCGCCGCGAGCTGGCGGCGCAATGCGCTGATCTGCTGGTTCAGCACCTCGACCTGCGCCAGCGCCCGCGCCGAGATCTGCTTCTCGGAATCCAGCGCCTTGTTCAGTTCGCCGGCACGGCTGGCGGCATCGGTGCCGGACTTGGCGAGACCCTCGTACAGCCCCTTGACGCGATCGCGATCGGCCTCCGCGCCCGCCAGCCCGGCGCGCACCCTGGCCAGTTCGTCGGTGAGGCCGAGCTTGTCGAGCTTTTCCAGCGACAGCAGATCGTTGAGCTGCGCGATCTTGGCGTTGAGCTGTTCGAGCGCCTTGTCCTTGCCGGAGACCTCCTGCGACAGAAAGAACTGCACCACCACGAACACCGTGAGGATGAAGACGATGGCGAGGATCAGCGTCGACAAGGCGTCGACGAACCCGGGCCAGTAGTTGAATTCGGAACTGCCGCGGCGGCCGCGCGCGAGCGCCATCGCTACTCTCCGCTCGGGTTATGCTCGGGCTGCCGCGTCAGCCGCTCAAGCAGCTTCCTGATTTCGCGGCTCTGCTCGCCCTGGCCGTCGGCCCATTCGCGGATCATCTGCTGCTCGCTGCGCATGTGCTGCACCAGCCCCTGGATGGCGTCGGCGAGATTGGCCATCGCGGTGGTGGCGGTGCGGCCCGAGCCCATCTCCTCGACCGCGCTGCGCAGCCGTTCGATCGCGGTGGCGGTCTCGCCCGAGGCCGCCGCCGGATGGTTGCCGTCGCCGGCATATTCGCGCACGGTGGAGGCGAGCCAGTCCTCGAGGTCGGTGTAGAAGCGGTTCTGCGCCTGGCTCGATTGCAGGTCGAGGAAGCCGAGGATCAGCGATCCGGCGAGGCCGAACAGCGACGACGAGAACGAGATACCCATGCCGCCGAGCGGCGCGGCGAGACCTTCCTTCAGCGTATCGAACATCGAGCCGGCATCGCCGCCGACCTTCAGCCCGTCGATGATGTGGCCGACCGAACTCACCGTCTCGATCAGGCCCCAGAAGGTGCCGAGCAGGCCGAGGAACACCAGCAGCCCGGTCATGTAGCGCGAGATGTCGCGCGCCTCGTCGAGGCGGGTTGCGATCGAATCGAGCAGGTGCCGCATGGTCTGCTGGGTGATCGACATTCGTCCGGTGCGCTCGCCGCCGAGGATCGCGGCCATCGGCGCCAGCAGCACCGGGCGGCGGTCGAGCGCGAGGCCCGGGTCGGCGATGCGGAAGCTGTTGACCCACGACACTTCCGGATAGAGCCGGATCACCTGCCGGAAGGCGAGGATGATGCCGATCAGCAGCACCGCGCAGATCAGCGCGTTGAGGCCCGGATTGGCCATGAAGGCCACCAGGATCTGCTTGTAGAGCACCACGCCGACGAGACCGCAGAGGATCAGGAACACCAGCATCCGCACCAGGAAGATGCGGGGCGTCGCCAGCTTGGTCAGTTCGACGTCGAGGGACGAGCGGGATGCGGTGCCTTGCGCCATGGGGCCTTCATCTGGCTGGAGCGGTGACGGTTTTCAATCGTACGGCGCAATATGGCACAGCAGGCGCGAGAAGAAAGCCGGTTCCTCGGCACGCGACGGCGCGGAACCCGCGCAGGCGCGCCTGTCATGCGTGGACTGTCATGAGAAGGTCGGGAAAATCCGTTCGCCGTTCCCGGAATGCGATGCATCGCGCCGGGCGGCGGGTGGACGTCAACCGGACGGCCGGTCGATCCCGCTCAGCCAGCGGCCGAAGATGCGCGCCGCGCGTGAGGCCGCCTGCGGTGCCGCGCGCGCGGTGGCGGCGCGCAGGCGGGGCACCGATATCCCGGCCGCGCCGAGTTCGGCGGTGTGGCCGACATACCAGCTCTCCAGCCGAACTGGGTCGGCCTCGATGTGAAACTGCAGCGCCAGTGCGTTGCGGCCATGGGCGAAGGCCTGATTCGGATAGATCGGGCTGGCTGCCAGATGCGTGGCGCCCCGCGGCAGGTCGAAGGTGTCGCCGTGCCAGTGCAGCACCATGGCCTCGGGCTCCGAAAGCGGCGCGAGGCAGGACGCCTTGCCGGCCTCGGTGAGTTGCAGGGTGCCCCAGCCGATTTCCTTGGCGCCGCCGGGATAGACTCGGCCGCCCAGCGCCTTCGCCATGATCTGGCAGCCGAGGCAGATGCCGAGCGTCGGCCGGTGGTCGCGCAGCCGCCGCTCCACCAGATCGATTTCCGGCCCGAGGAACGGATAGTCCGCGCCGTCGCCGACGCCGATTGGCCCGCCGAGCACGATCAGCAGGTCGGCTTGCGCGATGGCCGGATCGGAAAGGTCGTCGGTGGGCGCCTCGCGCATCGCGATGTCCCAGCCGGCCTCGCGCAGCGCCGGCGCCAGCAGGCCGAGATCCTCGAAGGCGACATGGCGAAGCGCGACGGCTGTTCGGGAAGAGGGCATCGGGAAAGCCTGAAGGGCGGAAGGGCAGGGCGGCGGCCTGTCGCCGCGTTTTCTGAATATGTGAGATGGCACGACCTGCCAACTCTCGCGACAGTCATCATCCGTTCTCACGGCTGCCATCATCCACGCAGGCGGATGATCCAGTAAGCCCCATCGCGGAATACCGGATGCCGGCCTTCGCGGGCATGACGGCGGCAATGAATGAGAGGAGTCGGCATGTGCGGGCTTGCGCCCGCCATCCGGCTGCATCGCGCGCATGAGCAGGCCGACCGCCAGATCGTCCACCAGGTGAACCGGCACATCGCCGGCCGCGGCAGGAGCGCACGCCGAATCCGGCGCACCAAAGAATTTCCGCCGGCGATGTCGGCGGCGTTGCCATTCGTTCGTCTTCATCATAGAGCCGGCCGCGGCCGGGCCTACAGAACGGAGACAAGCGATGCGTTTCATGGTGATCGTCAAGGCGAACAAGGACAGCGAGGCCGGCGTAATGCCGACCGAGGCGATGCTGGCCGAAATGGGCCGATTCAACGAGGAGATGGTGAAGGCCGGCGTGATGCTGTCGGGCGAGGGGCTGCATCCCAGCGCGCGGGGCGCGCGGATCCGCTTTTCCGAAGGTGGCGTCAGCGTGGTCGACGGTCCGTTCCCGGAGAGCCGCGATCTTGCCTGCGGCTTCTGGATGATCCAGGTCGCCTCGCGCGAGGAGGCGATCGCCTGGATGACGCGCGCGCCGTTCGAGCCGGGCTCCGAACTCGAGCTGCGGCAGGTGTTCGAGGCGGAGGATTTCGGCGAGGCGCTGACGCCGGAGCTGCGTGAGCAGGAAGAACGCCTGCGCGCCGAGGTGGCGGCAAGATCGTAGGCGCCGTCATTCCGGGGCCGCGCCGGCCGGCTCCGATCCCGCCACCGGCTTGCCGCAGCGAAATCGCGAGCCGGAATCCGCCGGTTCGGGTACGGAACCTTGGGGTGGAACCTTG
>JAGRLZ010000135.1 GCA_020441545.1 Xanthobacteraceae bacterium | reverse complement strand
GTGTCGTGCGACTTGCCCTTGGTCCACTGGCCGAGGCGCTCGATCTGGAACGCGCGCTCGGAGACGTCGTTGCACACGGCGTATCCGGCGACATGCTTGAGTGCGTCGGCCTCGCTGACATACTTGGCGCGGGTGCCGATGACGACCGCAAGCTCGACCTCCCAGTCGAGCTTGGTGGAGCCGCGCGGCTTCTCGACATCGTCGTTCGGGCCGCACAGCGCATTGTTCGCCTTCATGAAGACGACCGGTTCGGCCGGGATCGGCATTCCGGATTCGGCGGCGTGGTCGGCGTAGTTGAGGCCGATGGCGATGAATTTCGGGCTGCCGCCGACCGGCGCGCCGATGCGCGGCGAACCGCTGACGGCGGGCAGCCCGGCGGGATCGAGGGCGGTGAGCCTGGCAAGGCTGGCGGGCGCGAAGGCATCGCCGGCAAGATCGCCGATCTGCCCCGACAGGTCGCGGAGCTGGCCCGATGCATCGATCAGTCCGGGCTTCTCGCTGCCGGCGGCGCCGTACCTGACAAGCTTCATGTCTCGCTCTCCCTGATGTTGTTCTCGTTGTTGGCCTGTTCATGGCGCAGGCCATGCAGGATTTCAATGCCGCTTTGGTGGAGGCGGCCTCACACCTCCAGCCGGAAGGCATCGCCGTCGCGCTTCAGCCGTCCGGGATTGTAATGGCCGCCGATCACCAGCGTCGGCGTGTCGGCGAAGCGCGAGAACAGTTCGCGCCGCGACACGATGGATTGCACTGGATCGGAATCGGCGGTGGAGGACCAGTCGAGATGGGTCATCTGGCAGGGATGGTGCGCGACGTCGCCGGTCAGCAGCGCCTCCTCGCCGTCGGAGACGATGTGTACGCTCATGTGGCCCGGGCTGTGGCCGGGGGTCGGGATCAGCGAGACTTCATCGTTGAGCCGGTGGTCGCTCGCCACCAGGTCGACCCGGCCGGCCTCCATCACCGGCCGCACCGAATCGGCGAACACCGCCTTGTGTTCGGGCGTGTCGCTGTGGTTCGCCCAGTGCTCGTATTCGGTCCTGCCGAACACATAGCGCGCGTTGGGAAAGGTCGGCACCCATTTGCCGGCCTCGAGGCGGGTATTCCAGCCGACGTGATCGACATGCAGATGGGTGCACAGCACCACGTCGATCGATTGGGGCGTGAAGCCGGCGTCCGTCATGGTTTGCAGGAACGGTGTGTCGAGATTGTTCCAGGTCGGCACGCCGCGGCCCTGCTTGTCGTTGCCGAGGCAGGTATCGACCACGATGCGCTGGGTCGGCGTCTCAACCACCAGCGAATGCACGCTCATGCGCAGCCGGCCTTCCTCGGTGGCGAAATGCGGAACCAGCCAGGGCAGCTTCTGGATTTCGGCGTTGGTGGCCTGGGGCAGGATGAAACGGGTGCTTCCGACCGTTTCCATCTCGACGATTTTGGTGATCTTGACCTTGCCGACCGTCCACTGCATCCGGCGTCTCTCCCTGGGTTCGTCTGGTGTTGCGGCTGGAGAATGAAACGTCCGCGCGCCGGGCGCAATGGATCATCCGGCGCCGCCTGGGCGGCGGCGCAAAGGACATTCAGACCTCTCGCTTCAAAAGCTCCCGGCAGGCTCACAGCGTTCCGGGATAGGCGCCGCCGTCGAGCAGGATGTTCTGTCCGGTGATGAAGCCCGCCTTGGTGCTGCACAGGAACGCGCAGGCCGCGCCGAATTCCTCCGGGTCGCCGAAGCGGCCGGCGGGATTCTCGCGGGCGCGCTTCGTCATGATGTCCTCGATGGAGGCGCCGGTGGCCTGCGCCTGGCCGGCCGCGACCTTGCGGATCCGGTCGGTATTGAACGGCCCCGGCAGCAGGCCGTTGATGGTGACGTTGTGGCGCACCGTCTTGCGGGCGATGCCGGCGACGAAGCCGGTGAGGCCGGCGCGCGCGCCGTTGGACAGGCCGAGCACGTCGATCGGCGCCTTCACCGCGGCCGAGGTGATGTTGACGATGCGGCCGAACTTGCGCGCGATCATGCCGTCCACCGTCGCCTTGATGAGTTCGATCGGCGTCAGCATGTTGGCGTCGAGCGCCTTGATCCAGTCGTCGCGATTCCAGTCGCGGAAATCGCCGGGCGGCGGACCGCCGGCATTGTTGACGAGGATGTCGGGCTCGGGGCAGGCGGCGAGCGCGGCGGCGCGGCCCTCGGGCGTGGCGATATCGCCAGCCACCTCGGTGACCTCGATGCCGGGATTGGCCCTGCGGATCTCGTTCGCGGTTTCCGTAAGCGCTGCGGCCCCGCGCGCGGTGAGCGTGACATGCACGCCTTCGGCGGCAAGCGCCATCGCGCAGCCGCGGCCCAGTCCCTTGCTCGATGCGCAGACCAGCGCGCGGCGGCCCTTGATCCCCAGATCCATCGTTTCGCTCCCGTATCAGGTTTCTTGCGGATTTTCTTGCAGGTTTCCTGCATGCATCGGAATGATGCGGCGTTCGTCGACGCGCACTTTAGCCAGATGATGCTGTCATGATAAGGCGCGGCACGGGATGTGGCATTCCGCGCAAACGCATATCTGCGGGGGACGTGCCGGCCGTGCGCACGGCGACGCTATGCGCTGCGCGCGTCCGCCTTGATGATGTCGGCGGCCTTTTCGCCGATCATGATGGTCGGGGCGTTGGTGTTGCCGCCGATCAGCGTCGGCATGATCGAGGCGTCGGCGATGCGCAATCCGTCGAGGCCATGCACCTTCAGCGACGGATCGACGACGGCCATGGGATCGCCGGTGCCCATCTTGCAGGTGCCGACCGGATGGTAGACGGTGTCGACGTGCCGGCGCAGCACGTCGCGGATCGCCTCGTCGCTGTCGACGCCGGCGGTGAACACATCGGATGTCGTGATCGCCTTCAGCGCGGGCGCCTCGAGCAGCCGCCGCGTTTCCTTGAAGCCCGCGACCATGTCCTCGAGGTCGGCCGGATCGCCGAAGAAATTCGGATCGATGGCGGGCGCGCGCATCGGGTCGGCGTCGTGCAGCCAGACGCTGCCGCGGCTCCTCGGGCGCAGCAGGCAGACATGGCAGGAATAGCCGACGCGATTCCAGGCCGGCTTGCGGCCGTGGTCGTCGATCATGCCGGTGCAGAAATGAAGCTGCATGTCCGGCACCTCGAGGTCGGGCCGCGATTTCAGGAAGCCGCCGCATTCGGCCACGTTGGAGGTCATCGGTCCGCGCCGCCTGCGGCGATACTGCACGATGCCCTTGAGGATGCGTCCGATGCCCGGAAACGACAGGCCGGCGAAATAGGGCGCGTCCGACGTGAAGCCGAATACGAAGTCCGGATGATCCTGCAAATTCTTGCCGACGCCGGGCAGGTGATGGACCGACGCGATGCCGAGCTTGCCAAGCGCCTCGGCGTCGCCGACGCCGGACAGCATCAGGAGCTGCGGGGTCTGGAACGCGCCCAGTGCCAGGACGACTTCGCGCCGCGCGCGGATTTCGAACACGTCGTTGCCGCGGCGATACTTGACGCCGACGGCGCGCCTGCCCTCGAAGATCAGGCCGGTGGCGTAGGCGCCGGTCTCGACCTTGAGGTTCGGCCGGGTGGTCATGAAGGGGTGGATGTAGCCGCGCGCCGCGCTCCAGCGCTCGCCGTTCTTCTGCGTCACCTGATAGATGCCGAGCCCTTCCTGCTCGGCGCCGTTGAAGTCGTCGCGGACGCGGAACTGCGCCTCGCGCGCCGCCTGCAGGAATATCTCCTGCACCGGGTTGTCGGATTGCAGCCTGGTGACGCTGAGCGGACCGCCCCTGCCGTGATAGTCGCCGTCGAACTCCGAATTGTCCTCGGAACGCTTGAAGTAGGGCAGCACGTCGTCATAGGACCAGCCGGTGTTGCCGAGCGCGGCCCAGTGATCGTAGTCGCTGCGGTGGCCGCGGATATAGACCATCGCGTTGATCGCGGACGAGCCGCCGAGCGCCTTGCCGCGCGGCTGGTAGCCGATGCGGTTGTTGAGCCCGGCCTGCGGCACGGTCTCGAAGGCCCAGTTGTTGACCTTGCCGGAGACCATCAGGATCAGCGCGCCGGGCGTCGTCACCACCCAGTTGTCGCCCTTGCCGCCGGCTTCCAGCAGCGCGACCGACGTCGCCGGGTCTTCCGACAGCCGGCTCGCGACCGCGCAGCCGCCCGAGCCGCCCCCCACGACCACATAGTCGAATGTCTGAACCACGGTGTTTCCTCTCGTTGTCGAGTTTTTTGTCGTTGATCGCGTGATGTAAACGGTCGTTGGCGTTGCTGTTCGGATTGTCCGCTCTGGCGTCACACGTCTAGGACATGAAGCGCAGCAGCTTTTCCATCCGCGCCAGTTTGGCGCCATAGGGCGGATAGAGGTCGGCGAAGCGATTGAAGCGTGAGCGGTAGAACACCGGCTTCAGCTTGCTGAGGCCGCGGAAGCCCCATTCGCCGTGGTAGGCGCCGATGCCCGAGGCGCCGACGCCGCCCATCGGCTGGTTGATCTGCGTGAAATGAAACAGGCAGTCGTTGACGGTGACGCCGCCGGACACCGTGCGCGACAGCACCGCGTCGCGCGCGGCGTCGTCGGTGCCGAACCAGTACAGCGCCAGCGGCCGGTCGCCGTCATTGACGAAGGCGATCGCCTCGTCGGTGCTGTCGCAGGCGATCACCGGCAGGATGGGGCCGAAGATCTCCTCCTGCATCACCTTCATCGCCTTGGTCGCGCCCAGCACGATGGTGGGCGGGAATTTGCGGCGCGCTTTCCAGGCGTCGTCATCGAACGGCGCGACCTGCACGAGGCGCGCGCCATGGGCGGCGGCGTCGCGGACCAGTTCGCCGAGCCTGGCATAGTGGCGTTCGGAGATGATCGAGGTGTAGTCGGGATTGTCCGGCGCCGTGCCGTACATCCTTTTCATCCGCTCGAGCAGCTTGGTTGCGAGGCTGTCGGCCGCTGCATGCGCTACCAGGGCGTAATCGGGCGCGATGCAGGTCTGTCCGGCATTGAGCAACTTGCCATAGGCGATGCGCGCGGCCGCCTCGTCGAGATCGGCCGAGCGGTCGATGATCGCCGGTGACTTGCCGCCGAGTTCGAGCGTGACCGGCGTCAGGTTGCGTCCGGCGGCTTCCGCGACGAGGCGGCCGACCCGGGTCGAGCCGGTGAAGATCAGGTGATCGAACGGCAGCGTGGAGAAGCGTTCGGCGATGTCGCCGTCGATGCCGGTCACCGTCATGTCTGTCGGGTCGAATGCATCGGCGATCGTCTGTTGCAGCAGGGCGGCGAAGCGTGGCGCCAGTTCGCTCGGCTTGATCATCACCCGGTTGCCGGCGGCGAGCGCGCCGATGGCGGGCGCCAGGGTGAGCTGCAGCGGATAGTTCCACGGCGCGATGATGCCGACCACGCCGAGCGGCTGCGGCAGCAGGCGATTGGTCGCGGGGAAGAACTGCCGTTGCGTCGGGATGCGCTGCGGCGCCATCCAGCGTTTCAGGTGCTGGCGGGTATGCCGGATTTCGCCTTGCAGGAACAGCACTTCGGCGAAAACCGTCTCCGCGGTGGCGCGGTGGCCGAAATCGGCGGAGATGGCTTCGGCGAAGCGGCTCTCGTTGTCCGCGATCAGGCTGCGCAGCCGCGCCAACTGGTCGAGCCGTTGCTCCAGCGACGGCGGTGGCAGGGTACGGGAAAGTTCCACCATATGGTGGAAATCCTTTTCGAGGGGGCTCTGATTTGCGGGCGTGACCGGCTGATCCATCGCATTCTGCCTCCGTCGCGGGCCGGGCGGACGCCGATGCTGGCCCTTTGCCGCGCTTTGGGCAAGCCCGCAGATCGCCTAACGCCTTGAAAAGTGGACCTGCGGAGGGAGATGACGGTTGTGTGATAAAATCGCGAAAAGATCGTTCGCGGGTCTTTTCAAAGTGGTTTGGCGTTGGTACATACCCCCCGCGCCTCGGGCATCGCCCCTGGCCAGCCTTCTTCCGGAAGCTTGCGGACAAGTCGGCTCGACGCCCTGGTGGCGTTGCGGCAGCCTTGTTGGCTCTCCGGGATGCGCAGCAGTTTATCGCGGGGTGGAGCAGCCCGGTAGCTCGTCAGGCTCATAACCTGAAGGTCAGAGGTTCAAATCCTCTCCCCGCAACCAGTTCGAACCAAAGACCCCGGCAGACTCAACGAGTCGCCGGGGTCTTTGTTTTCATGCGCTGTTCTGCCCCAGTAAAATCAAGCGCTTAGGTCGCAGGCTCAAATCGAGGGTTACCACCCCGCAACCATCATGCGGTGATGAAGGTGATGATAGTGGTCATCGCCTAATCGGTTCGTTCTTGTCTAGAGCGCGATGCCTTGACCATAGGCCGACGGATTCATTGCAAGCTCTGCGCGCAAGTCGATCGTGGCGGTCGCCGGTTGCCGCGCCTGAAGGCCGTCCGTCGTTTGTTGGCCTGTCCGCGAAAGGCGCGAACGGCCTGCGATGGAACGATCCAAACCGTCCGCTTTGAGGTCAACGAGGTTCGACGCGGCCGCTTGTTCGTGTCGCCGCTTTATGTAATCGCGTTTGCCGCATTCGTGAGAGCGAAGCCGGCTGCCGCTGGGTCAATCGGCCGCCTCGGGTGCAGCTGCATCGGTCGTGCAGGCATGCGCGTCGAGCCGCTCGCTGTGGCGGATCTGCGCATTGAAGAACTGGCCCATCGACGGCGCATTCAGCAGGGCGTTGAGCTTGGCCGGCGGGATGCCGCAGAAGCCGCGATAGGTCGATCGCACTTCGATAACCGCATACCGGCGCGATGCATCGTAGCAGACGCGCCCGATCATCGTGCTGCGCGTGATGTCGGTACAGGTGAACGGTGCCAGATCGACCGGGCCGCAACCCCTCACCTCGACAATGTCGGCTTCCGCCAATGTCGCATGGGCGAGCGCCGCCGCCACCAAAGCCACGATCTTTTCGGGAATCATTGTGGCTCTCTCCACGCATGCCGCCCGGGAAAAGTTAGGCGATGGCCGGCGCTGGTACAATGCTGCGCCACCGCACCTGCCGCGACCGCGTGACACCGCGCCGCGCTGGCGTCAGGGCTGGTCGCTGCCTATCTGTCGCAGCCAGGGAGACATTCGTGCAGGATTACAAAGCGGAACTGGATCGGCATCTGGCCTGGTTCGAGAACAAGCTGCCGCCGCGGTTCGCGGGCTTTCTCAGCTGGGTGCGGCAGCCGTCGTCCCATTGGGCCCGGATTCCGCTCGGGTTGCTGCTGGTGCTCGGCGGTATCTTCAGCTTCCTGCCGGTGCTGGGCCTGTGGATGCTGCCGCTCGGGCTGGTGCTGATCGCGCTCGATGTGCCGTTCCTGCAGGCGCCGATCGCGCGGCTGATGGGCTGGATCGAGCGCAAGTGGCAGCAGCGCCAGCGTGCCAAGGGACTCCGCTAGCAGCGTTTTCGAGCGGAGTGGATCCCGGTTCGTGTAAAGAAAACGCGTTAAAGCAAGGGTATAGAGCCCGTTCCGATCAAATCGGAACGGAAATGGCTCCAGCAGCGTCTTTCAGGTTTTCGCGCTCGGTGTTGCACCGCGCTTGTGTGACTCAAAAGGCCCACCTCCCTACCAAATACGGTAGGTGGCGCGGTTACATACACAAATTTTGCTTTAACGAATCAGCAACCTGATTCACTTTCGCCGCATGGGGTCAATCTGGAGGCCAAGGTATGAACGTTATTGTTTTTGCATCACGCAAAGGAGGCTCGGGCAAGAGCACCTTGACGGCTCATCTTGCCGCACACGTCCATAAGCCGTCGAAGCCCTGTCTTCTCGTCGACTGTGATCCGCAAGGGTCGCTGACGCTCTGGCACAAGCTGCGCGGCACCAACGAGCCGCCGCTCAAGACCGCAAGCCGCTCGGTCGGCGAGATTGTCGCGTCGGCCCGGCGCGCCGGCTACGAATGGGTTTTCATCGACACGCCTCCGAACACCTCCGCTGTCGTCGACGATGCGATCCGCAATGCGACCATGGTCGTCATTCCGGCGCGGCCCAGCGTGTTCGACGTCAATGCGGTGCAGGACACGATCCAGAGCTGCCGCGCGGCGCGCAAGCCGTATGCCGTGGTCATGAACGGCGCGCCGGCGATGCGCGATGGCTCCGAAAGCCGGATCGTCACCATCGCCCGCGAGGCGCTCGCCAAGTTTCGCGCGCCGGTGTGGAAGGGACAGATCACCAACCGCGCGGATATGCTGCTGGCGCTCGGGCACGGCGAAGGCGCGCGTGAATATTATGCGGAAGGGCGCGCGGCGTCCGAGATCAGCCGGCTGTGGTCGGCGATCGAGCGTTCGGTCAAGGCGATCCGCGGCAATGCGTCGGCGAACGGCGCCATGCACAAGCAGGCGGCCTGAGGCACTCATCGCCTTCTTTCAGGCGCGCGCCTCTTCAGCATTTCACAATTTGACGGCAACCTGTCATGAGGTCGTTGCCGGACTTGATCCGGCAATCCATTCTTCTTCAAGAAGATGGATGCGCGGGTCGAGCCCGCGCATGACAAGTGACGATTCCATCCGGAATTGAACGCCTCTCGCGCGTGTTTTGTTTTCTGCCGTGTTTTGTTTTTCTGCCGCGGCTTGTTTTGCCGATACGCTCAACGCAAAAAAAACCGGGCTCAAAGAGCCCGGTTTAAGGCATTGGCCTCGAGAGGCCGACACAATCACCTTCCAAGAGGGATAACCAAGCGCCCGCGCCACCAGAGGAGGGGGACAAATGCGTAACGCGAACCCTCGATATGTGGTGAGTATGATCCCCCGCCGACTGTCGCAGCAAGCGCCGGCGCCGCATGTCAGTCATGCGGCCGCCGGGGGGATGCACGGCCGGTAGCTATTCCGTTACCGCTATTCGCGCCATCGCTGCGCCTTGCTGACGATGAAGTCGCGGAATGCCTGCACGCGCGCGACGGTCTTCAGTTCCTCGGGATATACAAAATACGTATCGAGTTGAATCTGATCCGATTCGCTGAAGAGCTGCACCAGCCGGTTGTTCTCCTCCACGAGGTAGTCGGGAAGGGCGGCGATGCCGAGGCCCTGCTGGCAGGCGCGCACCAGGCCGAGGATGTTGTTGACCTTGAAGAACGGCTCGCGCGGACCGGAGCCGTTGCGTCCGGCCTCGATCAGCCAGTGCCGGTTCTGCAGGTGCGGCGGCACCTGGGCATCGCTCAGCATGATGATGCGGTGGCCGTCGAGTTCTTCCAGCGTCCGCGGCGTGCCGAAGTGCTTGATGTATTCCGGCGAGCAATAGGCGTGGAAGCCCATCGCGAACAGCTTGCGCTGGATCAGGTCCGGCTGCGTCGGCTTGCGGGTGCGGATGGCGACATCGGCCTCGCGCATCGACAGGTCGAGCTCCTCGTCGGTGACGATCAGCGATATCCGGATGTCCGGATAGAGCGCGGTGAACTCGCCGAGCCGCGGGATCAGCCAGTGGATGCCGACGCCGGGCGTCGTGGTCACCTTGAGGTCGCCGCTGGGCCGCTCGCGGCTGTCGGTGAGCTTGGCGCGCGCCGCCTGCAACTGCATGAACACGTCATGCGCGGTGCGAAACAGCAGGTCGCCCTGTTCGGTCAGGATCAGGCCGCGGGCGTGGCGGTGGAACAGCGAGACCGCCAGTTCCTGTTCCAGCGCGCTGACCTGGCGCGACACCGCCGATTGCGACAGCCCGAGCTGCTCGCCGGCATGCGTGAAACTTCCTGCCTCGGCGGCAGCGTGGAAGACCTTGAGCTTGTCCCAGTCCATATCGGCTAACCCGTCGCGGCTTCGAGGCATGACTACTCCGCTGCGGCCCGGTCGGCCGCGTGATGAGCGAGAAACCGCTCGGCTTCGAGGGCTGCCATGCAGCCCATGCCGGCCGCGGTCACCGCCTGGCGATAGGTTTCATCGGCGACGTCGCCGGCGGCGAACACGCCGGGCACCGAGGTGGCCGTGGAGTGCGACGCCACCTCGACATAGCCGGAGGGCTTCATCTTGATCTGCCCCGCGACGAGCTCTGTCGCCGGCGCATGGCCGATCGCGATGAACACGCCGTCGGCCGGCAGTTCGGTCAGGGCCCCGGTCTTGATGTTCTTCAGCCGCACCGAGGTGACCTTGCCCGGATTGTCCTCGCCGCAGATCTCGTCGATGACGCTGTCCCACACCACCTCGATCTTCGGATGCTTGAACAGCCGGTCCTGCAGGATGCGCTCGGCGCGGAAGCTGTCGCGCCGGTGCACGACGGTGACCTGCGCGGCGAAGTTGGTAAGGAACAGCGCCTCCTCCACCGCGGTATTGCCGCCGCCGACCACCACGACCTGCTTGCCGCGATAGAAGAAGCCGTCGCAGGTGGCGCAGGCCGACACCCCGAAGCCCTTGAACCGCTCCTCGGACGGCATGCCGAGCCAGCGCGCCTGCGCGCCGGTCGCGAGAATCACGGTCTCGGCGAGATAGACGTCGCCGCTGTCGCAGGCGATGCGAAACGGACGCTGGGCCAGTTCGAGCTTAATTACCAGGTCGGTGACGATCCTGGTGCCGACATGCGCCGCCTGTTTCTCCATCTGCTCCATCAGCCAGGGGCCCTGGATGACATCGCCGAAGCCGGGATAGTTCTCGACATCGGTGGTGATGGTGAGCTGGCCGCCGGGCTGGATGCCCTGGATCAGCACCGGCTCCAGCATCGCGCGTGCGGCATAGATGCCGGCGGTGTAGCCGGCCGGGCCGGAGCCGATGATGACGACCTTGGCGTGGATCGGGGCGGGCATGGAAAGTGGGCCCTTTCTCTTCAGGGAAGACCATTTTTGTTGGTTTTGGGAACGGCGCAAAGGCGGCTTGCGCAGCGCAAAACGTGGCCGGCAGTTTATGTCATCTGGCCAGCCATGCAAGAATTGCAATACATGGGAATGGAAACTTGGGAACAAAAATCCCGTGATGCCGCAAATCCGGGCAGCCTGGCGTAATAAAATTACACAAAATCCGCCGGCTTGCGCTATGGGTAGGCGCGAATCTGTCGAAACCGCAGTCAGGATCGGGGCGCGTGTCGAAGACTCTTGATGAGATCGATCTGAAAATCCTCAACGAGCTGCAGGCGGACGGCCGGATGACCAATGTCGAACTGGCAAAGCGGGTCGGGATTTCCCCGCCGCCGTGCCTGCGGCGGGTCCGGGCGCTCGAGGACGAGGGTTATATCCAGGGTTACCGGGCGCTGCTGGATCCGCGGCGGCTGGGCTTCGACGTCACTGTGTTCGCCTCGGTGCATCTGTCCAGCCAGGCCGATGCGGATTTGCGTGCATTCGAGGATTTCGTGCGCGACGAACCGCTGGTGCGCGAATGCTGGATGCTCTCCGGCGAGGTGGACTTCATCCTCAAATGCGTCGCGCCGGACATGGCCACGTTCCAGGATTTCGTCACCCAACTGACGGCGGCGCCTCATGTGCGCAACGTGCGCACCTCGCTGGTGCTGCAGAATTCCAAATATGCCGCTGCCGTGCCGCTGGAAATGAAGGTTCCGGAGTAGGCAGCCGCGGACCACCTCGGCGCGATACTCTGAATTGGCATGACACTCCGAAAGAGAGAAAGCCCGGCTGCTTGCAGCCGGGCTTTTTTTGACCTGTCGGAACGATCGCCTGATGCCGGCTGTCGCTGCGTCAGCCCTTCTTGCGCAGCAGGGCATCGAGGCTGACCGGGCCGCCGCCCGACGTTGCGAGATAGAGACACGCAAAGCAGAGCGCGATGGCGAGGCTGCCGCCGTTCAGGACGGGGAAGAAGCCTCTCGGCGCGTGACCGAGGAAATAAGCAAACGCCATTTCGCCGGAGAGGATGAATGCCGCCGGCCGCGTGAACAGTCCAACTACCAGCAACGCGCCCAGCACCAGTTCGAGCGATCCGGCGGCGCCGTACAGCGACATCAGTTCGACCTTCGCGAACATCGGCACCGGCGGAAATTTGAACAGCTTGGCCACGCCGTATTGAAACAGCAGCAGGCCGGTGATGAAGCGGAATAGGCTCAGGGCCGTCGGCTGCAATCGGGCCAGCGCTTGGTCCATGTCGAGTCCCCCAGGGTTGATGCGTGATAATGGCGATCGCGGACCGCTCAGCGCCATTCCACCTTGCTGATCTCATAAGCCTTGGCGCCGCCCGGCGCCATCACCTCGACGGAAACGCCCTCCTTCTTGCCGATCAGCGCGCGCGCCAGGGGCGAGGTGATGGAGATGCGGCCCTTCTTGGCATCGGCCTCGGACTCGCCGACGATCTGCCACACCGCCTTCTTCTCGGTGTCCTCGTCGATCAGGGTGACGGTCGCGCCGAATTTGACGACGTCGCCGGACAGCTTGCTGACGTCGATGATATCGGCGCGCGCCAGCTTGTCCTCCAGCTCCGCGATCCGTCCCTCGTTGTGCGACTGCTCCTCCTTCGCCGCGTGATACTCGGCGTTTTCGGAAAGATCGCCATGCGAGCGCGCTTCCGCGATCTGCTGGATGATCCGCGGGCGGTTCACCGACTGGCGCTGCTTCAACTCGTCTTCAAGGGCAGCGTGACCGCTCTTGGTCATCGGAACCTTTTCAACCATTTATCCTCATCCCCTGATGCCGTGCGGGCCGCTGCGGCTCGCACGAATCCCTCTTGTGCCATCCCTCTTGCGTCATCCCGTCGAACGGGCGGAACGGGCCCGTGGCGGCGATGCCGGGTGGTCCGCGGCGCCAGTCTGCTCCGGGCTCAAATCCCGGAATGCAATACCGCCGCCGCCACCACCAATGCGCCGCCACCATTGCATCGCCACCATCGCATCGTCACCATCGCATCGTCACCAATGCATCGTCACCAATGCGGCCGGTGTGCGCCGGCCATGCCCATTCATTGCCGATTCGATCGCGACACGATTCGATCGCGACGCAACCCGGCCAAAGATCCTCGAATTCCGAGTTTCGCATCCGATGCCGCAACGACATGCAAGCTTCGGAATCTGAAACCAGTCTGGCTGAAAGTCAGGCTTCGGAGAAGTAACTTTGCAGCGTACGGACCTTCAGGTCGCCACCGAGATAGGCCCGAATACCTTGAGCGGCTGCCACGGCGCCGGAAAGAGTGGTGTAATACGGCACTTTATGCAAGAGGGCAGCCCGACGCAGCGAGCGGCTGTCGGCCAGCGCCTGCGGCCCCTCGGTGGTGTTGAAGACGAGTTGCACGTCGCCATTGGTGATGGCGTCGACGATATGCGGCCGGCCCTCCAGCACCTTGTTGATCTTCTCGGCGGGAACTCCGTGATCGGCGAGGAACCGCTGCGTGCCCGAGGTCGCGATGATCTTGAAGCCGAGCGAGGACAACAGCCGCACCGCCTCGAGAATCCGGAGCTTGTCCTCCTCGCGCACCGAGACGAACACCGTGCCCTTGCGCGGAACGCGGGTGCCGCCGCCGATCTGGCTCTTGGCGAAGGCGATCGCGAAGCTGCTGTCGATGCCCATGACCTCGCCGGTCGAGCGCATCTCCGGTCCGAGCACGGTGTCGACGCCGGGGAAGCGCGCGAACGGAAACACCGATTCCTTGACGCCGATATGCTGCAGCGCGCGCGGCTTCAGGCCGAAGCTCGACAGCTGCTCGCCGGACATGATCCGCGCGGCGATCTTCGCCACCGGCGTGCCGATCACCTTGGCGACGAACGGCACCGTGCGCGAGGCGCGCGGATTGACCTCGAGCACGTAGATGTCGCCGTCCTTGATGGCGTATTGCACGTTCATCAGGCCGACCACGTCGAGGCCGAGCGCGAGTTCGCGGGTCTGCCGCTTCAGCTCGGTGATGGTCGCGGCGTCGAGCGAATGCGGCGGCAGCGAGCAGGCGGAATCGCCGGAGTGAATGCCGGCCTCCTCGATGTGCTCCATGATGCCGACGGTGAAGGTGTCCTTGCCGTCGCTCAGGCAATCGACATCGACCTCGGTCGCGTCCGACAGGTAGCGGTCGAACAGCAGCGGGTTCTTGCCCAGCACCGTGTTGATCTGGCCGGTCTTGTCGTTGGGGTAGCGCGCCTTGATGTCGCCCGGCACCAGTTCCGGCAGCGTCTCCAGCAGGTAGTCGCCGAGCTGGGTGTCGTCGCGGATGATCTGCATCGCGCGGCCGCCGAGCACGTAGGACGGGCGGACCACCAGCGGATAGCCGAGGTCGGCGGCAACGAGGCGTGCCTGCTCGACCGAATAGGCGATGCCGTTCCTGGGCTGCTTGAGGCGCAGCTTGTCGAGCACCCGCTTGAAGCGGTCGCGGTCCTCGGCGAGGTCGATGGCGTCGGGCGAGGTGCCGAGGATCGGCACGTCGGCGGCTTCCAGCGCGCGCGCCAGCTTCAGCGGGGTCTGGCCGCCGAACTGCACGATGACGCCGTGAAGCGTGCCGTTGGTCCGCTCCTTGTCGATGATTTCGAGCACGTCCTCGGCGGTCAGCGGCTCGAAATAGAGCCGGTCGGCGGTGTCGTAGTCGGTCGACACCGTTTCCGGGTTGCAGTTGACCATGATGGTCTCGAAGCCAGCATCGGACAGCGCGAAGCAGGCGTGGCAGCAGCAGTAGTCGAACTCGATGCCCTGGCCGATGCGGTTCGGGCCGCCGCCGAGGATGACGACCTTCTTGCGGTCGGACGGCGCGCTTTCATCGGCCGGTGTGCCCGCGAACGGCGCCTCGTAGCTCGAATACATGTAGGCCGTGGGGGAAGCGAACTCCGCCGCGCAGGTGTCGATGCGCTTGTAGACCGGGCGGACGTCGAGCGACTGCCGCAGCCGCTTCACCTCGTCCTCGGTGCTGTCGGCGAGCACCGCGAGGCGGGCGTCGGAGAAGCCCATCGCCTTCAGGCTGCGCATGCCGTAGGCGTGTTGCGGCAGGCCGCTGGCGCGCACCCTGTCTTCCATCTCGACGATGCCGCGCAGCTCGGCGAGGAACCAGGGATCGATCTTGCACGAGGCGAAGATGTCCTCGTTGCTCCAGCCCAGCCGCATCGCCTGCGCCACCTGCAGCAGGCGGTTCGGCGTCGGCGTGCCGAGTGCCGCGCGGATGGCGTTCTTGTCGTCGCCCTTGCCGAGCCCCTCGATCTCGATCTCGTCGAGGCCGGTAAGGCCGGTTTCCAGCCCGCGCAGCGCCTTCTGCAGGCTTTCCTGGAAGGTGCGGCCGATCGCCATCACCTCGCCGACCGACTTCATCGAGGTGGTCAGCGTCGAGGAGGCGCCGGGGAATTTCTCGAAGGCGAAGCGCGGCACCTTGGTGACGACATAATCGATGGTCGGCTCGAACGAGGCCGGCGTCGCGCCGCCGGTGATGTCGTTGGCGATCTCGTCCAGGGTGTAGCCGACCGCGAGCTTGGCCGCGACCTTGGCGATCGGAAAGCCGGTGGCTTTCGAGGCCAGCGCCGAGGAGCGCGACACCCGCGGATTCATCTCGATCACCACCATGCGGCCGTCGGCGGGATTGACGCCGAACTGGACGTTGGAGCCGCCGGTCTCGACGCCGATCTCGCGCAGCACCGCCAGCGAGGCGTCGCGCATGATCTGGTATTCCTTGTCGGTCAGCGTCAGCGCCGGCGCCACCGTGATCGAGTCGCCGGTATGCACGCCCATCGGGTCGAGGTTCTCGATCGAGCAGACGATGATGCAGTTGTCGTTCCTGTCGCGAACGACCTCCATCTCGTACTCCTTCCAGCCGAGCACCGATTCCTCGATCAGCACCTCGTTGGTCGGCGAGGCATCCAGTCCGCGCTCGATGATGTCGAGATATTCCTCCTTGTTGTAGGCGATGCCGCCGCCGGTGCCGCCCATGGTGAAGGACGGGCGGATGATGGCCGGCAGGCCGATCTCGGACATCGCCATCATGGCTTCGCCGAGGGCGGCTTCCTGATAGCGCTTGCGGCGCTCGTTCTCGCCGAGCACCCATTGCCGTTCGTATTCGGCCAGCGCCTCGCCGGTCAGCTTTTCCCGTTCGGCGAGATACTTGTCGCGAAACTGCTTCTTCAGCGCCGAGGCGTTGGCGAGCCGTGACTTCGGCGTTTCGAGCCCGATCCGGGTCATGGCCTCGCGGAACAACTGGCGGTCTTCCGCCTTGTCGATGGCGTCGGCGGTGGCGCCGATCATCTCGACGTCGAATTTTTCCAGCGTGCCCTGTCGCCGCAGGCTGAGCGCGCAGTTCAGCGCGGTCTGCCCGCCCATGGTCGGCAACAGCGCGAAGCCGCCGGGGATGACATGGCGCTCCTTCTCGATGATCTTGGCGACGATCTCCGGAGTGATCGGCTCGATATAGGTGGCGTCGGCCAGTTCCGGGTCGGTCATGATGGTCGCCGGATTGGAATTGACCAGGACCACCCGGTAGCCTTCCTCCTTCAGCGCTTTCACCGCCTGGGTGCCGGAATAGTCGAATTCGCACGCCTGGCCGATGACGATGGGCCCGGCGCCGATGATGAGGATGGTCGAAATATCGGTGCGTTTAGGCATCTCGTCTCACGGCGGCACGTCGAACAGGAAGCACGTCGAACAGGAATTTCGGCATAAAAAAAGGGCGCGCAGCCGCGCGTCCCTTGAACCGTAGCGCTAGGTCGCCCCGGCGCGCGGGGGTGTGTTTAGACCAGAATTCGGGGCGGTGAAAGACCTTTGGGGCCGCGGTCAACCGGCAATTTGCGGTCGGGGGGTCTCCGGTTCGATGGCATGGGTATGGACACGGCGCCGCGTGCATCGGGCGGCGGGCGGGGGGACCGGGTCAGTCGGCGCGCCTTGCCACGAACGTCATCCGCGCGCTGTTGTGGCCGATATTGCGGGGCGCGCGCTCGGCCGCGAAGCCGGCCGCGTGCAGCCTGGCCAGCATGTCGGCCTCGCCGTAGCGTTGCAGGCCGATCCTGCTGCGCAACGCGCGATAGTCCGACAGCGCGGTGCGCACCAGCCCGATCAGGGCGTCCGTCAGGAAGCCGTGCCGGGCGCCGAAGCCGAGCAGCGCCGCCACGTCCCGCCCCATGCCGACCCTCGGGTCGAGAATGTCGCCCAGCACGAAACGCCCGGCGGGCGACAGGACCGAGTGGATGGTGGCAAAAGCCTGGTCCAGTTCGGCCGGCGTCATGTATTGCGCCACCGAATTCATCACCACCAGATCGACCGAGGCCGGCGCCATGCCGGGAACATCCTCCAGGGCCCGGACCTCGATCTTTGGATGGCCGGCGAAGCGGGCGCTCAGGCGGCCCCGCACGCCGGGAGCGGGCTCCGCCAGGATCAGCTTCGCGCATGCTTCGGCGACCCGCGGGGCCGACAGCGCTTCCCCGCAGGCATAGTCCAGCACCACCGCATCGGGGGCGGGGACATAGCCGATGATGTCGGCCGCGATGGTCGCGAAATGCACGTCGCGGTGCCGCTTGCTGACATAGATCGTGTGCGTGGAATCGTAATAGTCGATCCAGTCGTCCATGGTGGTGAGCTTTCGTTCCGCGTGCCGGAACCGGGTTAGTCCCTGCGGCGCCACGGCGTCCAGGGATTTTTCGCGGAACGGGCAGGCGGTAGATTGCCGGTGCGTCTTTCATCCTGCATTTGCGACAGCGGCGGCCGAAGCGGGAGGCAAGTGTCAGGATTGGATCACCAGGCAGGTGGTGGTGCCGTGGGCGAGCAGGCGGCCCTTGCCGTCGAGCAGCCGGCCTTCGGCGGTGCCGACGCGGCGGCCGACATTGAGCGCGCGGCCTTCGGCGCGGACCTCGCCGGTGTCGCTCGTCACCGCGCGGACCAGCGATATCTTGAATTCGAGCGTGGTGTAAGCCGTGCCCGCCGGCAGCATCGAATGCACCGCGCAGCCCATGGCCGAATCCAGCAGCGTCGCGGTGAAGCCGCCATGCACGCTGCCGATCGGGTTGTAGTGATGCGGTCCGGGGATCGCGCGGAACACCACGAAACCGGGCTCGGCGCTGCCGCCGACGAGCCCGACCTGCCGCATCATGGTGGCGTGCGGCATCTCGCCTGCGAACATCCTTTGCAGGAAGTCGATGCCGCTCATCGACGCCAGCACCTCCGGCGGCGTCAGGCCGAAGGGAATGGGGGGATTGGTCGTGTCATCCATGCGCGTGTTCCGGTGGAATGGCGATCGTCGTGAGCGTGGACCAGAAACGAAACGTCATCGTCCGCGAAGGCGGACGATCCAGCAATCGCTGCGCGCGCGCGTGAAAACCATTTCAGACACGAATTACTGGATACCCGCTTTCGCGGGTATGACGGTTCTCGTGTTGCGTGCTCTCACGGCACTTCGCCGCTTCACGCCCGCTTCCGCTCCCGCATCAGGTCGGCGAAGCGCTTGAACAGATAGTGCGAGTCGCGCGGGCCCGGCGAGGCTTCGGGGTGATACTGCACCGAGAACACCGGCTTGTCCTTGAGCGCGATGCCGCAATTGGACTCGTCGAACAGCGAGACATGGGTCTGCGCGACGTTGTCCGGCAGCGTGGTCTTGTCGACCGCGAAGCCGTGGTTCATCGAGGTGATCTCGACCTTGCCGGTGGTCATGTCCTTGACCGGATGATTGGCGCCGTGGTGGCCCTGATGCATCTTCACGGTCCGGCCGCCGACCGCGAGGCCGAGCATCTGGTGGCCGAGGCAGATCCCGAAGGTCGGCACGCCGGAATCGATCACCTTGCGGATCACCGGCACCGCGTATTCGCCGGTCGCCGCCGGATCGCCGGGGCCGTTGGACAGGAAGATGCCGTCCGGGTTCATGGCGAGGATGTCCTCGGCCGGCGTCGTCGCCGGCACCACCGTCACCTTGCAGCCTTCGCCCGCGAGCAGCCGCAGGATGTTGCGCTTGATGCCGTAGTCGATGGCGACGACGTTGAATTCCGGCTTGTCCTGACGGCCGAAGCCCTCGTTCCACTGCCACGGCGTCTCGTCCCAGGTGAAGCGCTGGCCGGAGGTGACCATCGGCACCAGGTCCATGCCTTCGAGGCCGGGCCAGTCGCGCGCCTCCGTCTTCAGGGCGTCGAGGTCGAACCGGCCGTCGCGGGCGTGGGCGATCACCGCGTTGGGCATGCCCCTGCTACGGATCAGCGCGGTCAGCGCGCGGGTGTCGATGCCGGACAGGCCGATGATGCCGCGCGCCCGCAGCCACTGGTCGAGATGGCGCGAGGCGCGGTAGTTCGACGGGTCGGTGATCGCCGCACGCAGGATCGCGCCGCGCGCGCCCGGCGTCGCCGCCATGTTCACCGTCTCGATATCCTCGTCGTTGGTGCCGACATTGCCGATATGCGGGAAGGTGAAGGTGATGAGCTGGCCGGCATAGGAGGGATCGGTGAGGATCTCCTCATAGCCGGTCATCGCGGTGTTGAAGCAGACCTCGCCCACGGCGTGGCCTTCGGCGCCGAGGCCGAAGCCTTCGAACACCGTACCGTCGGCAAGGATGAGCAGCGCGGTCGGCTTGAGGTCCGGCCAGGCGGGAGCGTTATCTGATGGGGTCATAAAGGGACTACATAGTCCCGCGACCCCGCCGCGTCAAAGCCGGAAGCCGGATTGCGCACCGCCTTCTGTCCTGTTTGACAGGGCCGGCCGGACCGTTACGGTCGAAAGCGCGGGTTTGCCGGCCGACGGGGCCGGAATGTCGTTGTCGGTCAGGGGGATGGAGACGCAATGCAGGCGGTGCTGGTGGAGCGGTTCGGGCCGGTGGAGAGCCAGCGGCTGGCGGAGGTCGCGGTGCCCGAGCCCGGCACGGGCGAGGTCCGCATCCGCGTCGCCGCCGCCGCGATCGGTTTCGTCGACGGGCTGAAGATCCAGGGCCTGTACCAGACCAGGGATCCGCTGCCGTTCATTCCGGGCATGGAATTCGCCGGTGTCGTCGATGCGGTCGGCGCGGGCGTTGCGCGGCTCGCGCCCGGCCAGCGGGTGCTGGGCCTCGGCCTGCGCGGGGCGCTGGCGGAATTCGCGGTCTATCCGGAAACCGCCCTGCATGTCGTGCCGGACGGCCTCGACCTGGAACAGGCGTCCGGCCTGCTCGCCAACTACACCACCGCGCTCTATGCCCTGAGCGAGATCGCGCAGTTGCGCGCCGGCGAGCACCTGCTGGTGCTCGGCGCCGCCGGCGGCACCGGCACCGCCGCGGTCAATCTCGGCAGGCTGATGGGGGCCAGGGTGATCGCGGCCGCTTCGACCGAAGCCAAGCGTGCCTTCGCCATGACGCAGGGCGCCGATCTCGCGCTCGACTACACCCGGCCCGACTGGCGCGACACCCTGAAGGAGCTGACCGGCGGCAGCGGCGTCGATGTCATCTTCGACGGCGTCGGCGGCGAAATCTCGCCGCTGGCGTTCCGCTCGCTGGCGTGGCGCGGCCGTCACCTGGTGGTTGGCTTCGCCGCCGGCAAAATCCCCGCGCTGCCGTTCAACATCGCGCTTCTGAAAGGCGCGTCGCTGATGGGCGTCGACCTGGCCCAGGTGCGCACCCGCGAGCCGCAGATTCACGCCCGGCTGGTGACGCTGCTGCTGCGCTGGTTCGCTGAAGGCCGCTTGCGGCCGCCGGCTGTGGAGGTGTTCGACTTCGCCGATTTCCACGCCGCTTTCGCCGCCATGGCGCGGCGCAACGCGCTCGGCAAGATGGTGGTGCGGATCGCGCCGGCCGCCTGAACGCAAGCCGGGCAGCAGGGCAGGTCGGGCAACAGGAGACGACATGAGCGACACGATCCCCGTGGTGCTGATCCCGGGCCTTGGCGGCTCGCCGCGCATCTATGCGCCGGTCGCCGACGCGCTGTGGCGCTTCGGTCCCGTGACCGTCGCCAACCACGTCCGCGACGACAGCATGGGGGCCATCGCCCGCCGCATCCTGTCCGAGGCGCCGCCGCGCTTCGCGCTGGCCGGGCATTCGATGGGTGGCTACATCGCCTTCGAGATCATGCGGCAGGCGCCGGAGCGGGTGGCGAGGCTGGCGCTCATCAACACCCAGGCGCACCCCGATTCCGACGAGGCCAAGGCACGCCGCCGCGCCTTGGTCGCGCGCATCGAGCAGGGTGCGTTTCATGCCGTGCTCGACGATCTGTTTCCCGGTTTCGTGCATCCGTCGCGGCAGGGCGATACGACGCTGCGCCGGCTGGTGCACGACATGGGCGACGACGTGACGCCGCAGGGCTTCGTCCGCCAGCTCACCGCGATCGTCGCGCGACCGGACTCGCGTCCGACGCTGGCGACAATCCGCTGCCCGACGCTGGTGCTGACCGGCGACACCGACAACACGCTCTCCAACAGGCTGTCGCGAGAGATAGCGGACGGCATCGCCGGGGCGAAACTCGTCGTCCTCGCCGATTGCGGACACCTGCCGCAGCCGGAGAAGCCGCGCGAAACGGCTGCTGCGCTGACCGACTGGCTGCGGAACTGAGTTGCCGCCGGGCGGCGGCCGGACTACATCAGGCCGGAACGAAGCAGCGGCGTCCGGCGCCGCGAGAGGAGAACTGCCATGCTGCGCGACGCCATCAACAACGCCGTCAAGGAGGCCATGAAGGCGCGGAACGAGCGCGCGCTGTCGACGCTGCGCATGGTCAATTCGGCGATCAAGAACGCCGATATCGAGGCGCGCGGGCAGGGCAAGCCGCCGCTGTCGGATGGCGACCTGCTCAGCCTGCTGCAGAAGATGATCAAGCAGCGCCAGGAATCGGTCGAGCTTTACGAGAAGGGCGGGCGCACCGAGCTTGCCGCGCAGGAGCGCGAGGAGATCGCGGTCATCTCGGCTTACCTGCCGAAGCAGATGTCCGAGGACGAGGTGAAGGCGGCGATTACAGCGATCATCTCCGAGACCAATGCTGCCGGCATCAAGGACATGGGCAAGGTGATCGGCGCGCTGAAGGCAAAGTATGCCGGCCAGATGGATTTCGGCAAGGCGAGCGGCCTGGTGAAGGCGGCGCTGACGGGCTGAGTGGCAGATGGTGTGCCAGGTGGCAGCGATGTGCTGCCGTGCCCCGGGCACGGTGATCCCTTCCGATTGACAGACTTGAAGAAGCGGTTGTCCGGATGTCCCTCCAGCTTTATCTCGCCTTCGTCGCCGCCTGCCTGGTGCTCGCCGTCGTGCCGGGGCCGATCGTGACGCTGCTGGTGGCCAACGGCCTGCGCCATGGCACCCGTGCCGCGCTGGTCAACATCGCCGGCGCGCAGGTCGGGCTGGCGATCTCGATCGGCATCGTCGCGGTCGGGTTGACCTCGATGATGGCGACCATGGGCTACTGGTTCGACTGGCTGCGCTTCGCCGGTGCGGCTTATCTTGTCTGGATCGGACTCCGCATGGTCCGCTCGCCGGGCTTCGCGGTGACGAAGGGCGACGCGCCGCCGCCGCCGAAGGGCGGCTTCTTCCTGCAGGGGCTGGTGGTGCTGCTGAGCAATCCGAAGATGCTGATCTTCTTCGGCGCCTTCATTCCGCAATTCGTCGACCTGGAGAAACCGCATCTGCCGCAGGTGGCGCTGCTCGGGGTCACCTTCATGGCGATCGCCGGCGCCACCGACGCGATCTATGCGCTGCTGGCGGGGCGGGCGCGGGCGATGCTGTCGGCGCGCCGCACGCGGCTGGTGTCGCGGCTGTCCGGCATGTGCATGATCGGCGGCGGCGTCTGGCTGGCGCTGACGCGGGCGCGCTGAAGATCACGCAAGCGCGCGCAATTCCGGTTCGAGCTTGCGGAAGATGCGGATCAGCCGTTCGGCCCACGCCTGCTGGCCATGTTCCGATGCAATGAGATCCTGGCGGATCTCGATGCCGCTATGGATCAGCCTGCGCGTCTCGCCATGCACCGGGATGGTGTAGTCGGTGGCATCGCTCACCGCATAGGGCTGGTTGTCGCCGACCACCAGTCCGGCCTCGTCGCGCAACTCGCGCAGCAGCCGTTTCGGCAGCCGGGCGTCGCGATTGTAGAGCGTGCCGATGTGCCAGGGGCGTGCCACGCCGGCATAGACCGGCGTGAAGCTGTGCAGCGAGACCAGGATGGTCGGGTGCTTCCCGCGCGCGCGCCGTGCGAGCGCATCGGCGATCCTGCGGTGATAGGGCTCGAAGATCAGCCGCCGGCGTTCGGTGGCGGCGTCCGGCGCGATGCCCTGGTTGCCGGGAATCGCGGTCGCCTCGCTGACCGGCGGGATCGCGCTTGCCGCCGCCGGTGGCCGGTTGCAGTCGATCACCAGCCGCGAATAGCGCTGCGCCACCAGGTGCGCGTCCAGCGCATCCGACACCGCTTCCGCAACGCCGGCGATGCCGATGTCATAGGCGATGTGGCGCTGGCGTTCGCTGTCGTCGAGGCCGAGATCGCCGAGCGCGCGCGGGATCAGCCGGCCGTAGTGGTCGCAGGTGAGAAAGAACGGCGACGCGCCGTCGGCGTGGCGCTCGATCACCGGCGCGGGTTCGTCGGCGGCGAGCAGGGGCGTGATGTCTTGAAGGGTCATCGCGGCGATTGCTTCCGTCATGGCCGGATCAGGCCCGTGCATGACGGACCGAGGGCGGAAATATTCCGTTCACGCCGGTCTTTGCGCGGCCGGGATCAGCGCGGCGGTGTCCTTGACCACGACGGCGAAGCGGTCGGCCAGTTCGGACAGCGCGGTGCGATGCACCACGCTCGCCGGAATCACGCCGCCGAGCGGGTCGGGCAGGTCGCGGGTCGCGCACGCGCCGGCGACCACGGTGGAGCGGTAGTCGAGGTCGAGCGCGGCGCGGGCGCTGGCGGAGACGCACATATGCGTCATGAAGCCGGCGAAGATGATCTCGCTTCGGCCGCTGCTCTGGATCAGCGCGTGCAGGTCGGTGCCGGCGAAGGCGTTGGGCAGGCGCTTGCGCAGCACGATCTCGCCGGCCCCGGGCGCGAGCTGCGGCACGATCTCGATCGTCGGGCTGTCTTCGGCGAACAGCGCCGCGCCGGCGGGGGCGTGATGCATGATATGGAACACCGGCATGGCGACCTTGCGCGCCACCGCCAGCAGGAACGCGGCCTCGGCGATCGCGGCATCGACGCGGTCGAGCGGGAGCCTGCCGTTGACGTATTCGAGCTGGGCATCGATCAGCACCAGCACGGATCGGTTCAGCGGACCGGGCGCGAGCGGCGCGCCGGCGAGTTGCAGCAGGGATTTCGGGGCAGGGGGCATGGCAAGGTTCGGTCGGAGGCGGTTTCGGGAGCGCGGCTCTACATAAAGCCTGTGAATATCCGGGACAATCGGGCGGCGGTTGGGCGCGGGCGGCAACGAGCCTATATTGATGGCCGATCGACGAAAGGCCCAGATGCGTTTCACCCCGCAATTCCTCGAAGAGCTGCGCGCGCGGCTTCCGGTCTCGGAAGTCGTCGGCAAGCGTGTCAAGCTGAAGAGAGCGGGGCGGGAATGGAAGGGCCTGTCGCCATTCCAGCAGGAAAAGACGCCGTCTTTCACGGTGAACGACCAGAAGCAGTTCTATCACGACTTCTCCACCGGCAGGCACGGCAATATCTTCGACTTCCTGATGGAAACCGAGGGGGTCTCCTTCGTCGAGGCGGTGGAACGCTGCGCGTCGATGGCCGGCTTGCCGCTGCCGGCCGCGACGCCGGATGCCGCCCGTCACGAGCAGCGCCGCAAGACGCTGCACGACGTCATGGAGCTGGCGGCGAGGTTCTTCGCCGACACGCTGGCGTCCCGTGCGGGTGCGAAAGCGCGCGGCTATCTTGCCGACCGCAGCCTCACGCCGCAGACGCAGTTGCAGTTTCGTCTCGGCTATGCGCCGGCGGAGCGCTTCGCGCTGAAGGAACATCTCGGCGCGCAGGGCGTGCCGGTGGACGACATGGTGGAGTGCGGGCTGCTGATCGGCGGTGAGGACATCCCGGTGCCGTATGATCGCTTCCGCGACCGGGTGATGTTTCCGATCACCGACCTGCGTGGCCGCGTCATCGCCTTCGGCGGCCGGGCGCTGGAGAAGGACGTGCCGGCGAAATATCTCAATTCGCCGGAGACGCCGCTGTTTCACAAGGGCGGCAATCTCTACAACGGCGCGACCGCGCGCAAGGCCGCCTATGACGGGGCGCCGGTGGTGGTGGTCGAGGGCTATGTCGATGTCATCGCCATGGTCGGGGCGGGCTATCCGGCCGCGGTGGCGCCGCTCGGCACCGCGCTGACCGAGGATCAGCTTGCGCTGTTGTGGAAGATGACTGACGAGCCGATCCTGTGCTTCGACGGTGACCGCGCCGGGCAGAAGGCGGCATGGCGCGCCGCCGACCTGGCGCTGCCGCATCTGCGGCCCGGCAAGAGCCTGCGCTTCGCCATGCTGCCCGAGGGGCAGGATCCCGACGATCTGGCGCGGATTGGCGGCCGGGGCGCAATCGAGGAGGTGATCGGTTCGGCCCGTGGCCTTGCCGAGGTGATCTGGTCGCGCGAGATCGAGGGCGGCTCGTTCGCGACGCCGGAGCGGCGCGCGGCGCTGGAAGCCCGGATCGGCGACCTCACCGGTGGCATCCGTGACGAAGTGGTGCGCCGTTACTACCGGCAGGACCTCGCCGAGCGGCTGCGCCTGGCCTTCGCGCCGGCCTCCGGCTATGGCCGGGGCCAAAGCGAATCACCCCGCCGCTTTCCGCCGCGCGGCGGCTATCCGCCCGGGCGCGGCGGCTTCCCCGGCGGCGGCCGTCCACAGCCCGGCGCGGCGGGTCGGGCCGTCGGGCGCGGACCGTATCAGGTCGCCAGCCCCCATCTCGCGGCCAGCCCCCTGATGCGTGGCCAGCGCAGCGTGATGTCGCGTCGCGAGGCGCTGATCCTGCAGACCCTGCTCAATCACCCGTGGCTGCTGCACGATCACCTGGAGGAGGTGGCGGCGCTCGAACTGGCGCATCCGGAGGCGCATCGGCTGCGTGCCGGCACCCTCGCGGCCTTCGCCCATTACGGTCCGGCGGACGATGCCGCGGTCGAGCGCGTCCGGATCCGCGACTGGCTGGCGAAATCCGGATATGATGAGCAGATTCAACGTGTTGAGCGGGCGATCACGACCGGCGCGGTATGGGCGGCACGGCCCGAGGCCGGGCACGAGGACGTTCTTTCCACCTGGCGCCAGCTTGTTGTCTTGCATCGGCAATGGCACTCATTACTTAGGGAATTGAAGGATGCCGAGTTGGCCCTGGGCGAGGACGCCAGCGAGGCCAATTATGCGTGGCTGCGCGACGTGAAGGACCGGCTCGCCGAGGCCGGCGGCACCGAGGCGCTGATCGAGGGATTTGGCGAATCCTCCGGCAGGTTCCAGCGCAGCATGTGAGGGAACCGGCTGCCGGCGGCGCCGGGCCCGATTGCGGGAGGCGGCCGGATTCGCGAAAAGACTCGCCAAGCCATGAGTTTGGCTGCAAGAACGGGTTTGGCGGCAAGAACAAGGTTAATCGGGACTTACAGGGTTAATCGAGACTTAACGGCTTTGGCGCACTGTCCCGCCAGAGTTGAACATCGGCAAAGCGGATTCGGGGTGGCGAAATTGGGCGCCGCCTTTTCCGCGTCTGCATCCAGGGTGGCGGTTCCGGCGTTTCCTTCATGAGCGCAAGCCCATGCGTCGAGGGACGGTCGGAGCCGGCACCGCGCGGATGCAAGGATGCCACTCAGGGCGTGAGTGCGTTTCAGGAGCATTGAATGGCCACCAAGGCAAAGACGCTGCAAGTCAAGGACAAGGAACGGGACGAGAAGGCGACGGATGCGCCCGAGAAGGACGCCGCGGACGCGCCGTCGCCGTTGCTCGATCTGTCCGATGCGGCCGTCAAGAAGATGATCAAGCAGGCGAAGAAGCGCGGCTTCGTCACGTTCGATCAGCTCAACGAAGTCCTGCCTTCGGACCAGACCTCGCCCGAACAGATCGAGGACATCATGGCGATGCTCTCGGAGATGGGCATCAACGTGTCGGAGACCGACGAGGAAGCCGAGGAAGAAGAGGCCAAGGAAGAGGCCGACGACGAGACCGACAACGAACTGGTCGAAGTCACCTCCAAGGCCGTCACCGAAACCAAGAAGTCCGAGCCCGGCGAACGCACCGACGATCCGGTGCGCATGTATCTGCGCGAGATGGGCACCGTCGAACTGCTGTCGCGCGAAGGCGAGATCGCCATCGCCAAGCGCATCGAGGCCGGCCGCGAGGCGATGATCGCGGGGCTCTGCGAAAGCCCGCTGAGCTTCCAGGCCATCATCATCTGGCGCGACGAACTCAACGAAGGCAAGATTTTCCTGCGCGACATCATCGATCTCGAGGCCACCTATGCCGGCCCCGACGCCAAGTCGAACGGCGCGATGGCCGAGGGCAACGGCGAAGGCGGCAGCGAGGGCGAGACGCAGGCGGCCGACGCGCCGCCCGCCGCGCCGCCGGCGCCGACCCCGTTCCGCCCCGCATCGGCGCGCAACGCGGCCGCGAACGAGGGCGGCGAGGAGAAGGAATCGGGCGACAACGCCGCCGACGGCGACATGGACGACGACGAGTTCGAGAACCAGATGTCGCTCGCCGCGATCGAGGCCGAGCTGAAGCCGAAGGTCGTCGAGATCTTCGACAAGATCGCCAGCGAGTACAAGAAGCTCCGCAAGCTGCAGGAGCAGGACATCCAGAACCAGCTCGAAAGCACCTCCCATGCGCGCTCGCTGTCGCCGCATCAGGAGCGCAAGTACAAGAAGCTGAAGGACGAGATCATCGTCGAGGTGAAGTCGCTGCGGCTCAACCAGGCACGCATCGACAGCCTGGTCGAGCAGCTCTACGACATCAACAAGCGGCTGGTGTCGTTCGAGAGCCGCCTGTTCCGGCTCGGCGACAGCCACGGCGTGTCGCGCGAGGATTTCCTGCGCAACTATCAGGGCTCGGAGCTCGATCCGCGCTGGCTCAACCGCGTCTCCAAGCTCAGCGCCAAGGGCTGGAAGAACTTCGTCGCCCACGAGAAGGACAAGATCAAGGAGCTGCGCGGCGAGGTCCAGCAGCTCGCGGCGCTCACCGGCCTCGAGATCGGCGAATTCCGCAAGATCGTGCATTCGGTGCAGAAGGGCGAGCGCGAGGCGCGCCAGGCCAAGAAGGAAATGGTCGAGGCCAACCTGCGCCTCGTCATCTCCATCGCCAAGAAATACACCAATCGCGGCCTGCAGTTCCTCGACCTGATCCAGGAAGGCAATATCGGCCTGATGAAGGCGGTGGACAAGTTCGAGTATCGCCGCGGCTACAAGTTCTCGACCTATGCGACGTGGTGGATCCGGCAGGCGATCACCCGTTCGATCGCCGACCAGGCGCGCACCATCCGCATTCCGGTGCACATGATCGAGACCATCAACAAGATCGTGCGCACCTCGCGCCAGATGCTCAACGAGATCGGCCGCGAGCCGACCCCGGAGGAACTGGCCGAAAAGCTCGGCATGCCGCTGGAGAAGGTGCGCAAGGTTCTCAAGATCGCCAAGGAGCCGCTGTCGCTGGAAACGCCGGTGGGCGACGAGGAGGATTCGCATCTCGGCGATTTCATCGAGGACAAGAACGCGGTGCTGCCGATCGACGCCGCGATCCAGTCCAACCTGCGCGAGACCACGACGCGCGTGCTCGCCTCGCTCACCCCGCGCGAGGAGCGCGTGCTGCGCATGCGCTTCGGCATCGGCATGAATACCGACCACACGCTGGAGGAGGTCGGCCAGCAGTTCTCGGTCACCCGCGAACGTATCCGCCAGATCGAGGCCAAGGCGCTGCGCAAGCTGAAGCATCCGTCGCGGTCGCGGAAGCTGCGGTCGTTCCTCGATAATTGAGACGCGCTGCGCCGCAGTCTTGGCGCAGGCGCAGCCCCGTCGGAGGTGAGACGTTGCGGGCCGCCGCGCGCGATCCGCCCGCGCCATTCCCGCCATCGATCCCCAAACCGCAGATGCCCGCAAAATCCGTTCCCCCGCGCCCTGTGCCGCGCCTCTACCTTGCAACGCCCGTGATCGACGATGCGGCGCCGGTCCGGGCCGTGCTCGCCGCGGCGCTGGCCGCCGCCGACGTCGCCGCGGTGCTCTTACGGCTGTCGCCGAGCGATCCGCGCACGCTGGTGACGCGCGTGAAAGCGCTGGCGCCGGTGGTCCAGGGCGCCGGCGCGGCGCTGCTGCTCGACGGTCACGACGATCTGGTGGCGCGCGGCGGCGCGGATGGTGCGCATCTCGCCGGCATCAGGGCGATGCAGGCGGCGCTGCCGCATCTCAAGCCGGAGCGGATCGTCGGTGTCGGCGGGCTGGCCAGCCGTCACGATGCCATGATCGCGGGCGAAGCCGGCGCCGATTACGTGCTGTTCGGCGAGCCGGATGCGCGCGGCCAGCGGCCGTCCGTGGAAGCTGTCGCCGAGCGGCTGCAATGGTGGGCGGAATTGTTCGAGCCGCCGTGTGTCGGCTATGCCGCGAACCGGGACGAGGCGGAGCTTTTCGTCGCCGCGGGCGCGGATTTTGTCCTTGTCGATGACATGATTTGGGCCGATCAAGCGGGGCCGGCCGCGGCGCTCGCGGCTGTGCAGGATGCGATCAAGCCGGCGCAGCGGACGTGAACCGCGCCGCGCCGGCCACGAGTTTCGAACAGCGAATGTCAAATCCAAGCCTTCACTGGCCGATGTCTTTCCCGGTGGCGCTGCTGGCCTGGTGCGCCGTTCTGGCCGGTCCGGCCGCCGCGCAGATGCGGCTCGTGCCGCCGGCCGACATCCCCTCGCAACCGCCGAGCCCGCCCGCCGAGGCGCCGCGGCAGATCGTGCCGCAGCAGGCGCCGAAGGCGGAGCCGCGCCGATCCGGGCCGCCCCGGCGGCACGTCGCGCCCAGGGAGCCGCGCGCCAAGGCCGCGTCCAAACCGACTGCGCCCAAACCGATTGCGCCGAAGCCGGCCGAACCGAAGCCGCACGCTCCGGCAAAGCCGGCCGAAAGGCCCGAGGCCAAGGCCGCGCCGGCCAGGCCGGTCGCGCCCAAGCCGGTCGGATCGAAGCCAGCGGCGACCCTGCCGGCACCGACGCACGGGGCCCCGAAATTTCCCGGCACGACCTTGCCGGACGACCTGCGCGAACAGGCGCTGAAGGAAGACCCCGCCATCGACGTGGTCTACGGCGCCTATCAGCGCGGCTTCTATCGGACCGCGCTGGAGCTGGCGAAAATCCGCGCCACCGAGAAGAACGACCCGGTCGCGATGACCATGCTGGGCGAACTCTATTCGAGCACGCCGGGCATCAGGCGCGACTACGGCAAGGCGATCGAATGGTACAAGCGGGCGGTGGCGCTGGGCGACCGCGAGGCGATGTTCGCGCTGGCGATGCTCTACATCAGCGGGCGCAACGGCGAGCCGGACCGCGACGCCGGCGCGAAGCTGCTGGCATCCTCGGCCAAGCTCGGCGAGCCGAAGGCCGCCTACAATCTCGCGCTGCTCTACCTCGACGGCAACGTGCTGCCGCGTGACGTCAAGCGCGCCGCCGAACTGCTGCGGGAGTCGGCCGACGCCGGCAATGCCGATGCGCAATACGCGCTGTCGGGCTTCTACAAGGCGGGCAACGGCGTCGAGAAGGACCTCGCCAAGTCGGTGCGTCTTTTGCAGGCCGCGGCGGTCGCCGGCAATGTCGCGGCGGAAGTGGAATATGCCATCGCGCTGTTCAACGGCACCGGCACGACGCGGAACCGTCCCGCCGCGATATCCCTGCTGCGCAAGGCCGCGCGCCAGAACAACCCGATCGCGCAGAACCGGCTGGCGCGGGTGCTGGTGCTCGGCGACAGCGTGCCGGTCGACAAGATCGATGGCCTGAAATGGCATGTCATCGCCAAGACCGCCGGCAAGGGCGACCTGATGCTGGACGAGGCGCTGGCGCAGCTCAGCCCCGAGGATCGCGCCAAGGTCGATGCCGCCGCCGCCAAATGGCTCGATGTCGGCGCCCTGACCGGCGCAAAGGCGACAAGCCCTTGACGGCGGCGGCACCGCAGGGCACCCACACCCCACCATCCACAGCCGCTGCCGTCCGCAGCGGGAAGCCGAGATAGCCATGCTGCATTCCGCCCTCATCAACGTCATGGTCAAGGCCGCGCGCCGCGCCGGCCGCAGCCTCAGCCGCGACCTCGGCGAGATCGAGAATCTCCAGGTCTCGCTGAAGGGGCCGGCCAACTTCGTCAGCGCCGCCGACCGGCGCGCCGAGGAGATGCTGTATGCCGACCTGGCCAAGGCGCGTCCCGGCTACGGCTTCATCGGCGAGGAAGGTGGCCGTCGCGAAGGCGCGGACAAATCCCACACCTGGATCGTCGATCCGCTCGACGGCACCACCAACTTCCTGCACGGCATCCCGCAATTCGCCATCTCGATCGCGCTCCAGCGCGAGGATACCGTGGTGGCCGGCGTGATCTACAATCCGGCGACCGACGAACTCTATATCGCCGAGCGCGGCAAGGGCGCGTTCCTCAACGACCAGCGGCTGCGGGTCGCCGCGCGCAAGGAATTGAAGGACTGCGTGATCGCCTGCGGACTGCCGCATATCGGCCGCGGCGACCACGAACTGTCGCGCCGCGAGATGGCGGAATTGCAGCCGCGCGTCGCGGGGCTGCGCCGCTTCGGCGCGGCCTCGCTCGATCTCGCCTTCGTTGCGGCCGGCCGTCTCGACGGCTACTGGGAGCGCAACCTCAAGCCGTGGGACATGGCGGCCGGCATGATCCTGGTCCGCGAGGCCGGCGGCGTCGTCAGCGACATCCAGACGCCCGGCGATCCGCTTCTCAGCGGCGATGTCATCTGCGGCAACGAGATCATCCATGCCTCGCTGACGAAGATATTGCGGCCGCTGACGGCCTGACCGACGCCGGCTGCGACGACGAATTTCCAGACGATCGGATGTCATTCCGGGGTGCGGGCTTTTGCGAGCGAACCCGGAATCCATGACCACGACGGGGAATATGGATTCCGGGCCTGCGCCTGAGGAAGGCGCATCCCGGAATGACCACGGGGCGGATGCTACTCCGCGGCTACCGTCTGCGCCGGGGCGGGCGGACCGTAAACCTCCCCGGCCGGCACCTTGCGGCTTTCCTCGCGCGCGGCGCGCGAGAACAGCCGCTGAATCCAGACGAAGAACACCGGCACCAGCAGCAGCGCGAGGATCACCACCGCGATCATGCCGCCCATCACGCCGGTGCCGAGCGCCTGCTGGCTCTGCGCGCCGGCGCCGCGTGCCACCACCATCGGCAGCACGCCGCAGACGAAGGCGAGGCCGGTCATGACGATGGGACGGAAGCGCAGCCGGCAGGCTTCCAGCGTGGCTTCCATCAGCGGCTTGCCCTGTGTCCGCAGGTCGCGGGCGAACTCGATGATGAGGATGGCGTCCTTGGCCGCGAGCCCGATGATGGTGACGAGGCCGACGGTGAAATAGACGCCGTTCGGCATGTCGCGCAGCGTCGAGGCCAGCACCGCGCCGAACAGGCCGAGCGGAATGGTCAGCAGCACCGCGAGCGGAATGGTCCAGCTTTCGTAGAGTGCTGCGAGGCAGAGGAACACCACCAGCACCGACAGCGCCAGCAGGAACGGCGCCTGCGAGCCGGACAGCTTCTCCTGCAGCGACTGGCCGGTCCAGTCGTAGCCGAAGCCGCGCGGCAACTGCCCCGCCAGCCGCTCCATCTCGGCGATGGCATCGCCCGAGGTGAAGCCCGGCTTCGCCTCGCCCGAGATGCGCACCGACGGATAGTAGTTGAAGCCGACGATCTGGGTCGGGCCGCGCGCCCATTCCACGGTGGCGAAGGACGACAGCGGCACCACCCGCCCGGCGCTGTTGCGCACGCTGTAATTGAGGATGTCCTCGGGGTTCATGCGGTCCGGCGAGTCCGCCTGCACGATCACCCGCTGCATGCGGCCACGATTGGGGAAATCGTTGATGTAGTTCGAGCCGAGATTGGTCGAGATGGTGTTGTTGATGTCCTCGAAGGTGATGCCGAAGGCGCTCGCCTTCTCGCGATCGATATTGAGGTTGATGATCGGCGCCTCGGGCAGGCCCTCGATATAGACCTTCTGCAGCACCGCACTCGCATTGGCGGCGGCGACCAGCTTGTTGGCCGCGTCGCGCAGCGCGACGTAACCCTTTTGCCCGCGATCCTGGAGGCGGAAGCTGAAGCCCGACGAGTTGCCGAGATTGTCGATCGGCGGCGGCTGCAATGCCGAGATCCTGGCGTCGCGCACCCCGGCCATGGTCTTGTTAATGTCGTCGACGATGGCGGCGGCGGAATCCCTCGGCCCGCGCGTGGACCAGTCCTTCAGCGTGATGAAGGCTTGCGCGGTGTTGACACCCTGGCCGAGGAAGCTGAAGCCGGTGAGGAAGGTGACGTCCTGGATGCCCTCGCGCCCGGCGAGATAGGATTCCACCGCCTTCACCGCGGCTTCGGTGCGGGAGAACGACGAATCCGATGGCGTCTGCACGTCGGTGGTGATGAAGCCCTGATCGTCGATCGGCAGGAAGCCCGCCGGCATCCGCACGAATGCCCAACCGAGTCCGACCAGCAGGATCGTATAGATCGCCATCAGCCGGCCGGTGCGCTTCAGCGACCAGCCCACGGTGCGTGCATAGCGGTCGCGGGTGCGGTCGAGCGCGCGGTTGAACAGGCCGAACAGGCCACGCCGCGCGTGGCCATGGCCGGCCTTCACCGGCTTCAGCATGGTGGCGCACAGCGCCGGCGTCAGCGACAGCGCCATCAGCGCCGAGAAGCCGATCGCCGACACCATGGTGATCGAGAACTGGCGATAGATGATGCCGACCGAGCCGGGGAAGAACGCCATCGGGACGAACACCGCCGCCAGCACCGTGGTGATGCCGACGATGGCGCCGGTGATCTGCGACATCGCCTTGCGGGTGGCTTCCTTCGGCGGCAGCCCTTCCTCCGCCATGATGCGCTCGACGTTCTCGACCACGACGATGGCGTCGTCGACCAGGATGCCGATCGCCAGCACCATGCCGAACATCGTCAGCATGTTGATGGAATAGCCCATCAGCAGCAGCGTGGCGCAGGTGCCGAGCAGCGCCACAGGCACCACGATGGTCGGGATGATGGTGTAGCGGAAGTTCTGCAGGAACAGGAACATCACCAGGAACACCAGCACCACCGCCTCGAGCAGCGTATGCAGCACCTTCTCGATCGACGCCTTCACCACCGGGGTGATGTCGTAGGGAATCTCGTATTTGATGTTGGCCGGGAAGAACTTCGACAGTTCCGCCATCTTCGCCTTCACGGCGCTGGCGGTGGCGAGCGCGTTGCCGGTCGGCGCCAGCAGCACCGAAAGGCCGGCGGTCGGCTTGCCGTTGAGGCGGGTGGTGAACTGATAGCCCATGCCGCCGATCTCGATGCGGGCGACATCGCGCAGCCGCACCGTCGAGCCGTCGGGATTGGCGCGCAGCACGATGGCGCCGAATTC
>JAGRLZ010000134.1 GCA_020441545.1 Xanthobacteraceae bacterium | reverse complement strand
TGAGCGCAGGTTCATCATGTCGTCGGTCATCGGTGGTGTCCTTCAGGTTGGCTCTAAGCAACCCGACCCTACCGGAAATCACCGATGGCTATGAAATCCAGCTACACCACTCCCCGGGACACGATCCGCCTGGATCATGCGAATGAGCGAGAGGAACATGGTATTGATCTCCTTGTCTTCACGATTCAGCTCTTGGAGGAAAGCCAAATCGTCTTGAGCGAATATAGAACTGACTTTGCGCCGCAACAGAGCAAATGTTGCGGTGCAGCCAATCGAATAATGCATACCTTTGGAAGAGGGCGTTAATCTTTCAGAGTCCACCGGGCGGACTTGATCGGGGCGGCCTGGACGTTTTGCTGGAATATTTTGTGTCCTAAATTATGCGATATGTTTCAGTATATTAATAGGAGTATCTGATTCGGAATGGAGTTTCGGTACCTCGCGCGGTCAAACATTGCGCGATTCGCGTGGTTTCCGTCTGTGGCCGTTTTACGCCAATATGCGGGAACCCGACCGCAAGGCCGTCATGCAAATGACACATAAGCTGATGTCGGCTGAATTATTGTTCATATTATTGGCCGCTCCATCCGCGCGCGATTCTTCTCCCCGACCGGGTGGATCGCTGGGCAGCCCGATCCTGCGCGCGAAAAGACATCGCGCCAGACACGCGCCGGACCGTGCCGGGGTGAGAAGGGGCTTCGAAGGAAAGCCGGGCATGACGGATTCGTCCGCCACGCCCGGTCGCGGGTGGCGTTACTTGTGCTGCCAGGGGAACAGCGCCGCGGGGAAATCGGCCGCGGATCGATGCTCGCGCGGCGGCGGCAACACTTCCGACTGCGGATAAGGGTTCGGCTCGACCGCTTCGCGATAGAGGTGCCAGGTGGCATGGCCGAGCAGGGGCACCACCACCGCGAGGCCGAGGAAGAACGGGATCGATCCGACGACCAGCAGCCCGGCGACGATCAGGCCCCAGGCCGCCATGGTCACCGGGTTCTTCGTGACCACCCGCATCGACGTCAGCATCGCATCGGCGATGCTGGCATGGCGATCCAGCATCATCGGGAACGATACCGCACTGATGCACAGGGCGCCGAGGGCGAACAGGAAGCCGACCCCGCAGCCGACCAGGATCAGGCTCCAGCCCTGCGGCGTCGTGAAGATGCGGTTGACAAAGTTCGGGACGTCGGCGGCGGGTTCATAGCCGAAATGGGCGATGTAAATCCCCTGCGCCACCGCAACCCAGACCACGAACAGCGCCAGCAGCATGGTGCCGAGACCCAGCATCGATCCGAACGATGGCGAGCGCAGCACCGAGGTGGCCTGCCATGCGCTCGGCTCCTCGCCCATCTCGCGGCGGCGGCTCAGTTCGTACAGGCCGATGGCCGCGAATGGTCCCAGCAAAGCGAAGCCGGCTGCCAGCGGAAACAGCAGCGGCAGCACCGAATATCCCAGCACCAGGCGCGCCAGCACCAGGCCGAGCACGGGATAGATGGCACATAGCATGATGGCGTGGCTCGGCACCGCCTTGAAATCCTCCCAGCCGAGGCGAAGCGCGTTATGGAGATCGGAAAGCCCGATGCGCCGCACGGCGGGCATCCGTGACGCCGACGCATCGAGCCGGCGGGGCGTCGTGGCATTGTTGATGTATGACGTTGCCATGGTCGTTGTCTCCCGTTTCGCAAGGACAACACCGACCGTTTAACGACGGCAATGTGTTGCCGCGATTGGATCACGACCCGACCAGAACGCGAATGCAAAGACCTGATCCTGCCGCGACCTGCTCGAGAATTCTAACGCCGTTCGGGCGATCTGTCGCCGGGGTTGCCGGTCAAAAATGCGATAGCCGCGGGTCGCGGCCGGCCCATGCTCTTCCGCCGCCCCTCCCGCCGCGCGGCAACGCACGCCCCGATTCATGACCGGAATGTGTCGGATATCGCGGACATCATGCCGCAAAGCGGCATGGGGATGGAACCGGCGACCCAGATTGGCAATTAGAAGGTGACCGGCTAAGGTCGGCGGCCTTTCGGGGTGGTTCCGGCGGACGTTCGTCCGACCGTTCCATCTCGTTTTGAAATCCACTGGGAGCAGATGTCATGAGCATATTCGGAAAAATCATGGGCGCGATCTTCGGCACCAAGGCCGACGCCGCGACGCCCGAGGCCGCCCCCGCGGGCGGTGCATCGGGAGCCGCGCCCGGTGGCGGTGCAACTGCCGCACCCGCCGTCGATGTCGCTCCCATTCTCGACAAGGCGGTGGCCGCCAAGGGCGAGAAGCTCGACTGGCGCCGGTCGATCGTCGACCTGATGAAGGCGCTGGACATCGACTCCAGCCTGTCGGCGCGCAAGGAACTGGCCAAGGAGCTGGGCTATACCGGCGATACCAGCGACTCCGCGTCGATGAACATCTGGCTGCACAAGCAGGTGATGGCCAAGCTCGCCGCCAATGGCGGCAAGGTGCCGGACGATCTCAAGCACTGATCGCGAAGCCAATCGTGACGACAAAGGCCCGCAAGCGTTGCGGGCCTTTTTTCGTTTCGTGCGGGACGCATTTTCCCGGCGCGCCGGCAACGCCGGCATGTAGCGTCCGCATATGTGATGCGTGGCGTCAGCCGGCGAGGTCGGCCTGTTCCGGATGGCGTTCGATATAATCGACGACAAAGCTGCAGCCGGCGATCACCTTGCGGCCATCGCCGCGGATCAGTTCGAGCGCGCCTTTCACCAGTTCCGATGCGATGCCGCGGCCGCGCAGCGCGCGCGGCGTTTCGGTGTGGGTGATGATGTCGGCGGTCGTGGTGCGGCGATAATTGGCGAAGGCGACGCCGCCGTCGACATCGAGTTCGTAGCGATTCATCGCGGTGTTGTCGCGGACGCGAAGGGCGAGGTCGGACATGACGGATCCTGGGTGACGGGTGGGGAAGGGCGAATGCGGCCGGCGCAGCCGTTTCGGCGCGGTCACGCCTTGAGCAGGTCGGCGTAGTCGGGATGCTTCTCGATATAGCCTTTGACGAACGGGCATTGCGCCACCACTTTCAGGCCGCGGCCGCGGGCCTGATCCAGCGCGCCCCTCACCAGCTTCGAGCCGACGCCGCGGCCGGCCAGCGCATCCGGCACTTCCGTATGGACGAAGGTGATGACGTCGCCGGCGCGTTCATAATAGGCGGCGGCGAGATGGCCCTCGACGCTGAGCTCAAAACGCTGCTCGTCCGGATTGTCGCGAACGCTGTCGGTCATGATCGTGATATCCTCATTTGTTCCTTGTGGCTTGTGTCAGGGGCGCCTGCGTCAGGATTTCACGCACCGACCATGGCCCGCGTCAACATGCAATGTCTCATCGCCTGGTTTCCTGGTTTGCATCGTAGCGGCGGCTGTGACGGCCGCAAGCGGGCGCAGGTCGTGGCCGGTGCTGCACTGCCAAACCGCGATCCCGGCCCTTGCGTCCGGCCCGCCGCTGCCTAGCTTAAGAAAGAGACATGCGCCCCGATGCGGCTGAGGTTTTCGAGCGGCGTGGATATCGGCTCGCGTGACGACAGCGCGCCGAACGACAGGCAGGGGCCTTCCGCCGTTTCCATGAAACGATGGAAGACTCCGGATCGGTCGTCTCGAAGATCGAAGCGTCTCGCCGCGGAAGCGGTTCGTTGTGGGCGTGTGCCTCCCACCGATGGAGGCTCCGATGCTCGCACGCTTGTTCGTCACCCACCGCACCTGGGAAGACTGGTTCGGCATGGCGCTCGGCGTCCTGATCGGGCTGTCGCCATGGCTTGCTGATTATGGGCTTGCTGATCATGCGGTCGGCCGCGCCGCTGCGTGGAATGCGGTGCTGGTGGGATTGCTGGTGTTCTTCATCGCAGAACTCGAATATGTCGTGCTGCGGCGCTGGGAAGAATCCTGCCAGTTGCTGCTCGGGCTGTGGCTGGTGATCTCGCCTTACATGTTCGGTTATTTCGAAGCCGGCGCGCTGCGCTTCTGGCATTCGACGCTCGGCGGCCTCCTCATCCTGCTCGCCGCGCTGGAGCTGTGGCAGGACTGGACCCGCAGCGACAAGGACATGCTCGACAACAGCCGGCTGTTCGGCGGGTGAGGG
>JAGRLZ010000133.1 GCA_020441545.1 Xanthobacteraceae bacterium | reverse complement strand
GATGGCGATGTGCCCGGTGAGCTTGAGGCGATCGGCGCCGGCGACCGGGATGTCGGCGTGCTTCAGCGCCTGGATCACCGCGTCGAAGGTCTTGTCGCGCCGCCGCACCAGCACCAGGATATCGCCGTAGCGCAACGGCCTGCGGTCGCCGGCATGGCCGGTCATGGTGCCGCTCTCGACCAGCGATGTGATCTCGGCCCGCACCCGGCGCGCCAGCCTCACGGTGGGGCTGGTCTCGGAGACCGCATCGAACGGCGCGTCCCAGCCCTCGATCTGCCTGCGCTCCGGCGGCTGCTCCAGCTCCCACAGGTCGATCAGGCCCGGCGCGGCATCCGCCAGCGCTTCATGGATCGGATACCCGTTGTCGGCCGCATGGATGCTCCTGTAGATCGCGGCGTCATGAAACACCTGGTCGACCGCGTTCAGGATGGTCCATCCCGAGCGGAACGAGTGCTTGAACGAGACCGATTCGAATGCCAGGTCCGCGCGCCTGAACCGGGTCTCGAGCCCGCGCCGCCGGGCGTCGAACTCGCGCGGCGCCGCGCCCTGGAACGAGAAGATCGACTGCTTCTCGTCGCCGACCGCGAAGATCGTGCGCCGCACGCCGTCGCGCGCGCCCGCGCCGGCGGTGAATTCCGCGATGATGCGGTCGACGATGTCCCATTGCCGTGGGCTGGTGTCCTGCGCCTCGTCGATCAGCACGTGATCGACGCCGCGGTCCAGCTTGAAATGCACCCATGCGGACGACACGTTGGCGAGCATCGCCAGTGTTTTCTCGATCAGGTCGTCGTAATCGAGCAGGCCGCGCGCCTGCTTCTCGCGGCGATAGTTTTCCGAAACGGCGGCGGCGATGGTGAGCAGCGCCCGGGTACGGTCGCGCTGGACCAGGGCGCGGCGTCTTTCGAGCAGCGAGAGAACGCGGGCGCATTCGTCGGAGAGCCGTTGCGCGAGGCCGGGCTGCGCCTCGGCCAGCTTCTTCGTCAGCAGCGATTTGCGCGGCTTGTTCTCGTTGGTGAGAAACAGCGCGAGATACGCCTCGATCCGCGCGGCATCGCCGGCGCCGGCGGCGATCCTCAGCCGCGCGGCCTGATCCTGGTCGGTCTTGCTGCCGGCGTCGAACAGGTCGGCCGTCGGAAGCCACTGCGCGCGCGGCAGCAGCGGGCCGTCGAGTATCTCACGCTCGACATCCGCGATGCACTCATCAGCCGTGACGCCGAGCGCGGAATCGAGCCGCGCCATCGTCGCCTCTAGGCCACCGTCCTCGCCGGCCCACGCCATCACTGTCTCGCGCTTCAGGCAGGCTTCGCGCACGACCTCGGCGAACGTGACGTCGGCGGCGCTCGCCATCGCGAAGGCCAGCGCCCGGCCGATGGCGCTGTGCGGCGCGCGCGCGGCTTCCAGCAGCACCGCGAGATTGGCGCGCTCCATCATCGCGGTCTGGTCGCGCTCGTCGAGCACCGCAAAGCGCGCCGGCACGTTGGCCTCGAACGGGAACTGCTGCAGCAGCCGCGTGCACAGCGCGTGGATGGTCTGCACCTTGAGCCCGCCCGGCGTCTCCAGCGCATGGGCGAACAGCTCGCGCGCGCGCTGCCGGCGTCGGGGATCGGGTTGCGGCGCGCCGGTGGCGACGATCGCGGCGTCGAGCGCCGCATCGCTCATCGTCACCCACTGCCCGAGCTTTCCGAACACGCGCTGCGCCATGTTGGCGGCGGCGGCCTTGGTGAAGGTGATGCAGAGGATCTTCTCCGGCGACACCCCGTCGAGCAGCAGCCGGATCACACGGTTGACCAGCACATGGGTCTTGCCGGAGCCGGCATTGGCGGCGACGAAGGCCGAGCTTTGCGGGTTCGATGCCTTCGCCTGCGCCGCGCTCACCACAGGCGGAATGTTGCTGCGCGGCGCGCTCATGCGTCGTCTCCGCCGTTTCTGCCGCCGCCGGCCGACCATTCCTTGATGCGGGCGAGATCGTCGTAAGAACCATAGCGGTTCGACCACATCGACAGGCTGAGCGAGGGATAGCCCTGGGCCTCGTCGTCGAACCTGCGCACCAGCGCTTCCAGCCTGGCGCGCGCCTCGTCGGCGGCATCGTCCGGCAACTGGGGCGGGTCGCCGCGGTTGACCTTCAGGTCGACCTCCCGCACCTCGCCCGGCGGCGAGTTGCCGCTGAGGCGCACATAGGTCAGTTCGCTGACCGGCGCGTTCTTCGGAATCTCGCCAAACCCGCCGCTGCGCAGGATCGCAGCCTCCAGCGTGAGCTGCGGCGACAGGCCGAGCCGCACCTGCTTGCCGGTCGGCGGGTTGCCGGTCTTGTAGTCGACCAGCGCGAAGGTGTTGTCGCTGCGGTGCTCGATGCGGTCGGCGCGCGCCGAGAGGACGAACGCGCGGTCGCCGTCAAGAAGTATCGGCATCTCACCACGGATCTCGGCATCGATACGGCGGACGTCGAGGCGCCGCGCCGCCTCCCAGGTCGCGAACCACTGCGCGATGCGCAGGAAGCGCGGCCACCACAGCGCGCGGGCCTCCGCGTGCTCGCCGAGCGGCGCGAAATGCCGTTCACCGATCTCGCGCAGCGCGCCCGCGGTATCGTCCGGCAGCGCCTCGGCGTACCTGATGCTGAAGTCGCCGAGCGCCGCATGGATCGCCGAGCCGCGGTCGGCGGCGCCAAGCGGCGTGTCGACCGCGTCGAGCGGCGGCAGCTTGAGGATGTGCCTGGCATAGATCGTATAGGGATCGCGCAGCCAGTGCTCGATCTCGGTGACCGAGAGCCTGAGCGGCCGCAGCGCGCGGGCGGGCTTCGGCGCGGGCTGCGCCACCGGCGTCACGGCGTCGGGCGCATCGAGCGCCCCGGCATAGCGCAGATAGGTGTCGCCGGCCGCGACCGCCGCCTGCCACGCGCTTTCGCCCGCCACCGCCTCGAGCCGATGCAGGAAACGCGAGGGCACCGCCGGCGCGCCGCCCGCCTTGGCGGCGTGGCTGAGGATCACCTCGCGCGCGCCGAGCGCCTGGGTGAAGTCGTGCGCCGACAGCCCGATGCGCCGCTCCGGCAGGTCGAGCCCGAGATCGTGGCGCATCGGCCGGCTCAGCCACGGATCGGTCCGCGGCGCCGGCGGCCAGACGCTCTCGACCAGCCCGCCGAGAATGACGCGGTCGCTCCCGGTCAGCCGCGCCTCGAGCAGGCCGTAGATGCGCAACTGCGCGTTCGACGCCAGCGGCTTGCGGACGATGCGATCCGCGAACGCGGTCTCGAACACGTCCGGATAGTCCGCAAGCCCCACGTCGAGGCCGCAACGCGCGACGCCGTCCTCCGGATCGTTCAGGAACAGGTCGTCGAAGGCGCGCGCCAGCGCGTTGCCCGCGGCGCCGTCGAACCCGGCAAGCGCGCCGGCGTCGTCGCGTGCGAATGCGACGACAGCTTCGCGGTGGCGCTTCGCGAGCACCTTGAAGTCGGTAGCCGGCGCCCGCGTCATCGCTTCGAGCGGCGCGAGCGCGGCCTGCAGTGCCGCGATCAGCGATTCGACGGCGACGAGTTGCGACGCCTCGATCTGCGCGCGCGGCTCCAGCGCGTGGATCATCGAGTCCTCCTGGCGTCGCAGCTTCGCCAGTTCGTCGCGGAAGATCGTGAAATCGCGGGCGAGGCCGGCGCTGCCCGGCGGCGGCCGCGGCCCGCGCAGCAGCGCCAGTTCGAGCGTCGCGATCGCCCCGCCCCACGCGCCTTCCGCCGCGCCGAGCCGCAGCAGCGGATGCTTGAGCAGCGCCAGCAGCGTCGCCGGCTCGCAGCCCTCGCAAGCCGCGCGCGCCACCAGCCGCGCGAAGATGCCGGCGGACGTATCGGGCAGCGCATCGCCGCCGGAATCGTCGTAGTCGAGCTGCCAGCGGTCGAGCGCCGCCATCACCCGCCGCGCCAGCGCGCGATCCGGCGTCACCAGCGCGGCGGAAAGCTTGTGCGCGCGCGCCTCGCGCATGGCGACCGCGATCGCCAGCGCCTCCATCTCGGGATTCGGCGCCGCAATCACCGTGAGGCCCTGCATGGCGCCCGCGATGCGCCGCGCGACGTCGGGCTGCGCGAGGCGCCGGTGCCATTCGCCGGTGGCGGCGGAGGGGCGCATCGCTTCCGAGGCGAGCAGCTCGCGGCCCGGCGCGGCGGGCGCGCCGAGCGCCTTGACGTCCGCGCGCGCGATCCCGAACCGCGCCAGCAGGCCATGGAGGGCGAACTGCGGATGATTGGACGACGGCGCGCCGGCCCGGCTATCTCCCGCGCGGGTGCCGCCGATGCTGTCCCACGCCGCTTCATCGAGATCGGTGTCGAGGCCCGGCAGCACCACGGCGCCGTTCGGCAGCCGCGCGATCGCTTCCAGAAATTTCGCCGTCGCCGGCATCGAGCCGGTCGACCCCGCCGCGACCACCGGACCGCTTGCGTGTCTGGCCAGCCGCGCCGCCTCGGCCGCGATCAGCAGATCGCGCCGCGTCGCCGCCTCGATGCAGCCGAGCCCGGCGAGATGCGCGGGCCAGGCTTCGCGCGCGATCCTGAGGAAGTCGAGCGAGAGCTGCCAGTATCGGTCGAGCGCGTCCGGCACCAGGCCGTCGAGCGCCGCCCAGTCGACGCCGCGCGTCGCCATGTCGTCCATCAGCCGGGCGAGGTCGGTCGCCAGCGCCAGTGTCGCCGCCGGGCCGCCGGCGATCAGCGGCGCCTCGAGCGGGCTTTCGGGGCGGAGTTGCCGGGCCCAGGCAGCAACCAGTCGCGACAGGGTCAGCCGCCGGGTGAGGTCGTCGAGCGCCGGCGCGATCTCGAAGCTGTCGCGCAGGTCGGATTCGGCGAAGGCACCCTCGTCCTCGTCGATGTCGCCCAGCGTGACGATGCGCGGCAGGATCGCCGCGTCGCGCGCCAGCACGTCGAGGAACACCTCGCGCGCCATGCGCCCGGCGCGCCGCGTCGGCAGGTACAGCGTGGCGTCCGCCAGCCGTCCCGGATCGTGGCGCGCCGAGAAGCCGGGCACCAGGTCGCCGTCCACCAGCGCGATGGCGAGCGTGCGCAGGAACGGCGCCGAGGCGGGAATGTTGAAGACGCGCATGAGCAACCCGATTCGGAGGTCAGGTTACATCAGGATGGGTTCGAGGTGTCGGTGCGATTATCAGGATCGTCGGCGGGGTCAGCGCAGATGCTCACGCCGCGCTGGCGAGGAACGCCTTGTCGGCGGCGGCGACCGCATCGGGCGTGCCGACATGCATCCACAGCCCGTCGAGGCGCAGGCCGCGCAGGCGGCCCTGCTCGCCGGCGCGGTCGAACAGTTTCGTCAGCGCGAATTCGCCTTGCGGGCTGCCGGCGAAGATCGCGGGCGACAGGATGGCGACGCCGGCATAGACGAACGGCACCACCTCGTGCTCCTTGCGCCGGCGCAGCGTGCCGTCGGGCTGCATGGCGTAGTCGCCGCTGCCGCCATAGCCGATGCTGCCGGCGGTCGGCGCCATCAGCAGAAGGATATCCATCCGCGCCGGATCGAAAGCGGCGGCGAGCCGCGCGAGATTCGGCTGCGCGCCGTCGATCCACAGCGTATCGGCATTGAGATGGAAGAACGGCGCATCGCCGAGCAGCGGCAGCGCCTTCACCACGCCGCCGCCGGTGCCGAGCACGGCGTCGCGCTCGTCGGAAATGGTGATGCGGGGAGACGCGCGGCCCGTCACATGGTCGATGATCTGGTCCGGCAGGTAGTGCACGTTGACCACCGCCTCGCCCACGCCGGCATCCGCCAGCTTGTCGAGCACATGGTCGAGCAGCGGCTTGCCGGCGACCGGAACCATCGGCTTCGGCATCCGGTCGGTCAGGGGACGCATGCGCGTGCCGAGACCGGCGGCGAGGACCATGGCTTTGCTGGGATGGACCGACATGCGGATCACGTTTCCGGATTGTTTCGACGGCGGGAATCGCGGCGCGAGTCTATCATGCCGCGTCGCCGGATGCGCCAGCCATAAGTGCCGCATGTGACGGGGATGCGACATCGCACACCACGGCGCAGCCGGTTCCGCGGCTCAGACCTCGACCATCTGGTCGCTGCCGCCGCGCGCGGCTTTCTTCTTGCGGTCGGCGGCCTTGAGGAAATTGACGCCGATCTGGTCGCCATTGACCCAGGCCAGCTCGCAGCGCCGGTAGGCGAGGCCGGTGGACGACAGCAGCAGGAAGAATTCCTTGAGGTTGAGTCCTTCGATCGAGCCTTCGACGGTGAGCTTGGCGCCGGTCTCCGAGACATCCTCCATCATGCAGGGGCGCCGCCAGGTGCCGTCGATGCCCATCATCTGCGCGCCGAACCCGCGCTCGAAAACGACCCGTTCGCCGCTGCGCCGCTGCTCCGCACTCATGGCCGCTGTTCCGTCCCGTGAATCCTCGTCGAACCGAACAGTTAAACGACCACCGGCTAACACCGGGTTAACGAGCGGTTAAGCCGGCCGGCGGCGGCACGTGCAGCCGATACCATTCGCGCAGCAAGGCCAGCGCCGGATGCGCCAGAGAGCGGTTCAGATAGGTCCAGATCCGCGGCTGGTGCCTGAGATAGTGCGGCTTGCGGTCGCGCCGGTTGAGCCGGGCGAAGGTGCCGAGCAGCCGCGTGTTCCGCTGCGCCGACATGATGGCATAGAGTTCGGCGAAGGCCGACGGATCGAAATTCGCGTCAGCGCCGCGCCGCGCCATGATGTAGCGGGTGAGCAGCGCGATTTCGAGGTCTTCCGGCACGTCGATGCGGGCGTCCTGCAACAGCGAGACGAGATCGTAGCTGGCGGGGCCCAGCACCGCGTCCTGGAAATCGATCAGCCCGACCTTGTCGGTGCCGGCGCGATCGTCGAGCCAGATCAGGTTCGGCGAATGGAAGTCGCGCAGCACCCAGGTCCTGTCCGAGGTGCCGGCCCCGGCATTCGGTTCAGCCAGCAGTTCGCGCCACATCGCGAGGAAGTCGGCGCGCTGCGCATCGCCGGGATCGACGCCGCGGTCCGGCAGGTACCATTCCAGCATCAACCCGATCTCGACCAGCATCGCCTCGGTGTCGAACACCGGAATCCGGTAGGCCAGCTCCCCGGTGAGCGGCAGCGTTTCGGGCAGGGCCTTGCGATGCAGCACCGCCAGCATGTCGGTAGCAAGGCGATAACGCTCCGGATCGGGCTGCGGCGGATCGCCCTTCAGGAAGCTCGCGGTGCCGAGATCCTCCAGGATCAGGAACCCATGATCGAGATCGGCGTGATGGATCGCAGGCGCCGAGAAGCCTTGCGCCCGCAGGCCCCCGGCCACCGCGACGAAGGGGCGGACATCCTCCGCCAGATGCACCGCCGCGCTGTAGGACTTGCCGTGATAGATCGCCCGGCCGTCGGGCCGCCGCGGGGCGTTCATCAGGATCACGGCGCGTTCGTCGCCGCGAACGAGCCGCGCATAGGACCGCGTCGAGGCATCGCCCGCCATGCGCCGGCGCCGCGCGGTGTCGTAATCGGCGTATTCGAGGAAGCGCCGCAGCGCCGCGAGCCGCGCCACCTGCGCCGCGCCCGTGCCGTAGCCGGTGATCTCCGCCGCCCGCGCCGAGGCGCCGAGCGCGGGCCGGTGGCTGAAGGCGATGTCGATGCGGTCGGCGGGCATCGCGTCGGGGGCGCGCTCCGGCCATTCGATCAGGACCACCGCGCCCTCCGGCATCGGCGACAGCCCGATCTCCTCCAGCTCGGACGCATCATCGATGCGGTAGAGATCGGCATGCAGCAGCGGAAACGGCGGCAGCTCGTAGCCCTGCGCCAGCGTGAAGGTCGGGCTCGGCACCTCGAGGTCGTCGTCGCCGGCGAAATAGCGGATCAGCGCGCGCGCGGCGAAGGTCTTGCCAGCCCCGAGGTCACCCGACAGCGTGACGACGTCGCCGGGACCGATCAGCATCGCAAGATCGGCCATCAGGTTCGCCGTCGCCGTCTCGTTGGCGAGCGCGACGGAGAATGTGGCCGGCGCCGTCATTCGGCCGCGTTGCGATGCGCCGCCTGCTCGGCGGGAAACTCGCAGGTCACCGTGGTGCCCCTGCCGACCACCGAATCGACCCGCACCTTGCCGCCGTGCAGTTCGACGAAGGAGCGCACCAGCGACAGCCCGAGCCCGGCGCCGCGATGCCGCGAGCCGTTGGCGTGGCTTTCGAACCAGTCGAACACCTTGTCCTTGACCTCGGCCGGAATGCCGGGCCCGCTGTCGGTGACCGCGAACACCACGCTGTAGTCGGTGCGACGGGCGCTGACGGTGATGGCGGCGTCGTGCGGCGAGAAGCCGACCGCGTTGGCAAGCAGATTGTAGAGCACCTGCACCACGCGGCGTTCGTCGCCGGTGAACGATCCGATCTGCGCGGGCACGTCGATCCGCAGCGCGATACGGTCGCGGGCGAGGCGATCCTGGATCCCTTCCGCCGCCGCCTCGATGGTCTTGCGGATGTCGACCGGGCCGAGATTGAGCATCATTGCGCCGGCATCGATGGTGGCGAGGTCGAGGATGTTGTTGATGATCGCCAGCAGCGCGTCGGTCGACGAGGTGATATAGTCGAGATACTCGGCCTGCTTCGGCAGCAGCGGCCCGGTCGAGGAATCGCCGAGCAGGTGCGCGAAGCCGATGATGGTGGTCAGCGGCGAGCGCAGTTCGTAGGAGACGTGGTGGAGGAAGTCCGCCTTCATCCGGTCAGCCGCCTCCAGCGCCTCGTTGCGCTCGCGCAGCGCCCGCTCGACGTTCTCGGTATCGGTGATGTCCTGGAACGTCAGCATGGTGGCGCCGTCGGGCAGCGGCATCGCGGTGCAGTTCAGCACGCTGCCGTCGCGGCGCTCGATCTTCAGCGTCAGCAGCGCCCGGTTCTCGATGCCGGTGATGGCGCTGTGCAGCGCCCGCCAGGTCGCCTCGTCGTCGAACAGCGGCTTGCACCAGCGCGCCACCGCCTCGATATGCGGCTCGCCTTCCAGCGCCTCGGCGGCGAGATTCCACATCCGCGCGAAGGCGGGATTGAACAGCTGCGCCCGGCCGTTGCTGCCGAACACGGCGACCGCCTCGCCGAGGCTGTCCAGGGTCTCGCGCTGCACCCGGATCAGGCCGTCGAAGCGGCGGGCGAGGTCGAGGCTTTCGGTCACGTCGTCGAACAGATAGGTAACGCCACCCTCGAGATTGGGCGTGGTGACGATGCTGACGGCGCGACCGTCCGGCAGGTACCACACGTCCTTGGCGGGCTCGACGGCGCGATAGGCTTCGTGCAGCCGCGCCTTCCAGGCCCGGAAGTCCGGCTGCTCCGGAATCTTGCGGGTCGCGCGCAGCCGGTCGAGGATGCCGGAATCGTCCGGCCCGCCGTCGAGGAAGGCGCGGTCGAGATCCCACAGCCGGCGATAGGAGTCGTTGTAGAAGGCGAGTCGCCGCTCGGCGTCGAACACCGCGACGCCCGACGACAGTTGATCCAGCGTGCGACGATGGGCCTCGCTCATGCGCTGCACGGCGGCACGCAGCGAGGCCGCCTCGCTGGCATCGATGGCGATGCCGGCGCTGCCGTCGCCGACCTTCAGGGCATGGACATCGAACATGCGCCGCTCGCCGCCGATCACGACCGGCAGCCGCGCGTCGAACAGCGCCGCCTTCTGCAAGGCGGTCGCCATGCGCTCGCGATCGCCGCTGTCGAGCAGTTCGAGGTTGCGGCTGATGGCGTCGGTGGTGTTGTCGGCATCGGCGGCGCGCGCATAGGCGGCATTGGCGTAAGCCAGCCGGCCCTTGGCGTCGCGCGCCCACATCGGCCACGGCGCGGCGGCGGCGAAGCCGCGCAGCGTCTGGGTTTCGGCGGCCAGTTCGTTGTAGCGCACGGTCATCTCGGCGAGGTCGCGGCGCAGCCCGCTCAATTCACGGATCCGCACGATGGCCTGGCCGCCGGCCGCGCGGCCCATCGCCTCGATGGCGCGTCCGGTCGCGGTGGTGAGATGAAGCAGGAAGCCCTCGCCGGCCTGGCGCAACGCATCGACCGCATGATCCATCCGCAGCGCCGGCTCCGGCGGCAGCCAGGTGCCGAAGGCGAGCACGCGCTGCGGCTGGTGCCGCGCATCGGCCATCAGCAGCGAGACATCGCCGCTGATCTGCGGACGGTCGCTGCCGGCCGGCCACGCGATCAGCACCTGGGGCTCGACGAACAGCAGCGCGCGGTAGCGATCGACCTCGGCCTGCAGACCCTGGATCCTGGTCTTCAGTCCCGCCTCGCTGTGCGCCGCGCGCAGGCGGGTGCGCATCAGGAGCACGGCCGACACCACCGAGAAGCCGAGAATGCCGAGAGCGAACGACATCGCCGCCATGCCGCGCTGATCGAGATCGGCGATCAGCGTGCCGGACAGTCCGTTCGCGGCGGCCGGAGCCGCGGTCGCGACCAGGGCAACAGCGGCGAGGCCATCGCGCATCAAGGATGTGCATGACAGCAGGGTCCGACGCATCGCCGAGATCACGCCTGACATATTCGCCCCAAAAATCGAGTCATGAACCGCATCAAGGCCGTGCGCAGCGGGGTCGAGAAGACCCGCTGCGGCAAACCCGCGCGTTCCGCGCGCGGCGAAGCCGGGCCGTGCGCGAATCACAGCCAATATCCCTCAACCGGACTCGCGCGACCAGAGTCCAGACCGTGAACGGGCGATGCAACGGAGAAAAATGCCGCGGGCGGTACGGAACCCGTGGGCGGCGTCAGCGGCCGGTGGAGCCGAAGCCGCCGCCGCCGCGCGCGGTGGCGGAGAGTTCGCCGGCGGCCCGCACCAGTTCGGCGCGCACCACGGGCGCGATCACCATCTGCGCGATGCGCTCGCCGCGCCGCACCGTGAACGGCGCACGGCCGTGATTGACGAGCAGCACCTTGATCTCGCCGCGATAGTCGGCGTCGATGGTGCCCGGCGCGTTCAGCACGGTGACGCCGGATTTGGCGGCGAGCCCGGAGCGCGGCCGCACCTGCGCCTCATGATGCGCCGGCAGCGCGATGACGAGGCCGGTCGGCACCATGGCGACATCGCCCGGATGCAGCACCATGGGCGCGTCGTCCGCGACCGCCGCCAGCAGGTCCATGCCGGCGGCCTCGGGCGTCTGATAGGCCGGCGGCGGCAGGCCCTCGCCATGGGGCAACTGGCGGAATTCCACGGCGACCGATGTGATGCGTCCTGTCATGTCCCCTGCCTCGCATGGACGGCCTCGGCGATGCGCGCCACCAGCGCGGTGGCGACCTCGTCCTTGGCCATCGCCGGCCACGAGTCGACACGGACCTCGTCGCCGTCTTTCCGGATCACATGCACGGTGTTGCGGTCGCCGCCCATCACGCCGCCGGCCGGCGACACGTCGTTGGCGACGATCCAGTCGCAGCGCTTGCGCGCGAGCTTCGCCCTGGCGTGGTCGATGAGATGCTCGGTCTCGGCGGCGAAACCGATCACCAGCGGCGGCCGGGCATCGGCGAGCCGGGCGACGGTGGCGAGGATGTCCGGATTCTCCACCAGTTCCAGCCTGGGCAGGGCGCCGGCGGCCTTCTTGATCTTCTGGTCGCCCTCGCTGGCGACGCGCCAGTCGGCGACCGCGGCGGCGAAGATCGCCACATCCGCCGGCAGCGCCGCCTCGACCGCGGCCAGCATCTCGCGCGCGCTCTCGACCCGCTTGACGGCAACGCCCGGCGGATCGGGCAGCCCGACCGGCCCCGACACCAGCACCACCTCGGCCCCGGCCGCCCGCGCCGCGGCGGCGATGGCGAAACCCTGCTTGCCGGACGAACGGTTGGCGATATAGCGCACCGGATCGATCGGCTCATGGGTCGGCCCCGCGGTGATCAGGACGCGCCGGCCCGCCAGCGGCCTTGGCCCGGCCGGGCGCAGCATCCCCAAGACGGCCTCGGCGATCTCCACCGGCTCCGCCATGCGGCCGACGCCGGATTCGCCGGCCTCCGCCATTTCGCCGGCATCGGGACCGACCAGCGTCACCCCGTCGCGCACCAGCTGCGCGACATTGCGCCGGGTCGCGGCGTTGCTCCACATCAGCGGGTTCATCGCCGGTGCCAGCAGTACCGGCCGGTCGGTGGCCAGCAGGATCGCGGTGGCGAGGTCATCGGCATGGCCGCCTGCCATCTTTGCCATCAGATCGGCGGTCGCCGGCGCCACCACAATGAGATCGCAATCGCGCGCCAGCCGGATATGGCCGACGTCGAATTCGCTCGCCGGGTCGAACAGGCCGGTATAGGCGCGGGTGTTGGCGAGCGCGCTGGCGGCCAGCGGCGTGACGAATTGCTGCGCGGCATTGGTCAGGACGCAGCGCACAACAAAGCCCCGCTCCTTGAGCCGGCGAATCAGATCGAGCGACTTATAGGCCGCGATCCCGCCGCCAATAATCAGCGTAACCTGCGATTCGGCTTCTGTTTTCCCGGATGAATTATGTCCGGACGAAATATTCGCCGGGCCCAAGGCCACCGGCGCCGCGGCCGCCTCGCGCAGGATGCCGCGCACCTCGTCTTCCACCGAGCGCCCATGCTGCGCCGCACGCACCCGCAGCGCGGCCTTGATCGCCTCGTCCAGCTTGCGGATCGTCAGGCTGGCCATGCCCGTTCCTCGCCCTCACCATCGCCGCAACGGTATCGCCCGAATGATATCATTGCAATCAATTCTCATGCCCGGGCATGATCCTAAAAGCCGGCTCCCCTTTTCGGGGGCATGCTTCAGCGCACCGCCCACAGGATGCCAAGGAAGGTGATCGCGATCACCCACAGCGCCACGGTGCGCCAGCGGTTCTGCCGGGCGCGGGCGCGGGCGATCGCGGCGATGGTGTCCGGCGCCAGCACCATGCCGTCGCGGACCATGATCTCGAACTGCTCCAGCACCCGCACCGCGCGCGAGGCAAGCGCCGGCAGCGCCGCCGCCGCCTTGCCGAGCTCGCCGGCGCCGGCCATCGCGCCCTGGATGCGGCCGACGGGGCCAAGATTACGCTCGATCCATTCCCGCACCACGGGATCGGCCACGGTCCAGATGTCGAGCTTCGAATCGAAGCTGCGCGCCACACCCTCGACCACCACCATGGTCTTCTGCAGCAGGATCAATTCGGGCCGCGTCTGCATGTCGAACAGGCCGGTGACCTCGAGCAGCAGCGACAGCAGCCGCGCCATCGAGATCTCCTCGGCGGTGCGGTTGTGGATCGGCTCGCCGATGGCGCGGATGGCTTGCGCGAAATTCTCCACCGAGTGATGCGGCGGCACATAGCCGGCCTCGAAATGAACTTCCGCGACACGGCGATAATCGCGGGTGATGAAGCCGAGCAGGATTTCGGCGAGGAAGCGCCGCTCCTTCAGCCCCAGCCGGCCCATGATGCCGAAGTCCACCGCGACCAGCCGCCCCGAATCGTCAAGGAACAGGTTGCCGGGATGCATGTCGGCATGAAAGAAGCCGTCGCGCAGCGCGTGGCGCAGGAAGCTCTGGATCACCTTGCGGCCGAGATCGGCCATGTCGACCCGGGATTCGGCCAGCCGCGCATGATCGTTCAGCGCGATGCCGTCGATCCACTCCATCGTCAGCACGTTGTTGGTGGTGCGGTCCCAGTCCACCGTCGGCACCCGGAAGTCCGGATCGTCGCGGGTGTTCTCGGCCATCTCCGACAGCGCCGCCGCCTCCAGCCGCAGGTCCATCTCCATCGCGACCGAGCGCGACATGGTGTTGATGATCTCGACCAGCCGCAGCCGCCGCGCCTCGGCGGAATATCTCTCCGCATTGTCGGCAACGAAGAAGAAATCGGCGAGATCGCGGCGGAAGCGCGCGCCGACATTCGGCCGCAGCACCTTGACCGCGACCCGGCGGCGCTCGCCGGCGGTCTCGGTCTCCGCGCGATGCACCTGCGCGATCGAGGCGGCGGCGACCGCGGGCCCGAACGTCGCGAACGCCTTGGCCACCGGACGCTCCAGCGACGCCGCCACCACCGCCTCCGCCTCGCTTTGCGGGAACGGCGGCAGGCGGTCCTGGAGGCTTTCGAGATCGCGCGCCAGCGCGACGCCGACCACGTCCGGCCGCGTCGCCAGGAACTGGCCGAGCTTCAGGTATGCCGGCCCCAGCCGCGTCAGCGCCCGCGACAGCCGCGGGCCGGATTTCGCGCCGCGCCGCTCGATCAGGCGGGCGGCGCGCAGCAGAAGCTGGCCCGGCGGCGGCACCAGCAATGGGTCGACCACGCCGAACACGCCTTCGCGCGCGAAGACGTAGGCGGCACGCGTCAGCCGCGCGACATGGCTCAGCGCGGAAATCACAGACGCCAGCCCGAATGCAACGCCACGATGCCGCCGGACAGCACCTGCCAGTCGACGCGCGCGAAGCCGGCGTCGCGGATCATTCCAGCGAAGGCGGCCGGCTTCGGAAACCTGCGGATCGATTCGACGAGATAGCGATAGGATTCGGCATCGCCTGTGACCGCGCGGCCGAGTTGCGGGATCACCCGGAACGAGAACAGGTCATAGAGCCGGTCGAGCCCCGGCATGTCGACGCTGGAAAACTCCAGGCACAGGAAGCGGCTGCCCGGCCGCAGCACGCGATACGCCTCGCGCAAGGCCCGGTCGATGCGCGGCACGTTGCGGATGCCGAAGGCGATGGTGTAGGCGTCGAAGGCGCGATCCGGCAACGCCAGCGCCTCGGCATTGCCCTCGACGAACGACACCCGGTCGTCGAGGTGGTGCTTTTCGGCGCGGTCGCGGCCGACTTCCAGCATGTCGCCGTTGATGTCGCAGACGGTGGCGCGGAAGCCGGCGCCCGCGGCCTTCGCCGCGCGGAAGGCGATGTCGCCGGTGCCGCCGGCGACGTCGAGCAGCGCGAACGGCGCGTCGGAACGCGGCGGGTTCAGCGTGGTGACCATCACGTCCTTCCAGACGCGGTGCAGCCCGCCGGACATCAGGTCGTTCATCAGGTCGTAGCGCGACGCCACGCTGTGGAATACGTCGTTGACCAGCGCCTGCTTGTCGTCCAGCGCCACGTCCCTGTAGCCGAAATGCGTCGTCTGACCGTTGCGATCCATGCCCGTCTCTGCCCATGCTCTGCGCGGGGCGGACCATAGCCCGCCGCGCCGCGGCGCGCTACTGGCGAGGAAACACGTCAGGCGCCGGGCCAGCCAGGATGCCGCAGGCCGCGGCCGACCTCAGCCGTCCGCCTTCAATTCGTCCGGGTGCGGCATCGAGATGACGTTGTAGCCGGAATCGACGAAGTGCACCTCGCCGGTGACACCACCGGACAGGTCGGAGAGGAAATACAGCGCGGTGCCGCCGAGTTCATCCAGCGTGACGCCGCGGCCGAGCGGCGAATGCTTCTGCTGGAACGCGAACATCGCGCGCGCGTCGCCGATGCCGGAGCCGGCGAGCGTGCGCACGGGACCGGCCGAGATCGCGTTGACGCGAATGCCCTGCCGGCCGAAATCGGCGGCGAGGTAACGCACCGAGGCTTCCAGCGCAGCCTTGGCCACGCCCATGACATTGTAGTTCGGCATCACGCGGGTGGCGCCGCCGAAGGTCAGCGTCACCAGCGAGCCGCCGTCCGGCATCATCTCGCTGGCGCGTTTCGCGACTTCCGTGAACGAGAAGCACGAGATCACCATGGTGCGCGAGAAGTTGGCGCGGGTGGTGTCGGCATAGCGGCCCTTGAGCTCGTTCTTGTCGGAGAAGCCGATGGCGTGGACGACGAAATCGAGCGTGCCCCATTTTTCCTTCAGCGCGGCGAAGGTGGCGTCCACGCTTTCGATGTCCTCGACGTCGCACGGCAGCACCAGTTCCGCGCCGAGCTGCTCGGCGAGCGGCCTGACCCGCTTGCCGAGCGCGTCACCCTGATAGGTGAAGGCGAGCTCGGCGCCGTGGGCGTGCAGCGCGCGGGCGATGCCCCATGCGATCGAGTGATCGTTCGCGACCCCCATGATGAGACCGCGCTTGCCTTGCATGAGTCCTTGCATCTGAAATCCTTCTCTCGTCATGCCCGGCCTTGTGCCGCGCATCCACGTCTATACGACGTGGAGGGGTTTGAAGACGTGATGGCCGGGACATAGGTGGAGCGAAGTGACGCCGTTCTTTGAACGGCTATGCCCGGCCATGACAAGGGGTTCAGAAGTGAGGAATCATCGATGCTGTTCACGCATCCAGCCGTTTGAACACCAGCGTCGCGTTGGTGCCGCCGAAGCCGAACGAATTCGACAGCACGGTGCCGACCTGGGCATTGTCGATGCGCCTGCGCACGATCGGCATGTCGGCGAAGGCCGGATCGAGCTCCTGGATGTTGGCGCTCTCGCAGATGAAGCCGTTGTTCATCATCAGCAGCGAATAGATCGCCTCCTGCACGCCGGTGGCGCCGAGCGAATGGCCGGTGAGCGACTTGGTGGCGGCGATCGGCGGGCACTTGTCCTCGCTGCCGAATACTTTTCGGATCGCGCCGATCTCCGGCGGGTCGCCGGCCGGCGTCGAGGTGGCGTGCGGATTGATGTAGTCGACCGGCCCCTTCACGGTGGCCAGCGCCATGCGCATGCAGCGCTCGGCGCCCTCGCCCGAGGGCGCGACCATGTCGTAGCCGTCCGAGGTCGCGCCGTAGCCGACGATCTCGCCATAGATGCGCGCGCCGCGCGCTTTCGCATGTTCGAGTTCTTCCAGCACCAGCACGCCCGCGCCGCCGGCGATGACGAAACCGTCGCGACCCACGTCATAGGCGCGGGAAGCCGTCGCAGGCGTGTCGTTGAATTTCGACGACATCGCGCCCATGGCGTCGAACAGCACCGACATGGTCCAGTCGAGATCCTCGCAGCCGCCGGCGAAGATGATGTCCTGCTTGCCGACCTGGATGGTCTCGTAGGCGTTGCCGATGCAGTGGTTCGAGGTCGCGCAGGCCGACGAGATCGAATAGTTGACGCCCTTGATCTTGAACCAGGTGGCGAGCGTGGCCGATGCGGTCGAGGACATCGCCTTCGGCACCGCGAACGGGCCGACGCGCTTCGGCCCCTTGGTGCGGGTGATGTCGGCGGCATCGACGATGGCGCGCGCCGACGGCCCGCCCGACCCCATGATGATGCCGGTGCGCTCGTTGACGACGTCGGCTTCCTCCAGGCCCGCATCGCGGATTGCCTGTTCCATCGCGACATGGTTCCACGCCGCGCCCTCGCCGAGGAACCGCATGGCGCGCCGGTCGACGACCTCGGCCGGGTTCAGCGTCGGCCGGCCGAACACCTGCGAGCGGAACCCGAGCTTGGCATATTCCTCGGATCCGGTGATGCCCGGCTTCGCCTCGAACAGACTCGCCAGTACCTCCTGGGTGTTGTTTCCGATGGATGAGACGATGCCCATCCCGCTGACGACAACCCGCCTCATGATCCCTCGCCCTGTCCTCGCGTTTGCTGTGAAGCCGTCAGCGAAACATCGCCCCGCCGCGCCAGTGGTCCCTCAGAGTCCATTTGCGATAGCGTCTGGCGAAACCGGATGCAAATGTTAGAATCGAACCGCCGGTTCGCACAATCGCGACCGCATGTGACCTTCAACCGCGCCCCTCAGCCGTGGGCCGCGTCACCCTTTGTGATCCCGGGCGTCACTGTGATCCCGGGATTCATCCGACGGACCTCGCATCCCGATCGGCCGGATGACCGTGCCATCCTGGCCCGACCCGCCGGCCTGACCTGGCAGCATGTCCTGCCGGATACGCCCTGCCGGTATCGGCTCACGCCGCGGCATCCTGCTTGAACAGACCCACCCTCAAATCCTTGGCGCGATAGATGGTTTCGCCGTCGGCCGACAGCCAGCCGTCGGCAATGCCGAGCACCAGCTTGGAACGCATCACGCGCTTGATGTCGATCTGATAGACGACCTTGCTGATGTTCGGCAGCACCTGGCCGGAGAACTTCAAGTCGCCCAGGCCGAGCGCGCGGCCGCGGCCCTCGCCGCCGAGCCAGCCGAGGAAGAAGCCGACCATCTGCCACATGGCGTCGAGGCCGAGGCATCCCGGCATCACGGGGTCGTTCTTGAAATGACAGCCGAAGAACCACAGGTCCGGGTTGACCGACAGTTCGGCGCGCACCAGGCCCTTGCCGTATTGGCCGCCGGTCTCGGTGATTTCGTCGATCCGGTCGAACATCAGCATCGGCGGCAGCGGAAGCTGCGCATTGCCGGGGCCGAACAATTCGCCGCGGCCACATGCCAGCAGATCCTCGTATTCATAACTGCCGCGCTTGTCCTGCATACGTCGTTGCCTTCCTGAGCAGCCTTTAAACAGCCTCTAAATGGTCTTGGCCGGACGGGGAACCATCCGCCATCGTTAAGGTGGGCATGCCGCGCCCGTGGCCGCGAGCAAACCCCGCAATTCAGATTCATGCAAGCCTTGTCGAATGGCCCAAGAACCTGATTTCAACCAAGAACCTGATTTCAACGGAGAATTCGCCGGCTGTCCCGGATCGCCCGCGACCCGCGCCGGTTCCAACCTCTAACATGGGGCCACGGCCGCGCAAAGCGGCCATGGAAGACGGCCATGGAAAGCGACCGTGGACCGAAGCGTCGCCAGGACCGCAACCCCGGTCCAGTTGCGAAAAACTTGCATCTGGATCATGATTTTCCTATATTTGGGATGATCTTGTGCGGCGTCGAAGGTGATCGGGTAGTGGACGTGAAAAGCGAAGCTTATGTCGATGGACAGACCGACCGGGCTCATACTGGCTCGGCTCATACTGGCTCGGCTTATACTGGCTCGGCTCGCATTGACCGGGCCCACGACGAGGCGATGGATGTCGCCGCGATCAGCCGTGGCCGGCCGCCGCGGCTGACGGGCTGCCCGTGGCATGACGTCAACGAGATGCTGCAGTCGGTCGGCCTGCGCCCGACCCGCCAGCGCATGGCGCTGGGCTGGCTGCTGTTCGGCAAGGGCGCCCGCCACCTGACCGCCGAAATGCTCTACGAGGAAGCATCCAACGCCAAGGTTCCGGTGTCGCTGGCGACCGTCTACAACACCCTCAACCAGCTGACCGATGCCGGGCTGCTGCGCCAGGTCAGCGTCGACGGCACCAAGACCTATTTCGACACCAACGTTACCGCGCATCACCATTTCTATATCGAGAACACGCACGAGCTGGTGGATATCCACGAGCCGCACCTGGTGCTGCAGAAGATGCCGGAGGTGCCGGACGGCTACGAGATCAGCCGCGTCGACATGGTGGTTCGCCTGCGCAAGAAGCGCTGATAGGATTTTGCGTGCCAACCGCCCCCTTTAACGGGGGGCAGCGCCGGCGTGCGGTGCACGGACTTCCAGCACGAAAATCGTTATTCCTGCGAAGTCGGGGACGACGCCAATGCTCGTCGCTCTCCCTGCAGCGTTTTCGAGCGAAGCGGGTGCCGGTTCGCGTCAGGAAAACGCGTTAAAATTAAGAGAAAGCAAGACAAGGCTATGGAGCCCCGTGCCGATAGAATCGGAACGGAAATGGCCCTAGTTCACCTTCTCGTTGGCATAGACGCCCCATAGCCGCTGCTGCTTGATCCAGCCGTCGAAGCCATCGCCGCTG
>JAGRLZ010000017.1 GCA_020441545.1 Xanthobacteraceae bacterium | reverse complement strand
CTCGGCGGTGGCCTTGCCATCGAAACCGGCGGCACGCTGGTCGGCGGCATCGGCGTATCCGGCGCGCCCGGCGGCGACAAGGACGAAGCCTGCGCGCGGGCCGGGCTCGACGCCATTCGCGACCGACTGGATTTCTGACGGCGGCCTTCGCACGATCGCCGTGATAGGCTCGGCCAGGCCAAGCGGTTCCGGCGCCTGCCGGCCGCGCCATCCCGGTCGCGACATGCTGCCGCGGAAACCGGATTGGCCTTTGCGCCGGCATTCCGCTATATTAGATTTTACTTATATAAAGCATAGAGCCCTTGTATAAGAGCAAGCCCTTGGCGAGGCGATGATGATCTTCCGACAACTTTTCGACAGCGTTTCCGGCACCTATAGTTATTTGCTGGCGAGCCGCGCCGGCGGCGAGGCCCTGCTGATCGATCCGGTGCTGGAGAAGGTCGATCGCTACTGCCAGCTGCTGCGCGAACTCGACCTGCGGCTGGTCAAGGCGGTCGACACCCATCTGCACGCCGACCATGTCACCGGGCTCGGGGAATTGCGCGACCGCACCCAGTGCGTCACCATCATGGGCGAGCAGAGCAAGGCCGACGTGGTGGCAATGCGCGTCGGCGACGGCGACAAGATCAAGATCGAGGGGCTCGCGCTCGACGTGATGTACACGCCGGGCCACACCGACGATTCCTACAGCTACCGCCTGGCCGACCGCGTCTTCACCGGCGACACGCTGCTGATTCGCGGCACCGGCCGCACCGACTTCCAGAACGGCGATGCACGGGCGCAATACGACTCGATCTTCAACCGGCTGCTGAAACTGCCGGAAGACACCATGGTGTTCCCGGCGCACGACTACAAGGGCGACACGGTGTCGACCATCGGCGAGGAGCGCCGCTACAATCCGCGCCTGCAGGTGCGCTCCGTCGATGAATATGTCGAGCTGATGAACAGCCTCAATCTGCCCAACCCGAAGCTGATGGACGTGGTCATCCCCGCCAACATGCATATCGGCCTGCATCAGGATGCGCTCGCCAGGGAAGGCTGCGCGCTGCGGCCGCGCGACGCCATCGCCCGGCTGGGCCAGCCGGACACGCTTCTGGTCGACCTGCGCGAGCCGGACGAGCGGGCCCGGCACGGCACGCTGGAGGGCGCGCTTCATGCCCCCTATCCCGAGATCGGGGACAACCTGCAACCGGGCGGCATGTTGCGCGAAGTGGCCGCCGCCACCGGCCGGCGCATTGTGTTCTTCTGCGCCTTCGGCGAGCGCTCGGCGATGGCGGTGAAGGCGGCCAAGGAAGCCGGCCTTGCCGACACCATGCATCTCGAAGGCGGCATCGACGCCTGGAAGAAGGCCGGCGGGCCGGTGGTCGCCGGCTGACCGCGATGACGGCGGCGGCGCAACCCGGCATTCATGTCACCTCGCTGCGCGACGTGCGCGAGGTTGCCGCCACGCTCGGCGCCTACGACCTGCTGACGCTTCTGGCCCCCGCCTGGCTTCATGACGAGACCCTGCGGGCGCTGGCGCCACAGCGCCGCCTGCAACTGGCCTTTCACGACATCGTCGAGATCACGCCGGACCTGATCGCGCCGGACCGGCCGATGGTGGCCTCGATCCTCGATTTCGCCCGCGCGGCCGATCCGGCGCGGCCGCTTCTGGTGCATTGCTGGGCCGGCATCAGCCGCTCCAGCGCCGCCGCCTATATCATCGCCTGCGACGCCAATGCCGGATGCGAGGACACGATCGCCGACGAGTTGCGCCGCCGCGCGCCGTTCGCCACGCCGAACCGGCTGATGGTGTCGCTCGCCGACGACCTGCTCGGCCGGCACGGCCGCATGGTCGATGCCATCGCCCGGATCGGACGCGGCGCGGATGCGTTCGAAGGCACGCCCTACCACCTGCCGCTGCGGTTCTGATATCGCCGGCCCCGCGCGGCGACCGCCGGATGGCAGGCGCCCTGCTTGCAGATGCCTTGCTCTAACCCAGCACCGCCGCCGCGCCGAGCAGGAAACCGATCTCGCAGGCCTGCTCGATGCCGCCGAGCACGTCGCCGGTATAGCCGCCGAGCAGCCGCCGCGCCCACAGCGCCAGGCACGCGGCCGCCAGCGCGCCGCACAGCCATCCCGCCGCGATCGCGATCACCGTGACCGCGGCCAGCGGCGCGGCCGCCACCGCGGTGATGACCGCGATCAACATCAACTCGTCGGTCCGCGGCCGCGACTGGGCGTACGGCACCTTCATCGCCGCGACATCGCCGCTGTAGGACAGCCGCAGCATCGCGAAGGCGGGCGCCGCGCGCGCGGCGGCATGCGCCGCGATCAGCACCGCGGCACCGGCCCATGGCGACAGGCTCGCCAGCGCCGCGATGCGCAGCGCCACGCCGAGCCCGAGCGCCAGCGCGCCATAGGTGCCGAGCCGGCTGTCCTTCATGATCGCAAGGCGCTTCTCGACGGTCCAGCCGCCGCCGAAGCCGTCGAACGTATCGGCGAAGCCGTCCTCGTGCAGCGCGCCGGTCAGCGCGATGCTCGCGGCGACCGCAAGCACCGCGGCGATGGTCGCGCCCCAGATGCCGCCCGCGACCAGCCAGACCAGCGCCGACGCCGTGCCGACGCCGATGCCGATCAGCGGCGCATATTTCAGGCAGCGCGTCAGCCAGTCCGGCGCCATCTCCGCCTTCGCCGCGCGCACCGGCAGGATGGTGAAGAAGCG
>JAGRLZ010000132.1 GCA_020441545.1 Xanthobacteraceae bacterium | reverse complement strand
TGATGATCCACCACGCCTTGCCGCTGTGGGCCGGCAAGGGGTGGGATGCCCGGAACGGCGGGTTCGTCGACCGGCTCGATGCCACGGGTGCGCCGATCCTGGATGCGCCGAAGCGGCTGCGGGTGCAGGCCCGCCAGATCTACTGCTTCGCCACCGCCGCCCGCTGCGGCTGGTATCCGGAAGGGCGGTCGCTGGCGCTGGATGGGCTCGACTACATGCTGGCCAGGGCGAAGAGTCCGGACGGGGCGCCGGGCTATGTCAGCCTGCTCGATCCCTCCGGGCAGATGCTGAATCCGGCGCGCGATACCTACGATCATGCCTTCGTGCTGCTGGCGCTTGCGGCGCTGTATCGGCTCGCGCCGGATCCGCAGGTGCTGGCGGAGATCGAGGCGGTCGTCGGTTTTCTCGACGGCCACCTGAAGTCGGAGCACGGCGGCTACCACGAAGGGCTGCCGGCCACGCTGCCGCGGCGGCAGAATCCGCATATGCATCTGTTCGAGGCGATGATTGCATTGTTCGATGCGACCGGCGACCTCGCCTTCCAGCAGCGGGCCGGCGATCTCTTCGCGCTGTTCATGGCGCATTTCTACGACCCGCAAAGCGGAGCGCTGGGCGAATATTTCGAGGACGACTGGTCGCGCATTGTGCCGGTGCAGGTCGAGCCCGGGCATCAGGCCGAGTGGGTCTGGCTCTTGAAGGGGTTCGAGCGCATCACCGGCTGTCCGACGGCGCGCCATCGGGCGGCGTTGCTGGCCGCCGCTTTGCGCTATGTCGATCCGGCGACCGGCTGCCTGTGCGATGAAGGCGACGTTCAGGGTGGTGTCACCAAGACGTCGCGACGGCTGTGGCCCCAGACCGAACTGGTGCGCGCATGGGTGGCGCAGGCCGAGGGCGGCAAGGCGGTCGCGGCCGAGAGCGGCAAGGCAGGCGCGGCCGAGAGCGGAGAGGCAGGCGCGGCCGAGCAAGCCCGCGCGGCGCTTGCACGGTTGTCGCGGCTTTATCTGAGCCATCCGGTTCGTGGCGGATGGTACGAGCATTTCGACGGCGACGGACGGTTGCTGATCGAGTGGATGCCGGCGTCGTCCTTCTATCACGTCCTCGGCGCGGTGCTCGAAGCCGATCGCGTTCTCGGGACGCCCGCTGCCCAGTCCTGATCTCAGGTCCTGTGCATCTCAGGTTTTCGGCACGCGGCGGCGGAACACCACCAGGTTGCTCATGGTGAAATTCACCGCGAACCCGACGGCGATCGACACCAGCTTGGCGGCCGCGACCGGCAGATGCCATGACAGCACGACGAGGGTGGCCGTGGTGGCGATCACGCCGAGCACGCCGGACATCGCGAAGTTGACGTAATCCTTGCGCCGAAGCACGCGGCCGGTCTCGGCCTGGAAAGTAATCATCGTGTTCATGACATAGGAGCCGGAGACGGCCACCAGCCACGCCACGATGTTGGCCGCGACGATCGGCAGGCCCAGGATCCGGAACGCCAGCATGAACACGCCGAAGTCGATTGCGGTATTGCACAGGCCGACCAGCGCGAAGCTGGCCATCTTCCGTTTCGGCGAGGCGGCCCAGGCGCGCGATATCAGGCGGAAAACAGGCTTCATGGATAACTTGCGCTTGATCGATTGAGAAAACCGGAACCCCGTGTTGGCAATCGCGCCGATGCTGTGGCATCAATCTGCACGACGCGCGATCGGGCGCCGACCGTGGCCATGCTTATTTGATTTCGGGCAGCGATGCCATAGACGTCCGGGAGGCTTGGTGACGTGATGCATATATTTGATCCATAAGGAAAAAATGTCTGATCGAATCATTCCTTTGGTGATGTGCGGGGGTGCGGGCACCCGGCTTTGGCCGCTGTCGCGCGAGGGGCGGCCGAAGCAGTTCATCCCGCTGTTCGGGGCACGCTCGACCTTCCAGGACACGCTGTTGCGGGTTGCCGATGCCGGGCTGTTCGCCCGCCCGATCGTGGTGACCGGGGCAGCCTATCGGTTCATGGTGCTGGAGCAGCTCGCCGAGATCGGCATGCAGGCCGACATCCTGCTGGAGCCGGCGCGCCGGGATTCCGGGCCCGCGCTTGCCGCGGGCGCGGCGTTCGCCCGGGGGCGGGATGCCGATGCCGTGGTGCTGGCGCTGGCCGCCGATCACGTGGTCGGGGAGCCGCAAGGCTTCGTTGCGGCCTGCGAGGCCTCGCTCGGCGCGGCGCGTGCCGGCCGCATCGTCACCTTCGGCGTCAGGCCGGAGCGCCCCGCCACGGAATACGGCTACATCTCGCCGGGCGAGGCGCTCGACGGCGAGGTGCGGGCGATCGCGCGCTTCGTCGAGAAGCCGGATGCCGCGACCGCCGCCGCCTATGTGCGCGACGGCTACCTCTGGAACAGCGGCAACTTCATGTTCCGCGCCGATGTGCTGCTCGACGAATATCGCCAGGTCGATCCGGCCAGCGTGGATACGGTGGAACGCGCCGTGGCGCAGGGCGAGCGCGACCTTGCCTTCCTGAACCTGGACAACGAGGCTTTCGAGGCCGCCACGCCGATCTCGATCGACTATGCGGTGATGGAGAAGACCGCCAGGGCGGCGGTGATCCCGGTCTCGTTCGGCTGGTCGGACGTCGGCTCCTGGCACGCGGTGTGGGAGCTGTCGGAGAAGGACGGGCAGGGCAATGCCGCGCGCGGGCCTGCCGTGTTCGAGAGTGCACACAACTGCAATGTCTCCAGCGACGGCGCGGTGGTCGCGCTCGAGGGCGTGGACGATCTGGTGGTGGTGTCGACCCAGGACGCGGTGCTGGTGTCGCGGCAGCACGATCCAGGCGGCTTGAAGCGCCTGGTCGCGAAACTGAAGGTTGCCGCCCCGAAGGTGACCGAGGACCACCTGCGGGTCCACCGGCCTTGGGGATCGTATCAGTCGCTCGATTCCGGCGACCGCCATCAGGTCAAGCGCATCGTGGTAAAGGCGGGGGGGCGGCTGTCGCTGCAGAAGCATCATCACCGCTCCGAGCATTGGGTGGTGGTGCGCGGCACCGCGCTGGTGACGATCGATGGCGTCGAGAAGACCGTGCACGAGAACGAGTCGGTCTACATCCCGATCGGCGCCACGCACCGGCTGGAGAACCCCGGCAAGATCACGCTCGACCTGATCGAGGTGCAGACCGGCAGCTATCTCGGCGAAGACGACATCATCCGCATCGAGGACGACTATCGGCGGTCGTAGGCGGTAAATGCCGGGTCGCGTGGAAAGATGCGCGGCTTGCGCTCGCCACCGCATGATACCTCCTGCGTCGCGGGAAGCAGGCCTAATAGGGCTTGGCCGTTGTGCGCTTTTGCAGTTATCGTGCGCGCGAGGGGGCTGGCGCACGGGCTGGCCGCGCCGGGAGGACAACCTTCATGAAGATCGAAGACCTGTTCAGCGTACGCGGCAAGACGGCACTGATTACCGGCGGTAGCCGGGGACTGGGTGAGATGTTTGCCCGCGCCTATGTCGAGAACGGGGTGAAGGTCTATATTTCATCGCGCAAGGCCGAGGCTTGCGCGGCCCTGGCGGACGAACTGTCGAAATACGGCACCTGCATCGCGCTTCCCGCCGACCTTTCGAAGATGAGCGAGATGGAACGGCTGGCCGGCGAACTCGCCGCGCGCGAGAAGAAGCTCGATATCCTCGTCAACAATGCCGGCGCGAGCTGGGGCGCGCCGTTCGCCGAGTTCCCGGAGAACGGTTGGGACAAGGTGATGGACCTCAACGTGAAGTCCGTCTTCTTCATGACCCAGAAGGTTCTGCCGCTGCTGAAGGCGGCGGCCACCGCGGACGACTATGCGCGCGTCATCAATATCGGTTCGATCGAGGGCATGCGCACCTCGCATCTCGAAGCTTATTCCTACGCCGCCTCGAAGGCCGGCGTGCTGCATGTGATGCGGATGATGGCGAAATATCTCGCCAGGGACCACATCGCGGTGAATGCGATCGCGCCGGGCTATTTCCCGTCGAAGATGACGGAGGCGATCGATGGCGATGGCACCGCCGAGATCATGGCCAATACGCCGATGAAGCGCTGGGGCGAGCCCAGCGACATGGCCGGGGTTGCGCTCTATCTCGCATCGAAGGCCAGCGGATTCGTCTGCGGCGCGGTGATCCCGGTGGATGGCGGCCTGGCGACGACGGGCTGACAGGAATTGAACAGGCAGGGGGAGTTAAGGACATCATGCAGGATCTGGTGACGGACGATTACAAGACGCTTCCGCATCCGACCAGTCGGTTGGACTGGCGGGCACGGTTGCTGCTGCGGTCGATGGAAGTGAGCGGCTGGCCGAAGGTCAGCGAATCCGACGTCGCCAAGGCGCGCCGTGACTTGCGGATGATGCTCGATACCACGTCGATCTGGCGCCCGGTGGCCCGGGTGCAGCAGGCGCGGATCGCGGGACCGAAGGGCGAAATCCCGCTGCGCATCTACACCCCGCTCATCAAGGATCGCGCGGGAACCATGCTGGTCTGGTTCCACGGCGGCGGATTCGTGCTCGGCGACCTCGAGACCGCCGATCCGACCTGCCGCGCGCTGGCCGAGAAGTCCGGCGCGGTCGTGGTGTCGGTCGATTATCGGCTGTGTCCCGAGCACAAGTTCGGAGACGGCGTTGACGATGCTTACGCGGCGACGATGTGGGCATTCCGCCATGCCCGGGCACTCGGTTGCGATCCGTCGCGTGTCGCGATCGGCGGCGATTCCGCGGGCGGCACCTTTACCGCGCTGGTGGCGCAGCGGCTGCGCGATTCCGGCGGTCCGCGCCCGGCGGCGCAGGTGCTGGTCTATCCCTGCACCGATTGCTCGCTCGAGTTGGCCAATCACGATCCCGCCGTCGCGCAGCTTCTGACGTGGGACACCGTGGAGTGGTTCGCGGGGCACAGCCACGAGGAGGAGAACCGCACCGATCCCGCGATCTCGCCGTATCACCACGAGGATCTGTCGGACCTGCCGCCGGCCGTGCTGGTGACCGCCGAATGCGACCTGCTGTGCACCGACGGCGAGGCCTATGCCGTGAAGTTGCGGGCGGCCGGGATTCCGGTGGCCCAGCGCCGCTACGACGGCCAGATCCACGGCTTCTTCATGATGGACCGCGTGTTTCCGGCGGCGCGGGAGGCGCATCGCTTTGTCGGGCGTGCGCTGCGGACGATGCAGCCGGTGGCCCAGCCGAAATTCGACGAAGCCCTGCGCCTGCCGCCCTCGGTGATCTCGCTGACGCCGTTGCAGCGGTTCGCCAAGGTCGCCGCCGAACGTTCGCCGCTGATGGTGGCGATGCGCCTGGGCGAGACGCTGATGTCCAACTGGAGCGGAGGCTTGCTGCGGCGCGTCGGCACGCCGTAGCCGCCCCGCCGCAAGGGGCGGCAAGGGTTGGCAGGGGGGTAGCACGGGTCAAGCAAGGGGCAGTCGGACGAAACTCAGTTCGACTTCTGCTTGACGTAGCGTCCGGGCGCCGGCTCCACCGGCTGATGCCGCGCGTTGCCGGGTGAGGCGGGCGCGGCAATCGTTCCGGTCGAGTGGCGCTTCATCCAGGCATCCCAGTCCGGCCACCAGCTGCCGGGCTGCTCCTGCGAAGCCTCGAGCCATCCATTGGCGTCGCTGTCGACATTGTCGTTCAGCCAGTGGCTGCGCTTGTTGCGGGCCGGCGGGTTGATGACGCCGGCGACGTGCCCGCTTGCCGCCAGCACGAAACGGGTCTTGCCGCTCAGCATATCCTTCGAGCGGAACGCCGAGCGCCACGGCACGATGTGATCCTCGCGCGATGCCAGGATGTAGGCCGGGACGTCGATCTTCGAAAGATCGACCGGCACGCCGCATTGAACCGTCTTGCCGGGCTCCTTGATGTTGTTCTCGACATAGGCGTTGCGGGTGTACCAGCAGTACATCGGCCCCGGCAGGCTGACGCTGTCGGAATCCCAATACAAAAGGTCGAAGGCGTCCGGCGTCGCGCCCTTCAGATAGTTGTCGACCACGTAGCGCCAGATCAGGTCGTTGGCGCGCAGCGTGCCGAAGGTGAAGGCCAGATCCTTGCCGGGCAGGATGCCGCCCTGGCCGATGGTGGCTTCGCGCATCGAGACCGACGCCTCGTCGATCAGGAGGCCGATGTCGCCCGGATCGGAGAAATCGAGCATGGTGGTGAGCAGCGTCAGGCTCGCGAGCTTGTCCTGCTTCCTGGCGGCGAGCACGGCGGCGGCGCAGCTCATGATGGTGCCGCCGACGCAGAAGCCCAGGGCATGCGCCCGCTCGGCGCCGGTGACGTCGAGCACGACATCGAGGGCGGACAGCGGTCCTTTCGCGAGATAGTCGTCCCATGTGAGGTGGCCGATCTCGGGCACCGCGCTGCGCCAGGAGATCAGGAAAACCTGGTGTCCTTGCGCGACCGCGTATTCGACGAAGGAATTCCCGGTGCCGAGATCGAGCAGATAATACTTGTTGATGCAGGGCGGCGAGATCAGCAGCGGGGTCTTTTCGACCTCGGCGGTCTGCGGCTTGTACTGGATCAGCTGGATCAGGTCGTTTTCGTAGATGACGGTGCCGGGGGTGGCGGCGAGGTTGCGGCCGACCTCGAAGGCGGATTCGTCGACGCGCGTGATGCGGCCCTTCTGGAAGTCGTCGATCAGGTTACGCATACCGTTGGCGAGGCTCGCCGAGCGGGTTTCGATCGCGGTCCGGATTACTTCCGGATTGGTCGCCGGAAAGTTCGACGGGCTGATGGCGTCGATATACTGGCGCGCGAAGAAGCGGAGCTTCAGCTTGGTGCGGTCGTCGACCTGTGCGCGCTCGACGAAGTCCTGCAACTGGCGGGAGCTCAGCAGGTAGACCTGCTTGAGCAGGTCGTAATAGGGCTGGTCTTCCCACGCCTTGTCCTTGAAGCGCCGATCGCCTTTCGCCGCGGTTTCGAGCTGCGACGCGCCGGGGATGGCCTGCAGGAACGTCGCGTTCCAGAACTTCCAGACCTGCCTGAAATAGTCGCGCTGCATGTCGACCATCAGCCCGACCGGGGAGAAAGCGGTTGCCGCATCGGGCTTCGCGTCGCCGCCCGGTCCACCGATCACCGAAGCCAATGCGCTGTCGAACTGCTTGATCGCGGCCTGGCCCGCCTGCATCAGGTTGTCGAAATGGTCCTGGGGCGTGGCCGGCGGTTGCAGGTTGGCCATGGCGTCTCCTCCCGATCGTCGCTGCGTTTCTGTTTTCGATATTCGTCGCCGGGGGTGATGCAGTCAATCGGCGAGGCCGCGTGGTTGATCGAATAGCGTTTCGCAATGGTGTGACAGGCGCTGGCTGGTTTCGTCGCGACGCCGGCGCGGCGGATCGCGCGGCGAGGCGATTGTGCGGATGCGAAGAGGTGGGGGATGACCCCGGATGTCCGGAATTCACCTTTTTTGCCGTCAGATCGAACCTCCCGCCGGCTTGTGGCCCCGCATAGAGTTTCGACGCCTTGGGCCAG
>JAGRLZ010000131.1 GCA_020441545.1 Xanthobacteraceae bacterium | reverse complement strand
CGGCTGGGGCGGAACGCCCGCTTTGCCTCGCTCGGCAACGGTTCGGCGGCGGGACTGATGGGCCTGATCGGCTCGGCGATCTCGAGCCGCGCCGTCTTCGTCGTGACGTTCCTGCTGGCGATCCCGACGCTGCTGGCGCTGTCGCGGATCAAGGACAGGGAGATCGACCCGGAGCGGGCGCACGGCGCGCTGCGGCGGCCGGGCGGCAGGATCGCCTCGAGCAGCGTGCTGCGGCTGTTGGGTCAGCCGGCGCTGCTGATCTTCGCCGCGGTCGTGATGCTGTTGCAGATGGCCAATGCGGCGCTGCTGCCGCTGATGGCGACGGTGGTGACGACCAAATCGAGCCAGTGGGCGCCGGTGCTGATCGCCGCCTGCATCGTGGTGCCGCAGGCCATCGTCGCATTGGCCTCGCCGACCGTGGGACGGCTGGCGCAGCGCTGGGGCCGCAAGCCGCTACTGCTGATCGGCTTCAGTGCGCTGGTGGCGCGCGCCCTGCTGTTCGCGTTCGTGACCGACCCGTTCTGGTTGGTGGCGGTGCAGGCCTTCGATGGCGTGACGGCGGCGGTGTTCGGCGTGATGGTGCCGCTGATCGTGTCGGACATCGCCTTCGGCACCGGCCATTTCAATTTCGCGCAAGGCGTGGTCGGCACCGCGACCGGCATTGGCGCATCGCTCAGTCCGCTCATTGCGGGCTATATCAGCCACGGCTTCACCAGCGCCACGGCCTTCGCCGGCATGGCCGGCATCGCGGCGCTCGGGCTGATCGTCGCTGCCGCGATCATGCCCGAAACCCGGCCGCGCGGAACGCGCGCGTAACAAGCCGGCGCGCGGTCCGCGTCAGATCGCGCGATAGCCGCCGTCCGCCATGATGATGGCGCCGGTGACATAGGCCGACATGTCGGAGGCGAGGAACACCGCCGGGCCCACCATGTCGTCCGCGGTGCCGGGACGGCCCAGCGGCGTATGATCCATGAACGTCTTGACCAGTTCGGGGTTGTTGGCACGCGTGCTTGCATTGAGCGGCGTTGCGATGAAGCCCGGGCCGATGGCGTTGACCCGGACGCCTTCCTTGCCGAGTTCGGCGGCGAGCGCGCGGGTGAAGCCGAGCACGCCGTGCTTGGAGGCCGTATAGGCCGGCGAACTCGGCGTGCGGACGTGAACGAAGGACTGGATCGAGCCGATGTTGATGATGCGCCCTTTGGTGGCGCGCAGCGCCGGCAGGAACGCGTGCGTGACGTTGAAGACGCCATCGAGGTTGACCGCGATGATGTCGTCCCAGTCCTTGACCACGTCGCCGTCGGCGCCGAGCATGCCGTTGCGGCGAACGATGCCGGCATTGTTGACCAGGATCGAGACTTCGCCGATCTCGTCGGCGATCCGTTTCGCGATCGCGTCGCAATCGTCCCGCCTGCTGACATCGAGCGTGAAGCTTGCGGCGCCGCCGCCCTCGGCGCGGATGGTCTGTTCGGCGCGGATGCCTTCGGCGGTCTCGGCGGCGGCCGCCCCGTCGATATCGAGGGCGACCACGTGGGCACCCTCGCGGGCAAAGCCGATCGCGATGGCGCGCCCGATTCCCGAGCCCGCGCCGGTGACGACGGCGATATGGTTCTGAAGCAGCGCCATAAGCATTCCCTCTGTTGAATGGGCATTCCCTCTGTTGAGACTTCCGGGGACACAGGGCAGGATGACACCCTTTCCGCGGTTCGGCCCGACGTTACTTGCGCTCGCTCAAGGCGCCTAGGCCGGATCGTGCATAGATGCGATGTCGCTTGAGGGAGTGTTTCATGCAGACCCGTCAGATCATGACGCAGAACGTCATCACCGTTGCGCCGGAAACGCCGGTGGCCGAGGCCGCCAAGGTGATGCTGGACAATCACATCAGCGGGCTGCCGGTCATCGCCGACGGCAGACTGGTCGGCATTGTCACGGAAGGCGATTTCCTGCGCCGCGAGGAGATCGGCACCGCGCGAAAGCGGTCGAAATGGCTGCAGCTGATTCTCGGCATCGGCCGGGATGCGGAGGATTTCGTCCATGCCCATGGCCGCACGGTCGCGGACGTGATGACGCGCGATCCGGTCACGGTGAACGAGGATACGTCGCTGCAGGATCTCGTCGCCACCATGGAGAATCATCATGTGAAGCGCCTGCCGGTGATGCGCGACGGCAAGCTGGTCGGCATCGTCGCCCGTGCCAACCTGCTGCGGGCGGTCTCGACGCTGGCGCGCGAGGTGTCCGGCCCGGCGGCAAGCGATGAGGACATCCGCGCGCGCCTGACGAAGACGCTGATGGAGGCCGACTGGCGCCCGGCCGGCCTGCACGTCACGGTCCGCGACGGTGTGGCGCATCTGCACGGCATCATCATCGACGAACGGGCGCGGCGCGCCGCCATCGTCGCGGCGGAGGGCGTCGCCGGCGTCAAGGCGGTCGAGGACGGCTTGATGCTGGTCGACAACTGGTCCGGTTTCTACCTGACGCCGCCCGATGCCGAACCCGGGGCGGCCGCAAAGGGCGGCTGACGCTCCGCGTCCCGCATCTGGCTTCGCGCGCCGGGATTGCCGGGACGCGCGGCTTCAGCACATCGCGGCCTGTCCGCGTCATATCCTGGTGCCGCGATTATAGCCCTGGACCAACTGGTTGTAATCGCGCAGGAGCCGCGGCGGCGAGCCTTCCACCATCCAGCCGCCGCCGCCGCGCAGCATCATCCGGTCGCCGGCGCTGTAGGGCGTCTTGTCCCGGATCCGGCGCATCAGTTGCTTGGCCGTGGTGAGATAGGATTTCGCGGCGCTGACGAAGATTGAGCCGACCTTGACGTCGCCGTCCTTGCCGGAGGCTTCCTCCATCGCCTTCACCGCGGCCTCGTAGTCGCCGAGCGCCCTGGTCACGGCGGCGATGTCCGGCTTGTCCGCGTTCTCGGCGCGCAACACGCGCTTGGCGTGGATCATCAGAGCCTCGACGTGATAGCGCACCTTGCGGCCTTCCTTGCTCTCGATCCCGGCAAGGCGTTCCTGCGCGCGTTTGTCGTTGATGGCCTCGACCCCGGCGCGCAGCTTCTTGTCGGCGGCCCCGAAGGCGTCCCACGCGGCGACCAGCTTGGGATGCAGGGCCTTGCCCTTCGCCATCCTGTCGTCCTTGTAGTTCTCCTGGGTGTAGTAGTCGTCCGCCTCCTTGAGCAGCGGCTCGAGCCTGGACACCGCGTCGGCATAGGCGGATGCGGCGGCCTCGAGCGCGGCGTCGTGCGGCGCAAGCGCATTGGCGGCCTCCACCTTCTTGCGGCAGTCGGAGGTGTCATAGATGGTGTAGGTGCCGTAGATGATGCGCTCCCTGCCGGTCGGGCCGCGCTTCTTCACCCACGAGAAATAACGCCGGCGCGAATCGTAGGCGCGTGCCGACAGCCGGTTGAGGCAGCCGACATAGGCGTTGATCTTTTCGGTGAGTTGCCCGGGCGGCGGGGACGGCTGCGTTGTTTGCTGCGCGGCAGCCGGCAAGGCGACCGCCAGCAGCGGTGCGGCGAGAGCAAGAACAGACAGCAGTTTCATGGAAGCCTCCGAACGATCCCGTGTCTTTGTCGCCGCAGCATCGCGGCAGGTTCGCGGGAATCAGTCGACTACGGCTTCATCGCGTCGCGTTGCCGGACCAGCTTCTCGAGTTCGGCCTGCTGCTCATTGAGGCGGTCGGCATTGAGGTCTTCGTCGGCCGCGCCGGAAAATGCCGCGGCCTGCTCGGTCAGCTGGCGGATGTTGTCGCGCAGGATGGCGATGCGCGCGTCAAGATCGGCGCGGGAGAGCGTGCTTTCGTTCGACATGTGTCCTCCGTCGTCAGGCCGGTGGAGCAGCCATTCCCTGGAAACGCATCATAGCAGGTATCGGTATAGCAGGTCTCGGTGGCGGCGGTCGCCAGGCGCCCGCCGCCGTGACGTTCGGGGCGCTATGACAGCGCCTTGTTGCTCTCCTTCACCTTGTCCGCGTCGAGATAAACGCTCGAGCCCATTTCCTTGAACTTCGCGCTCATCTCCGCCATGCCGTCCTCGATGGTGCCCTTGATCGACATGCCGGCGGCAAGCCCGAGCGCGGCCTTCTCGTTGTCGCCGAGCGTCGCGGCATAGTCGCGCACGTCCTGCGTGATCTTCATCGAGCAGAATTTCGGCCCGCACATCGAGCAGAAATGCGCCACCTTGTGCGCTTCCTTCGGCAGCGTTTCGTCGTGGAAGGCGACCGCGGTGTCGGGATCGAGGCCGAGGTTGAACTGGTCCTGCCAGCGGAAGTCGAAGCGCGCGCGGCTGAGCGCGTCGTCGCGCAGTTGTGCGGCCGGATGGCCCTTGGCGAGATCGGCGGCGTGGGCGGCGATCTTGTAGGTGATGACGCCGACTTTCACATCGTCGCGGTTGGGCAGGCCGAGATGCTCCTTCGGCGTCACGTAGCACAGCATCGCGCAGCCGAACCAGCCGATCATCGCCGCACCGATGCCGGAGGTGATGTGGTCGTAGCCCGGCGCGATGTCGGTGGTCAAAGGCCCGAGCGTATAGAACGGCGCCTCGCCGCACTCCTTCAATTGCTTGTCCATGTTGATCTTGATCTTGTGCATCGGCACATGGCCGGGGCCTTCGATCATCACCTGGCAGCCTTTCTTCCACGCGATCTGCGTCAATTCGCCGAGCGTTTCCAGTTCGGCGAACTGCGCGCGGTCGTTGGCGTCGGCGATCGAGCCGGGACGCAACCCGTCGCCGAGCGAGAACGACACGTCGTATTGGCGCATCAGGTCGCAGATCTCCTCGAAGTGGGTATAGAGGAAGCTCTCCTTGTGATGGGCGAGGCACCACTTCGCCATGATCGAGCCGCCGCGCGAGACGATGCCGGTGACGCGGTCGGCGGTGAGGTGGATATAGGGCAGGCGCACGCCGGCGTGGATGGTGAAATAGTCGACGCCCTGCTCGCATTGCTCGATCAGCGTGTCGCGATACAGCTCCCAGGTCAGCTTGACCGGATCGCCGTTGCACTTCTCCAGCGCCTGATAGATCG
>JAGRLZ010000130.1 GCA_020441545.1 Xanthobacteraceae bacterium | reverse complement strand
TCACCGTCAGCTCCGGCGTCACGGTCAGCAGCCGCTCGGCGCTCATTCCGATCCTGATGATATCTCGCGCGTCCATGCACTTTGCATAATGCCTGACGGTTCACGGGGCAAGCATTGCATCGCCATGAAAGATATGATGATGATAATTCAATCGCAGCCCGGTGCCAGCCTCGCGAAGGCGGCCGCGAGGATCATGATGGCGAGGATCGTGGCAGGAATCATGGCAGGAATCATGGCAAGGATCGTGGCAAGGATCGTGGCAAGGATCGTGGAATGACCGAATTCAGTGAATTGATGCAGGGCCTGGCGCGCGACGGCGCGAGCTGGACCGTGACCGTGAACGACGACTGGCTGCAGGGCCGCACCATCTATGGCGGGCTCGCCGGGGCCTTCTGCCTCGAGGCGACGCTGCGCCAACTCGCCGACCTGCCGCCGCTGCGGTCGGCGCAGTTCGCCTTCATCGGCCCGGCGACCGGCGGCTTGCGGGTCACGCCAACGGTGCTTCGCCGCGGCAAGTCGACGGTGTTCGTCGCCGTCGACCTGCACGGCGACGACGGGCTGGCGACGCGGGCGACGTTCTGCTTCGGCGCCGCGCGCGCCTCGAAGCTCGGCTTCGACCGGCTAAGCCGCAAGCTTCCGAATACGCCGGAAGCCTGCCCGTCGTTCTTCGAGAACGCGCCGCCGACCCTGCGCTTCCTCGCCCATATCGAAGGCCGGCTCGCCGGCGGCAACCTGCCGTTCAGCGGCAGCAGGGAGCCGACGTCATCGATCTGGCTGCGCCATCGCGATCCGGCGCTGATGCCGTCGCTGGTCTCGCTGCTGGCGCTGGCGGACGCGCCGCCGCCGGCAATTCTCACCACGGTCACCGTGCCGGGGCCGATCAGCACCATGACATGGGAGGTCGACATGCTGACCGACCGCATCGCCACCCGCGACGGCTGGTGGCTGGTCGAGACCACCTCGGACACCGCCGCCGACGGCTACAGCAGCCAGACGATGACGGTGTGGAACACCGACGGACGGCCGGTGATGGCGAACCGCCAGAACGTCGCGGCGTTCATCTAGCGGGATGTTGAAAATCGCGTCGTGCCCCGGACGCGGCGCGGCATGGAATGCCGCTCCGCAGAGCCGGGGCCGTTCCAACCGCGGTGCATGCGGCGATCCCGGTTCCGCGGCGCGACGTTCCCGCGCTATCTCGCCGGTGCGGCCTTGCGCTCGACGAAGGTCTTGCCGCCCTTCATCTTGTGCTTGAGCGGCGCCTCGTTGATCTGGATCACGACGGCCTCGGCATCGACGCCGAGGTTCTTCACCAGCGCCTGGGTGATGTCGCGCATCATGCCGGCCTTCTGCTCATCGGTGCGGCCTTCGGCCATGCTCACGGTGATCTCGGGCATTTCGGTTTCCTCGCTGCTCGCTCTTGTCGCTTTCGGGAGCGTTCAAATTTGTCATTTCCGGGATGCGCCCTCCTGGGCGCAGGCCCGGAATGACGGCCGGCACTAACTCCACTTGACCTCATGACGCGCCAGCACCTCGCGCACCCTGGCGACAAGATCGTTCTCGGCGCAGGAGAACTGCGCGGGCCGGGTCTCACGCCATTCGGCGTTGGATGCGATCGCCGCCGCCGCCTTGGCGCCCTCGATCAGGTCCTTGATCTGAATCTCGCCGCGCGCCTTCTCGTCGGAGCCCTGGATAATGACGCAAGGCGAGTTACGCCTGTCGGCATATTTGAGCTGGTTGCCCATGTTCTTCGGATTGCCGAGATAAAGCTCGGCACGGATATCCGCGTTGCGCAATTCGGCGACCATCTTCTGGTAATCGGCAATGCGGTCGCGGTCGAACACCGTGACGACCACCGGACCGAACGCCGGCCGCATGTCGATCTTGCCGAGCATGGTAAGCGCGGCCTGCAACCGCGACACGCCGATCGAGAAGCCGGTCGCCGGCACCGGCTCGCCGCGGAAGCGCGACACGAGGCCGTCATAGCGTCCACCACTACCGACCGAGCCGAAGCGCACCGGGCGGCCTTTTTCGTCCTTGGTCTCGAGCAGCAATTCAGCCTCGTAGACCGGGCCGGTATAATATTCGAGTCCCCGAACAATGGACGCATCAAAACTCATTCGATCATAGCGATAGCCGGCAGCCCAAAAGAGCCTGGCGATCTCGGCAAGCTCCTCGACACCTTGCTGTCCTACATGGGAGGTGCCGACGACCTTACGCCATTCGTCAAAACTCGCGGCCCAGCCGCTGCCATTTTCGCCAGCCCCCATCACCGCGTACTTGGTGCCTACGTAGCGAAGAATGGAATCGGTCTGTCCAACTGAGAGGCCGGCTCCGTTCGTAAAGTCTCCACTCTCGTCCTTGCGCCCCTCGCCCAGAAGCTTCCTGACCTCATCGATTGAAAACTTGTCGGCTTTGTCGATCGCACGCAGCGCCGTGAGCTTTTGTGCTCCATCGGTAACGCCGATCGCTTCCATCACTCCATCAAGCACCTTGCGGTTGTTGACCTTCACCACATACTGCCCGCGCGGAATGCCGAGCGCCTCCATGGCGTCCGCCGCCATCATGCAGTTTTCCGCGTCGGCCGCGGGCGAGGCCGAGCCCACCGTGTCGGCGTCGAACTGCATGAACTGGCGGTAGCGGCCCGGCCCCGGCTTCTCGTTGCGATAGACATAGCCGGCGCGGTAGCTGCGATAGGGTTTCGGCAGCGTGTCGAAATTCTCGGCGACGT
>JAGRLZ010000129.1 GCA_020441545.1 Xanthobacteraceae bacterium | reverse complement strand
GATCCGGAACCCGCTATCGGGCCGGCGGGCCGGCACATTGCCGCCACGTCGCGTCGGGATTGCGGGGCGCATGACGAGGACGAAGACCGGGGATCGCCACGGGGCGCTTGTCCGATGTACGCAGACATTGTGAAATAGGTGCCATCCGTGTCGAACCTGCGACCGTCCCAGGAGGAAATCAATGCTCGATCAGACCAAGCCCGCGTCAGCCTCCAGCCTGACGCCCCTTTCGGCCGCCCCCGAAAGTCTCGGCATGTCCGGCGCCGCACTTGGCCGCGTCGAGGACCATCTCAAGCGCCGCTATCTCGACAGCGGCCGGTTTCCCGGCACGCAGACCCTGATCTATCGGCGCGGGGCCATCGCGCATCGCGCGGTGCAGGGCTATGCCGATGTCGAGCGCAAGGTGCCGATGAAGGAGGACACCATCTTCCGCATCTATTCGATGACCAAGCCGATCACCTCGGTCGCCTTCATGATGCTGGTCGAGGAAGGCCATGTCGCGCTCGACGAGCCGGTCCACAAATACATTCCGGAATGGCGGGACCTGCGCGTGTTCGTGGCCGGCATGCCGCCGCTGTTCATGACCCGCCCCGTCGCGCGGCCGATGCAGATCGTCGACCTGCTCCGCCACACCTCGGGCCTCACCTACGGCTTCCAGCAGCGCAGCAATGTCGATGCCGCCTACCGCGAGAAGAAGATCGGCGAGGTCGAAAAGGCCGGCACGCTGCAGTCGATGATCGACAATCTCGCCCAAATCCCGCTGGAGTTCTCGCCGGGCGAGGCGTGGAACTACTCGGTCTCCACCGACGTCCTCGGCTACCTGATCGAGAAGATTTCCGGCAAGCCGTTCGACCAGTTCCTGCAGGAGCGCATCTTCGATCCCCTGGGGATGAACGATACCGGCTTTCACGTTCCGGCCGACAAGGCCCACCGCTTCGCCGCCTGCTACAACGCCACCCCCGGCGGCATGGCCTCGTTCCATTCGCCCGGCGCCAAGGGCAGCCTGACGCTCCAGGACGACCCGACCACCAGTTCGTTCCTGACGCCGCCCTCGTTCCTCTCCGGCGGCGGCGGGCTGTGCTCGACGGCGGCCGACTATCTTACCTTCTGCCGCGCACTGCTGAATCGCGGCGAACTCGGCGGCGTGCGGCTGATCGGCCCCAAGACGCTGGCACTGATGACCACCAATCACCTGCCCGGCAATCAGGACCTGACGCAGATCTCCCGTTCGCTGTTCAGCGAGGCGACGTTTGCGGGCGTCGGCTTCGGCCTCGGCTTCTCGGTGACGATGAACCCGGCGCTGACGCTGATTCCCGGCAGCCCCGGCGAATATGCCTGGGGCGGCGCGGCCACGACGTCATTCTGGATCGATCCGGCGGAAGACCTGATCGCGATCTTCATGACACAGGTGTTGCCGTCGAGCGCCTATCCGGTGCGGCGCGAATTGCGCGCGCTGGTCTATTCCGCGATCACCGACAGCAATCTCTGAGAGCGGCGCCCCCTCGCCGGCATGGTCGGCCGTGCTCCGGCACGGACCGCGTTCACGGAATCGGCATTGGTTCGCCCGCGGGTCCTGCGCTAAGCACGGACCCGCGGCCTGCCGGCTTCCCCGACATTCGAATTTGCTAACGAACTTCGGCTATCGTTGGCCGAATCATTCACCCGTTTGCGGCCGGGTTCATCATGACTCATACCGAGAAGCAACGCCTTGCCCCCAAGGCGCCCGCGACCGGCGGCATGCTGCCGGCCGCCTTGCGCAACTACGTCCGCAACCGCGACTCCGGCGTCGTGCTTGTGGCGATCGTGATCGGCGCGCTGAGCGGATTGCTGGTCGCGATCATCTCCGGCATAAGCGAATTCATCCATTCGCTGCTGTTCAACATTCCGTTCGACGTCCACCTCAGCGCCACCGGCACGATCTCCTGGGAGCGGACGCTGTTCGTGCCGATGTGCGGCGGCGCGCTGCTGTCGCTGCTGGCATGGATCGTCGGCAACCGACTGAAGGGGCAGATGGCCGACGCGATCGAGGCCAACGCGCTGCTGGGCGGCCGGGTCTCGATGCGCGGCAGCCTGCTGATCTCGATCCAGACGCTGATGTCCAACGGCGCCGGCGGATCGGTCGGACTCGAGGCCGGCTATACGCAGATCTGCGCCGCCTTCAGTTCCTACTTCGGCCGCACGCTCGCCGCCCGCCGCAGCGACATGCGGCTGCTGGTGGCCTGCGGCGCGGCAGGCGCGATCAGCGCGGCCTTCAACGCGCCGCTGGCCGGCTCCTTCTATGCGTTCGAGGTCGTGCTCGGCGCCTACACCGCCGCCAACCTTGTGCCGGTGGTCGGCAGCGCGGTGGCGGCGTGGCTGGTCGCGCGCCACCTGAACCAGCAGGCGTTCCTGCAGATCGCCGGATACCCGACCCCGGTTTCGGCGGAGATGATCGGCCAGACGGTGCTGATCGGGGTGATCTGCGCCCTCGCCAGCATCACGCTGATGTTGATGATCGCGACATTCGAGCGCGCATTCCAGCCGCTGCGCTGGTTCCGGGGCGCGTTGCGGCCGGTGGTCGGCGGCGCGCTGCTCGGCGGCATGGCGCTCCTGACGCCGACGGTGCTCGGCGCCGGCCACGGCGCGATGCAACTGCTGCTGATCGCCCAGCCGACCTGGCTCCTGCTCACCACCACCATCCTCCTCAAGGCGCTGGCGTCGTCGGTCTCGCTCGGGTCCGGCTTCCGCGGCGGCCTGTTCTTCGCCTCCCTGATGCTCGGCGCGCTGATCGGGATGCTGTACGGCACCGTCGCCGGAAACGTTTTCCCCAATGTGGCGCTACAGCCCGGCACCGCCGCCATCGCGGCGATGGCGGCGCTCGGCACCGGCGTCCTCGGCGCGCCGTTCGCCATGATCTGCCTGGCACTGGAGATCACCGGCGAATTCTCGCTGACCGTCGGCGCGATCGTGGCGGCGTCGGTCACCGCGCTGATCGTGCGCGAACTGTTCGGCTACAGCTTCGCCACCTGGCGCTTCCACCTTCGCGGCGAGGTCATCCGCGGCCCGCAGGATGTCGGCTGGATCCGGCAGTTCAACGCCGCCGCCCTGATGCGCTCCGATTTCGAAACCGTGCCCGGCCAGATGTCGATCGCGGAAGTGCAGAAGCTCTATCCGCCCGGGCGCATGAAACAGATCGTGCTGCGCGATCCGAGCGGACGCTATGCCGGCATCGTGCTGCTTTCGGAGCTGCACGCGACCGAACTGGCCGGCGATCGTTCGATCTCGGAACTGGTGCGGCAGAAGGACGAATTCCTGCAGCCGCAAATGTCGATCCGCGAGATCATGTCCGCCTTCGAGACGACCGAAGCCGACGTGCTGGTGGTGGTCGACAATGCCGACGACCGCACCGCCATCGGCACCGTCAGCGAGACCCATACGCTCCGCATCTACGGCGAAGAGCTGGACCGCCGCAATCAGGAAATGTTCTTCCGCTGAACAGCCGACGCGGCTTCATTCGGAATGCCGTCGTCATCCGCCGATGAGCCGCGCCAAGCGCGGCCCGATGACAGGCCCCGAGGATGAGCCTGTTGTCACCAAAGCGTTTTCGAGCGAAGTGGGGTCCGGTTCGCGTAAAGAAAACGCGTTAAAATAAGGACATAGAGCCCCGTTCCGATTCTATCGGAACGGAAATGGCTCCAGGATCGCTGATATGGACTGGATGCCCGCCGGCGCGGGCATGACCGGGCAAAGGAACGGCTGTGCCCGGCCATGAGGAGGCCGGGGCTCCAGCACGATCATTGAACGTCAGGGCGTCAGCACCGCGCGGCCGACCAGCTTGCCGCTCTTGAGGTCGTTCAGCGCCTCGTCGGCCTTGGTGAGCGGCATCGATATCACCGGGATCGGGGCGATCTTCCTGGTCCGCACCAGATCGAGCAGTTCCTTGGTCTCGTTCAGGTTGCCGACATAGCTGCCCTGGATCGTGATCGCCTTGATCGCGATCAGCGGCAGCGCCCAGGTTGCGCCGCCACCGAACAGACCGACCATCACCAGCTTGCCGCCCTTGGTGAGGCAATCGAAGCCAAGCTGCGCCGTCTGCGCGTTGCCGACCAGATCGATCGCACCGAACACCGGCCCGCCGGCCTTTGCCGCGATCTGCTCCAGCGCGTCGGGCGCGGCGCCATCGACCGCGCCGAGCGCGCCGGCCGCGACCGCCGCCTCACGCTTGCGCGCATCGATATCGACCACCACCGCGCCCTTGCCGCCCATCGCCTTGAGCAGCGACAGCGCCATCAGCCCGAGGCCGCCGGCGCCGAAGATGACGATCGGATGGTCGAGATACGCCTCGAGCTTTTTCAGCGCGCTGTAGGTGGTGACGCCCGAGCACGCATAGGGCGCGGCGGTCACCGGATCGAGGCCCTTCAGGTCGATCAGGTATTTCGGGTGCGGCACCGTCATGTAGTCGGCATAGCCGCCGTCGCAATAGACCCCGAGCGAGTTGGGTTTCAGGCACATGTTCTCCTGGTCGGCAAGGCACAGTTCGCACTTGCCGCAGCCGAGCCATGGATAGACCAGGCAGACGTCGCCGACCTTGACGTCGCCCTTCGCGTCGGGCCCGAGCGCGACCACCTCGCCGACGGTCTCGTGGCCCATCGTGCGCGGCAGCGAGACGCCGCGATCCTTCAGCGACAGCGGCTTGCGGCCATGGCCGAGATCGTAGCCGCCCTCCCAGATGTGCAGATCGCTGTGGCAGACGCCCGCGGCCTTCACCTTGATGAGCACCTGGGTTCCGGTCGGCTGCGGCGTCGGCTCGTCGACCTCGGTCAGCGGCGAATTGAAATCGGTGACCTTGAAGCTCTTCATGACGTACCGTCCTCCCGGTTCTTCTTCATTGCATGCATTACAATTCGGCGACGACGGCGCGCGCGATCTGCGCCGTGCCGTCATGCCCGCCAAACTCCATCGGCTTGATGCCACGCGCACAGGCTTTGTCAACCGCGGCCTCGATGCGGCGCGCCGCCGCGGCGGCGGCGTCGAGATCGTGCTTGTCCGCCAGCCAGTCCAGCATCAGCGCGGCCGACAGAATCGTCGCGATCGGATTGGCCCTGCCCTGTCCGGCGATGTCGGGCGCGGTGCCGTGGCAGGGCTGGAACACCGCGTGCCGGTCGCCGATATCGGCCGACGGCGCCATGCCGAGGCCGCCGACAAGCCCGGCAGTCAGGTCGGACAGGATGTCCCCGAACATGTTCTCGGTGACCAGGACGTCGAACTCCCACGGCCGCCGCACCAGCGTCGCGGCGCAGGCATCGACATAGACGCGCGACGCCTCGACATCCGGATAGCGCGTGGCCGTGGCATCGAACATCCCGCGGAAGAAGGCGAACGCCTTGAAGACATTGGCCTTGTCGACGCAGGCCAGGGCGCCGCGACGGCCTTGCGCCTTGCGTCGTCGCGCCAGGCGGAAGGCAAAATCGAACAGGCGCTCGGAGGTCCTGCGGGTGATGACCAATGTCTCCCGCGCGTCATCGTCGGTGACCACGCCCTTGCCCATCGAGGCGAACAGCCCTTCAGTGGATTCGCGGATCAGCACCAGGTCGATGCCGTGCTCGGCCGCGCCGACGATCGGACTTGGCACGCCGGGAACGAGCCGCGCCGGGCGCACCCCGGCATAGAGATCGAACAGCATCCGCAATTCGATCTGCGGCGCGATCTCGGTATTGTCCGGATAGCGGATATGCGGCAGGCCGCAGGCACCGAGCAGCACGGCGTCGGCCTCGTCGCAGAGCCGGATCGTCGATTCCGGCATCGCGACACCCGTTTCACGATAGTGATTGGCGCCCGCCGGCGCTTCCGTGAAACGGAAATTCAGGCGCGACGCCGCCTCGATCCGGCGCAGCACCTCGACCGCGGGGGCCATGACCTCGGGCCCGATTCCGTCACCGGCGAGCACGGCGATGTGGAGCGCATCATTCGGCGACATGACAACCCTTGCTGACGGCGTCGCCGGAAACTGTAGCGCGCCGGCGCGATGCGGCGCAATCGCGCACGCCCGCGGCCAGGCCCGCCTATGCGATGGCGGCCCTTTATGCGATGGCAGCCCTGCGCAGCCACACCTTGTTGTCGTGGAAGGCCGCACCGCCGAACGGCGCCACCGCTTCCGCGCCGGTCAGCATGTTGATGCCGCGATTGCCGACATGGGCATGGTTGGGATGCACCGATTCCGCGATCAGCACGCCGCGGCGCACGCCGGCGAACAGCCGCGCCGTCAGCGTGGTCTCGCCGCGCATATTGCCAAGCGTGACGAGGTCGCCATCGGCGACCGAGAGCCGCGCCGCGTCGTCGGGGTGGATCATCACCGACGGCGCACCCTCACGCGCCTTCGACGACGGCGTCTCGTTGAAGGTGGTGTTGAGAAAGCTCCGCGACGGGCTGGTGGCGAGCCGGAACGGATGTTCGGCGTCGGCCTCCTCGATCACCGCCCAATGATCCGGCAGCGACGGCATCCGGTCCCACGCGCCCATCCGGTCGTTGATCGGCACCGGCACGTTCGGCCAGTCGACCTTGAAGTGAAACTTGCCGTCGGCATGTCCGAAGCCGTCGAGATAGTGCGAGGCGCGGAAGTCCGGTTGCAGGTCGCGCCACATGTCGTCGAGCAGGCCATCGATGCCGCCCTGCCCGCTGGCGCGCAATGTCGCGTCAATCAATTCACGCGCGGTCATGTCGAAGGCCGGATGGCTGGCGCCGACCCGCTGCGCGATGCCCTGCAGCACCTCGTGGTTGGAGCGGCATTCCTCCGGCGGAGCGATCAGCCTGGCGCCGACCGAAATATGCTGGTGACCGCCGCCGTAATAGAGATCGTCGTGCTCCAGGAACATGGTCGCCGGCAGCACGATATCGGCCATCCGCGCCGTCTCGGTCATGAACTGCTCATGCACCGCGACGAACAGGTCGTCGCGCGCAAAACCTTGCCGCACCAAGGCCTGCTCCGGCGCCACCGTCACCGGATTGGTGTTCTGGATCAGCATCGCCTTGACCGGGCCGCCGCCCTTCAGGGCGTCCGCATCGCCGGTGAGGATGCGGCCGATCTTCGATTGATCCAGCCGCCGCGTCGCGGGATCGACCGCGTCGAGGCCCTCGATCAGCGTCTTGTCGAATTGCCAGATCGAGCCGTTGTTGAAGAAGGCGCCGCCGCCTTCGTATTGCCACGCGCCGGTCACCGCCGGGATGCTGAGCGCGGCGTGCATCTGCGTCGCACCGTTGCGGCTGCGGGTGAAGCCGTAGCCGAGCCGGAAGAAGGTGCGGCGGGTCTGGCCGACCGCGTGGGCGAAAGCCTCGATCTCGGCCACCGGCACGCCGCAGATCGCCGACGCCCATTCCGGCGTGCGCGTCTGCAGATGCGCTTCCAGTTCATCGGGGCAATCGGTGTATTTGGAAAGATAGGCGCGATCGGCGAAGCCGTCGCGGAACAGCACATGCATGACGCCGCAGGCGAACGCGCCATCGGTACCCGGACGCAGGATGATCCTGATATCCGCCTGCTTCATGGTCTCGTTATCGTAGACGTCGATCGCCGCGATCCGCGCGCCGCGCTCCTTGCGGGCGCGGGTGGCGTGCGTCATGACGTTGACCTGGGTGGAGACCGGATTGGTGCCCCAGATCACCACCAGATCGGACTTCGCCATTTCGCGCGGATCGACGCCCATCACCTTGCCGGTGCCGGCGGCGAAGCCGGCCCAGGCGATGGTCGCGCAGATCGTGCTGTAGAAGCGGGAATATTTCTTGACGTGCGCCAGGCGATTGATGCCGTCCCGCATCACCAGCCCCATCGTGCCGGCATAATAGTAAGGCCATACCGACTCGGCGCCGAACGCGCGTTCCGCGGCGTTGAAGCGGTCGGCGATCTCGTCCAGCGCCTCGTCCCACGAAATGCGCGCGAAACGCCCCTCGCCCTTGGCGCCGATCCGGCGCAGCGGATGCTTCAGGCGATCCGGATGATGGATCCGCTCCGCATATCGCCCGACCTTGGCGCAGACGACGCCGGCCGTATAGCTCTGCAACTTCGATCCGCGCACCCGTCCGATCGCGCGATCATCGAGAACTTCGACATCCAGCGCGCAGGCGGACGGACAATCATGCGGACAGGTGGAATGCCCGATCCGGACTTTGAGGTTGGCGTTCATCGGTCCCTCTTAGCACAAGCCGATGGATCGCCGCAGCACGTTCCCGCGAGACATCCCGCGGAGGCTGTCACCCGGTCCGTCTTCCGCGCCGGGTCGCGCGCTGGTCCTTCACGTAACCGAGCGGAACCCCCATCCGCCGCACCGTCGCCACCACCTTGCCGTCACTGTCGCGGTCGCAATTCATCTGGGTCGGCGCGATGAAGAAATCCGCGGTCTCCCAGACCTCGGCCCAATGCAAATGAGGCTTCGCCTTCCTCACGAAGGAGGCGCGTTCTCCGCAGATCGCAACCGTGTAGCTGTGGAACGGGTCGTGGGCCTCCGCCGGTTCGGTGCGGTCCAGATAGGCTTCGAGGCCGTCCACCGCCTCCGGCATGATGGTGAACCAGTAGTCCATGGCATAGCGGCGCGAGGCGCCCGCGATGCCGCCGACCAATGGGTTGAACACCAGGTATTCGTAAGGATGCAGCCGCGCCAGGGTGACGGCGTTCCACGAGAAGCCGGCGACGATGACGGCCGCGAGCGGCACGCTCAGCCACCTGCCGCGAGTCTGCATGAGGAGAAGATCGAGTCCCACGCCGGCAAGGATGGCCAGCGGCGGAATGATGAACAGGAAGTGCCGCAGGCCGCAGAACGCCGGGCCGTGCGACACCACCTCGCACAGCACCGGAAACAGCGCCGCGAACGCCACCATGGCGATCCGGCGACGGGCCCGCGACGGCATTCCCGCACGCGCGATGGCCGCCCACGCCATCGCGACGGCGGCGCCCGCCAGCATCAACAGCGGCAGCTTGATGACGATATAGGCCGGGACATAGAGGCGCGGGATCGTCGCCATCCGATACACCGTGCCATCGAGCACGGTGCGGATGTTGTAGTGAAACTCGCCGAAGCTGAACAGGCCGCGGATCGGATTGAGCGGCGCGAGCGCCGACCACGGCCATGTGACGATCATGACCATATAGGCGATCACCAGCGCCGGAGCCAGCCGGAGCAGCGAACGCAGCACGAATGCCGATGCCTGCCGGAGATCGCGCAAATACGGTCCGGGGATGCTCAGGAGCACGGCGATCCCGGCATAGCCGACCAGCAGCAGGCCCAGCACCTTGATGCCGAGCGCCGCCCCGGTCAGCAGTCCGAACCCGACGACGTCCCTCGTCCTCGGATTCGGCAAATCGCGCGCGCAGCGCATCAGGAAATACAGCGCGCCGGCCATCGCCGCCGCCAGCGGGATGTCCTTGCTGTGGTGGAACATGGTGCCGTACCACGAACCGCAGACCGCCAATGCGACGCCGGCGATCAGGCCGGCCCGCGGACCGCCGATCATCCGGGCCGTCGCCATGGCGGAGGCAAGGCCCCCCACCCCGATCAGCGCGCACATCAGGTGCCGCAGATCGAAGACATCCATCGGCACGACATGGCTCAGCAATATCGCGGCGGTGTCGAACAGGCCGCCATAGAGATAGAGATTGTCGAGCTGGAAAACCGACCGATCGGCGAAGCCGCTGCGATAATAGGCGACGATCAGTTCGCCGTAGCGATGCTGGATCCATTCGTCGTTGGTAATGGCGTAGTCGCGGAATGTCGTTGCCACAAGAACGAAAAGCACCGCCAGCAGCACCAGCGAGGCCAGATCAAACGGGTCGAACCGCCGTGCCGCGTCCCTCAGGCGCCCGAGCAACGGGAGCCGGACGACCGCGTGCCGCGGCAGAACCTCGTCGACCCGCTCCCGCGCCAGATCGGTCATCGTGCGGCGTACCCGGCTGACGAAGCCCGGCGCGACCGGCGGCGGGCATGTGCAACGCAACATGCCCCGCACGACCCGGCGCGGGTCGCGGCGATCGGTGCAGCGGTCAAACGAAAGGACATGCGGGACTGGCCGGTAGCGGAGCGCTGCCAGCTATAGCCGATCCCGCAGGCTTTACCAGCGGAAAGCGCGACAAACCGCCTCGGCGGATACGCGAAAATGCGAGGCGGCTTGTGTGGGATTGCAGCGAAGCTATTGTTCCGGATGGGCCGTTCGGGCGGCAGCCGCCACCACGATCAGGCCGGGGATCAAGGGAGCGAAGCCGACATGTATCCGGGAGTTTATGCCAAGACCCGCGGCGACCAGCCCGCCTTCATCATGGCGCGCAGCGGCGAGGCGGTCACCTATGCCGAACTGGAGGCGCGCAGCAACCGCCTCGCGCATTTCCTGCGCAGCCGCGGCCTGAAGCGCCTGGATCACTATTCGATTTTCATGGAGAACAATGCACGCTATCTCGAATGCTGCGCCGCCGGCGAGCGGACGGGGCTGTACTACACCTGCATCAACTCCTACCTGAAGGCCGACGAACTCGCCTTCATCATCAACAACAGCGAGTCGCGGGTGCTGATCTTCTCGGAGGAGAAGCGCGCGGTCGCGCTCGAAGCGCTCAAGCAGTGCCCGAATGTCGAAGTCAGCCTGGTGGTCGACGGTCCCGGCGACGGCGACAGGATTCTCAACCTCGACGAAGCCGTGCGCGACTTTCCGTCGACGCCGGTGTCCGACGAAAGCATCGGCACCGCGATGCTGTATTCGTCGGGCACCACCGGCCGCCCGAAGGGCATCATCCGCCCGCTGCCGGAACAGCCGCCGGCTGAGGGGCTCCCGATATTCGACTTCCTGAACCAACTGTGGCTCTACCGCGAGGGCATGACCTACCTGTCGCCCGCGCCGCTCTATCACTCGGCGCCACAGGCCGCGGTCAATCTCGCGATCCGCAACGGCGGCACCGTCATCATCATGGAGAAGTTCGATCCGGAGAACTATCTGCAACTGGTCGAGACATATCGCCCGACGCACAGCCAGCTCGTGCCGACGATGTTCTCGCGCATGCTGAAGCTGCCGGACGACGTGCGCAAGAAGTACGACATCTCCTCGCTCGAGGTCGCGATCCACGCGGCCGCGCCCTGCCCGCCGCAGGTGAAGGAACAGATGATCGAATGGTGGGGGCCGATCATTCACGAATATTACGGCGCGACCGAGGGGCTGGGCTTCACCTCCTGCGACACCCCGCAATGGCAGGCCCATCGCGGCACGGTCGGCAAGGTGCTGTTCGGCGACCTCCATGTGCTCGACGAGGACATGAAACCCTGCCCCAAGGGCACGCCGGGCACCTTGTGGTTCAAGACCGCGACCGAGTTCGCGTATTTCAACGATCCCGCGCGCACCGCCGAAACCCTGTCGCAAGACGGCACCATGAGCACGGTCGGCGATATCGGCTATGTCGATGACGACGGATTCCTGTACCTGACCGACCGCGCCACGTTCATGATCGTGTCGGGCGGCGTCAACATCTATCCGCAGGAGTGCGAGAACCTGCTCATCACCCATCCCAAGGTCGCCGATGCCGCCGTGTTCGGCGTGCCGAACGAGGATCTCGGCGAGGAGGTCAAGGCGGTGGTGCAGCCGATGCCCGGCATCGAGGCCGATGCCGCGCTGGCCGACGAACTGATGACCTTCTGCCAGAAGAACCTGTCGCGGCAGAAATGCCCGCGCTCGATCGACTTCGAGGCCGAACTGCCGCGGCTGCCGACCGGCAAGCTCTACAAGCGCCTGCTCCGCGACCGCTATTGGGGCGACCGCAAGAGCCGGATCGTGTGATGCACGAAACCGCCATTATCCGCCAACGGGTCCGCGCCAGGCGCGGCCCGATGACAGGCTCCGGCGGATGATCCGGTAATCTCAAAGATCGCCGTGGGTACTGGATGCCCGCCTGCGCGGACATGACGGCTGGCGCACTTTATCGACGCCAGCGGCGAGCGGCGGCTTCACGCCGCCCATTCGCCCTTGCGGAACACCGGCACGCGGCGGCCGTCGGCATGAATGCCGTCGATGTCGATCTTGTCGGATCCGATCATCCAGTCGATATGGATGAAGCTCGAATTGCCGCCCTGCGCCGCGACCTGCTCCGGCGTCAGCTTGTCGCCGTCGACGAAGCATTTCGAATAGCATTGCCCGAGCGCGATGTGACAGGAGGCGTTCTCGTCGAACAGCGTGTTGTAGAACAACAGGCCGCTGGCGGAGATCGGCGATGAATGCGGCACCAGCGCCACCTCGCCCAGCCGCCGCGCGCCCTCGTCGGTGTCAAGCACCTTGTTCAGCACCTCCGCGCCGCGCGACGCGCTTGCCTCGACGATCCTGCCGCCCTCGAAACGCACCGCGATGTCGTCGATCAGCGTGCCCTGATAGGACAGCGGCTTGGTGCTGCGCACGTGCCCTTCGACGCGCTGCGCGTGCGGCGTGGTGAAGACCTCCTCGGTCGGGATATTGGGATTGCAGACGATGCCGTTCCTGGCGACCGAAGCGCCGCCGACCCATTCATGGCCATCCGCCAGGCCGATGGTCAGGTCGGTGCCCGGGCCGGAATAATGCAGGGCATGGAAGCGCTGGCCGTTGAGCCAGTCGGTGCGCGCGCGCAGCGCGGCGTTGTGCGCGGTCCATGCCGCGACCGGATCGGCAACGTCGGCCCGCGAGGCCGCGAAGATCGCATCCGCCAGCTTGCCGACGGCGGCATCCTCCTCGTCGTCCGGAAACACCAGCCTGGCCCACGACGCGCCCGGATAGGCGACGATGTTCCAGTTGATGTCGAAGCCGGTGATCTTCTCCATCGCCGGGCGATAGGCGATGGAATTGGCCTTGCTGGCGCGCGCGACCTTGGCAGCATCCTCGCCGGCCAGCAGCATCGGGTTGTCGCCGACCACGGCGAGGCGCGCGGTGTTGGCGTCGAACGCCTTGGCCAGCCCTTCATAGAGCCATCCGGCGGCGCGATCGAAGCCGGCATCCTGCCCGAAGCGATAGCGCGCGAGCGTGACCTCCTCGTCCGACAGCAGCGGCGTCACGAGGCCGGCGCCGGCCTTGTAGGCATGTTCGGCGATCCGCCGCACCAGAGGCAGCGCCGCCGCGGGCGCGGTGAGAAAGACATCCTGTCCGGGCTGGAGTTGCAGGCCGACCTTGACCGCCACCTCGGCAAGCTTGTCGAGTTTGGCCGGATCGATCGTGTTGTGCTGGCGTGTCGTCATAAGCGCATTTCCCAAGACAGGTTTCCCAAGGCAGATTGCATCGGCCGCAATCATACATGGGATTCGCCCGCGCCGCCTGCCAGGCACGACATGCCGCCATCACGCCCGGGTCAGCACGCTCAGGTCCATGCACTTTGAGCAGTGCGCTCAGTTCGGGCGCTCCCGGCGCAGGCGGTCCAGTTCGTTCTCCTCGCGCGCCAGACTGTGCGCAAGCGTCTCGCGCTCGTCATCCGGCAGTTGCCCCGTCAGCAGGCGCCGATAGTGCTCCACGACGCGAAACTGCGAGACCACCAGGAATTCCTCAAACGCCATGTTCATCGAGACGGCTCCGCCAGAGATGGACGATGCCGTCAGTTCAACCGCACAAGGCGGCAGTAAAGAGGCCGTGAGCGCCGCCTTCCAACCACGATTCCGCCGCAGTTGCAGCGGCCGCCGCGAGCGGACACGACAGCCGACACCAAGCCGCCCCGTTCCGATTCTATCGGAACGGGGCTCCATATTCCTCATTTTAACGCGTTTTCTTGACGCGAACCGATACCCGTTTCGCTCGAAAACGCTCTACGCCGACAGCGCCCGCCGCACCTCGTCGGCGCACAGCCGGACGGCGGTATTGGCCTCGTCGATCACCTTGCCCATGGTGATGAAGCCATGGATCTGGCGCTCGAAGCAGATGTGCGTGACGCGGTTGCCCGCCTCGCTCAGCCGCTGCGAATAGGCCAGCGCATCGTCGCGCAACGGATCGTAGCCGGCGCTCATGATGAATGCCGGCGGCAGGCCCGCAAGGTCGTCACGCAGGAATGGCGACGCCTGCCATTCGAAATCCTGCTCCGGATCGGCGATATAGTGGCCGTGGAAATAATCGATGGTATCCCGCGTCAGCAGATAGCCCTGCCCGTTCGTCTGGTGCGACTGCGCCGTGCTGCGCATCTCGGTGCCGGGATAGATCAGGAGCTGGAACCGGATCGGCAGGTCGCCGTCGTCCCGCGCCAGGAGGCAGACGACGGCGGCGAGATTGCCGCCGGCGCTGTCGCCGCCCACCGCCAGGCGGCCGGCGTCGAGCCCGAGCGAAGCAGCATTCGCATAAATCCAGCGCGTCGCCGCCATGCAGTCGATGACGGCGGCGGGATACGGATGTTCGGGCGCCAGCCGGTAGTCGACCGACACCACCGCGCAGCCCGATTCATTGGCGAGTTCGCGACACAGCACGTCATGCGTGTCGAGGTCGCCGATGACAAAGCCGCCGCCATGATAATAGACTAGCACCGGCAAGGCCTGGTCCTGAGAACTCCCGAGCGGACGATACAGGCGCAACGGGATCGGTCCCGCCGGCCCCTCCGCCTCGAGATCGCGCATCAGCGCGACCTCCGGCGGGTCCGGCTGACTGAAGAACCGGCGATCGCGATACATCTGGCGGGCTTCGACCGGCGCCAGCAGGTGAACCGGCGGCGCGCCGCTCTGCTCCACCAGCTTCAGGAGCATGGCAGCCTGGGGATGCAACATTCTGAACGACCTTCCTTACACGTTGTGACGACAACTATTGGTCCGATTTCAGCATTTGCATCCCGTTGCCGCGGGCATCCTTGCAAATGCTGGAAGCAAAGGACCACTAGCAATTATCAAGATCCTGGTGGAGCTCTGGATTTGACATTCGCTTGTCGGGCAAGCACCCAAGTGGGCAGCGAATGTCAAATCCACTTCACTAGAGCCATTTCCGTTCCGATAGAATCGGAACGGGGCTCGATATCCTTGCTTTTAACGCGTTTTCTTTGCGCGAACCGGAACCCACTTCGCCCGAAAACGCTCTAGCCGCCGTATTGCGCGCGCAGCGTCGGCTTGTCGAGCTTGCCGGTCGCATTGCGCGGAATGACATCCACGAAGACCAGGCGCGCCGGGCACTTGAACTTCGCAAGGTGCGACCGGCAATACGCGAGGATATCGGCTTCCGGCTGCTGGGTCGCATCCTTCAAGCCGATGATGGCGAGCCCCACCTCGCCCCAGCGCTCGTCCGCGATGCCGATGACGGCACATTCCCGCACCGCCGGATGCTGGGACAGCACATCCTCGATCTCGGCCGGATAAACGTTCTCCCCGCCGGAGATGTACATGTCCTTGGAGCGGTCGACGATGTAGATGAAACCTTCCTCGTCCTCGCGGGCGAGATCGCCGGTATGCAGCCATCCGTCGGTGAAACTCGCCGCGTTGGCATCGGGACGATTCCAGTAGCCCGGCGTGATGTTGGGACCGCGCACCCAGATCTCGCCGATGTCGCCGCGCTTCACCGCATTGCCCGAAGGATCGACGATCTTCACCTCGGCATGCAGCAGCGGCTTGCCCGCCGACCCGATTTTCCGTGCCGCGTCCCGCGGATCGAGGCAGACGACGCCGGGCGAGGTTTCGGTCATGCCGTAGCCCTGAACGAGCGTGACACCGCGCTTCTGCCAGGTCTTGAGCACCTCGATCGGCAGCGGCGCGCCACCCACGCCCGCGATCTGGAGGCGCGACAGGTCCGCCGTTTCGAATTCGGGAGCAAGGGCCAGAAACTGATAGATCGACGGCACGCCGAACATATGGGTGATGTTCAGCGACGGGTCGGCCATGAACTGCAGGAACTGGGAGGCATCGAACGCCTGCATCACGATCACCGTGCCGCCGGCATGCAGCACCGGATTGGTGTAGCAGTTCAGGCCGCCGGTATGAAACAGCGGCAGCACGTTGATATGGGTCGATTCGGGATTGACGCGCGCCGGCAGGCCGAGATTGACGCAATTGATGAACGTCATCAGGTGCGTGATGGTCGCGCCCTTGGGGCGTCCCGTGGTCCCGGACGTATACATGATCGTGGACACGTCCGTGATGTCCATCTGACATAGATCGGCGAGCGGGCTCTCGTTCGACAGGGCCTTCTCATAGGCGTCGCCGACACCCAGCGTTCCCTTGAGCTTCAGCGCCGCCTCGAGCTGCCGCGCGAGCGGCTCGAATTCAGGGGTAAAGACCAGATAGGAAACCCCGGCATCCGACGCGATGAACTCGAGCTCGGAAAACGTGAGCCGGATATTGAGGGGCAGGAAGATCGCGCCGACGCGGAAACAGGCGAACTGAACCTCAAGCATCTCGACGCAGTTCGACGTCAGCGTGGCAATGCGATCGCCCTTGGCGACGCCGATCCGCCGCAGATAGGAGGCCAGGCGTCCGATCCTGTCGTCCCATTCGCGATAGTCGAAGCGCCGGTCGGACGCGATATCGATGACGGCGATCTTGTCCTCGCGCGTCTGCGCATGATGCCGGATCCAGTCGTAATATCTGAAGCTCATTTAGTCGTTTCCCCATTTCACGCGGCCGCGAGGCAGTCCTCCGACCGCGCTGAATTCGCAGTCGATCGTCCTGCAAACCGGCAGTCTATCGGCCTCCGCCGCCCTTGCCACAAGACAATCAAGGACGCCATGAAATCAAGGACATCGTGAAAACGGCCGCGCGAAAAGATGGGCCCGGCCGGCCTGAGGCACTAACGGAATACCTTACACGCCGAAGCCCGCCGACTTCGGGCCGGATCAAGGATCACCGAGCCGGATCCGAATCCCGATCCCGCTCACGGCGGGCCGGCCTTCGCGGCCACACCGGCCGGCGCGATCGCTACTGCCAGACCAGCAGCTTCCGCTCGAGGTAGTTCATGGCGATGGTGATCGACAGTCCGAGCAGCGCCAGCAGGAACAGGAGCGCCATCACGCCGTCCATGTCGAAGGTCGACTGCAGGTAGGCCAGCACCTGACCAAGGCCATGCTCGGCGGCAATCAGTTCGGCGCCGACCACGCCGAGCAGCGCGTAGACCAGGCCCAGGCGCAGGCCCGAGAAGATAATCGGCACGGCGGACGGCAATGTCACCTTGAAGAAAACCTGGCCCGGCTTGGCGCCGAGCGCGCGCGACAGCACCAGATGATCGCTGTTGACGCCCTTGATGCCCGCGACGGTGGAGGACAGCACGATGAAGAAGGTCAGGCTGACGGCGAGCGCGATCTTCGAACCGATGCCAAGCCCGAACCACAACAGAAAGAGCGGCGCCAGCGCGATGCGCGGCATCGAGTTGAACAGGGTCAGATACGGCTCGCAGGCCCGGTGGACCCGCGGCAGCATGGCAAACAGCAGGCCGACGAGAATCGCCGCGAGGCTGCCGCCCCAGAACGCGATGGTTGCGGCCAGGATCGTGTAGAACAGGTCGGTCCACAGATTGCGCTCGACGATGAATCCGTTCCACAGATACATCACGATGCCGGAGGGACGGCCGAAGAAGGTCGGATCGAGAATGCCCCGCGCGCTCAGGAATTCCCAGAGGCCGATGAAGGCAGCGATAAAAACAACGTGACCAAGCGTCAGGCGAACAGTCTTACTCATCGTTCGTGACCCCCTGCTCCAGCAAGCCCCACAATTGCGCGTAAAGATCGTGGAAGCGATGATCGGTCTGCAGCTTGCGGACGCTGCGCGGGCGCGGGAGATCGACCGGAACATCCGCGATCATCCGTCCCGGCCTTGCGCTCATCACGATCACCCGGTCGGACAGCGCGATGGCTTCCGCCAGATCGTGCGTCACGAACACCACGGTCTTGCGATGCGCGGACCACAGATCCATCAACACGTCCTCGAGCGTCAGTTTCGTCTGCGCGTCGAGCGCGCCGAACGGCTCGTCCATCAGCAGCACGGTGCTGTCGAGCGCAAAGGTGCGCGCCAGCGCACAACGCTGGCGCATGCCGTGCGACAGCGCCTTGGGGTACTTGTCGGCGAAGTCGCCGAGCCCGACCTGCTTCAGGAGCTCGAGGGCCCGCGCCTGCCGCTCCGGCCTGGCGACACCCCGCACCTCCATGCCGAAGGCGGCATTTCCAAGCGCGGTGCGCCACGGCAGCAGGCTGTCGCGCGCGAGCATATAGGCGATGTCGGGATTGCCCGAGCGCGGCTTCTTGCCGAGAACGCGGACGTCCCCCTCATGCTCCTCGTGCAACAGGCCGGTGAGCAGGTTGAGAATGGTCGTCTTGCCGCAGCCGCTCGGCCCGACCAGGGACACGAACTCACCTGGTGCCAGCGAGAACGAGACCCGATCGACCGCGAGAACGGGCGTCTCCGTTCCCGCGCCGAAACGCATCGTCAGGTCATTCAGCGCGATCGCCGGCGCAGCCGGCGACACGGACGCTTCCGCCGGCGGCGTCGCCGTCATCCGGTTCATCACGGACTCCTTACCGTCAGGGCGCCTTGTCGTAGAGGATCTTGATCGGATCGAACGGCGCGGAAATCTGCTTTGTCGCCAGCATATTGGCGGCGATCTGCTTGAGCGCCGAGCGTGAAATCGCAACCTTGTAGGACGGAATGGCGTATTTGAGCGAGGCTTCCATCACCTCGTCGCCTTTCGGCATCTTGAACTGGAAGTAGGCCTTCGCGATCTTCAATGCCTCGGGGAAATTTTCCGGCTTCTGAATGAAATTCTCGGCATCCTTCCCCGCCGCGATCAGCGCATCGACCACCTTCGGCGATTTATCGAGCATCGCCTGGTTCACGATCAGCACCGCCGAGGCGCCGTTGGTGGCCGCGATATCCTTCGGCTCGGGGGCATAGGCCCCGCGATAGACGGTCTTGCACGCCTTGAGCACATCGCAGATGGAGCCCGACGGCTCGAAGGTCATGCTGACGTCGATCTGGCTCGACTTGAGCGCGCCGAACGACGTATTCGGCGACCCCACGGCGACGAACGTGAAATCGCTCGGCTTCAACCCGGCCTGCTCCGCCAGCAGCTGAAACTGAAGCTCGGCGCCGCTGCCGCGCGCGGGCACGCCGATCTTCTTGCCCTTCAGCGCGTTCATCATCGCCTTGTAGTCTTTTCCGCCATCGGGAATGTTCAGGCCATCGCGCGCCACGATCTCGAAAACGTTCTGCTGGGCGCCGCTGATGACCATTTTCACGGCCGATCCCTTGATCGCCGCATTGATCGCAACCTCCGGCGGGGCAAATGCGACGTCGATGCTCTTGGCCAGCAGCGCCTGCACGCCCAGGGGCCCGGAGGGAATCATCTGCAACTCGCATTTGATCCCGTGATCGTGGCAGAACCCCTTTGCAGCCGCGATCCGGAACAGCGTGTTGCCGATGCCCGGGTAATCCTGCAGCTTGACCGCAATGTCTTCCGCGTTGGCGGCACTGGCCGCCAGTCCGGTCGCGACCAGCGCGCCGATCAAAATCCGTCGCATGAACTCCCTCCTCTGCGATGCCATTCTACTGTGCCATGGCATTTTCGTTTTGCGCGATCTCCTTGATCGGGATCGCTTCACCATCGGCGCCGGCTCGCGAGGAACCGGCACCAGCAATGTACTACGGCAGTGTGCTACTCCAGCGGTCCGCCCGCAATGGTGATGCGATGCATCAGCCTGCGCTCACCATCATAATCGTTGACGGCATAGTGCCACGTCGACCGATTGTCCCAAAAGGCAATCGATCCATCGTGCCACTGGAAGCGATATTGAAACTCCGGCCGCGCCGCGTGCTCGTAGAGATAGCGGAGCAGCGGTGCGCTTTCTTCCGCGGTCCAGCCGACGAAATGCGTGGTGAAGCCCGAATTCACATAGAGAATCTTCTTGCCGCTTTCAGGATGGCGCAGCACGACCGGATGCACAGCATCCTGGGTTGCCGCATCGGCATTGCCCAGGCGGTCGCCGGCGTCCTTCGCATAGCTGGATTTCTCACCGAAGACGTGACGGCTGGAGTGAACCGCGCGCAACCCCTCGAGCGTCTTCTTCAGGCCGTCGGACAGGGCCTCGTAAGCCCGGTTCATGCAGGCGAACAGGGTGTCTCCACCCCGCGTCGGCGTTTCGCGCGCCAGCAGGATGGAGCCGAGGGCGGGAACCTGGTCGTAGCTGTGATCGGTGTGCCAACCGCCGCCGATATTGGTCTTCTGGCCCGGCTCCTTGCGCACCTCGGCGACCTGCGGATAACCGGCCGCAGCCTTGAAGAACCGATTGACGTCGATGTTGCCGAACCGCTCGGCGAACGCGATGTGCTGCTCGGGCGTAATTTTCTGGTCGCGGAAGAAGATGACGCCGTGGTCGTTGAGCGCTCCCCGCATCTCGGCGATCTCGGCGTCTTCGAGCGGCTCCGAGAGATCGATACCCTCGATGATCGCGCCCAGCGCACCCGAGGTCGGGGTAATGTCAAGCCGATGATTGCGCATGTTGCATCCTCCCTGGATTACTTATACAAAATCATAGCTCTTGTTCTGATTTATAAGAATGATAACTCTGATTTTGAATTGGTCAAGGGATGAATACGCTTTCTGGGCAAAAATGGCTGGACGAGACGATGCTCGAGCGGTTCGAAGCCGAGGGCATGCGGCCGGCCCAGCAGGCCCGCAGCCGCGCCCTCGTCATCCGCCTGTTCAACGAGGGGCTCACGCTGCTGCGTGAGGTCGATTTCGACGGCCTGTCGGTCGACGCCTTGTGCGCGCGCGCGGATTCCACGATCGGCGCCTTCTACAGCCGCTTCGAGAGCAAGGAGGCGTTCATCAACGCCTTGCAGCGCCTTGTCGTTGCGGCCACGCGCCGCAACGTCGTCGCGGGTTACGAGTCGCAGGTCGCGCCGGACGACAGCGTCGCCCACCTGCTCGGCTGGATCGTCAGCGGCGCGATCGTCTGGTACCGGCGCTATGACGGGCTCGTTCGCGCATCGTTACGCCGCGCCCATAGCGAATCCGACGCCTGGACGCCGATCCGCGAACTCGGCGAACTACAGGTGACATACGCGGTGCCGCGCATCCTCGCTCTCCTGCCCCGTCCGGAAGACGACAACGCCGAAGAGCGCATCCGCTTCGCGTTCCAGATGCTGTTCGGCACCCTGAACAATATCGTCCTCATCAATCCCGGACCGTTCACGATCCATCATCCCGAAACCGCCACCATGCTGGCGAAGGCAATGACCGGATTCATCGAGAATTGAGGGAGCGGCGAGACCTGCATCCGGCAAGCCTCGCCGCCCGCGCCGTCACGACACGACGGCGCGCTTCGGCTCGACGATCTCGAACATGCGCGGGAATTCGTCCATCAGGCTCATCAGTTCCGCCAGCTTCGTGACGTTGCCGGTGGCCTGGATCTGTCCCGCCTGCATCGCTTCGGGAAACGTCGTCTGCTTCGCGATGATCCGGTTCAGAAGGCTGCGCGGCAAGGTGATGCCGGCGTCGGCATTGGCCGCCGAAGCGCCCTCGATATAGGTCAGCGCGCTGTTTTCCAGCGTCATCGCAAAGCGTTCCTGCGTGTCGGGAAACTCCCAGTTGAGCACGATGTGCTTGCCCTCGGCTTTCGGGCCGTTCAGCCGCACGCCGAGCACGTCCCACAACTGCTCGGTGCGCAGTGCCGCAACCGTATCCACCGGCATCCCCGGGCGCGCCGGCACCTGCAGCATGCCCTGCCGCAGTTCCTGCGCGCCGAACAGGTAGGCGTTGCGCCAGGTCGCGCTTTCGGCGAGGTAGCCGAGCTGGTCGAACGTATCGGCCAGCAGCAACCGGGCCGCCTGGTTATCCGGCTCGGCGAAGACGAGGTGGCTCAGCGCCTGTGCGACGAAGCGGAACTCGCCGTTGTCGAAGTCCTTGCGCGCGCGGGCAAGGATCGCATCGGCGCCGCCCATGTATTCGACGAACTTGCGCCCCGCTTCCGCCGGCGGCAACGGATCGAGGTTGGCGGGATTGGCGTCGTACCAGCCGAGATACTTCTGATAGATCGCCTTCACGTTGTGGCGGATATGACCGTAATAGCCGCGGCCGTGCCACGCGCCTTCGAGGCTGGCCGGCAGCCGGATCGTCTCGGCGATCTCCGTTGCCGTGAGTCCATGGTTCATCAGCCGCAGCGTCTGGTCGTGCGCGAACTTGTAGAGGTCGCGCTGCTGCCGGATCATGGTCTGCACCCGCTCCTTGCCCCACACCGGCCAATGGTGCTGGCCGCACATCACCTCCGCCTTGTCGCCCCACAGGTGCAGCGCCTCGTTCAGGTATTTCGACCAGGCGAGCGGATCGCGGACCTCGGCACCGCGGAACGGCAGCAGGTTGTGGAAATTATGCGTGCAGTTCTCGGCAAGATTCAAAAGCTTGTAGTGCGGCAGGTAGAAGTGCATCTCGGCCGGCGCCTCGCTGTTCGGCGCCATCTGGAATTCGAACACGATGCCGTCGATGGTGCGCCGGTCGCCGGTCGCCTTGATCAGGTCGGTCGGCCGCACCAGGGCCACGGCGCCGGCGGCGACGGTCTTGCCGAGGCCCGTATCGACCTGCCCGCGCGGTCCCTTGGCAAGCAGCGGGCCGAACTGATACTGCGCACGCCGGTGCATGGCGGGGCCGGCGATGATATTCTCGGACACCGCATGTTCCATGAACTGGTCCGGCGCGATGACCGGCACGCGGCCGCTCGCCAGCATCTCCTCGTCGAGCACGCCCAGCGCCCCGCCCCAATGATCGGTGTGGGTGTGGGTGAAGATCACCGCGGCCACGGGACGGCGACCGCGCTGCTCGAAGTAGAGTTCGAGGCCCGCGGCCGCGCCTTCGATCGAGGTCAGCGTGTCGACGACGATCACGCCGGTCTCGCCTTCGATCAGCGTCATGTTGGCGATATCGAATCCCCGGACCTGGTAAACGCCCGGCACGACCTCGAACAGGCCATGATGCATGTTGAGCCGCGACTGTCGCCACAGGCTGGGATTGACGGTCGGTGGCGCCTCCTGTTCGGACAGGAACCCGTATTGCGCGAGGCTCCAGACCACGCGCCCCTTCCTGGATGTGACGTTCGCATCCCCGCGGGTCGCCAGGAAGCCCCGCGCGGCGTCATCGAAATCCCGGGTATCGTCGAACGGCAGTGCGGCCCGCATCGCGGCATTCTGTTTCGCGACCGACGACGTCGCGTCCTTCGGGGATTCGATCTTGTCTTGCTGATTCATGGCGCCATTCTCCTCCACAGGACGGTTATCATGTTGTTTGATTGCCGGTTATCGTAGGCGGCAAGGTCATTGCGCGCGGCAAATCCGTTTGCACCGCATCATCCCATCGACGAGGCGCGCGGCCGCGCGCTATGCTTGCGCCAGTCGAGCCAGAGAACGGACAGCGTCAGCGCAATCCAGCCGAGATTGTAGAGAAAGCCGAGGACGATCATCACCGATCCGGGGATCGGGCCGATCGCCGCGCGATCGACGAACTGGCTGAAAGTCGTCACGGGCGTCGGATGAATGGCGAGCTTGCCGTAATAGGCGATAACCTGGATCGCCAGGATCCAGACGTAGCTGCGCCGCAGCCGTCGGCCCGCGGCATGAAGAAACGAGATATGATGGCGCGGACGCCGATAGTCCTGGGCCAGCACACCCTGCCAGCTGCCGTCCTGATCCTTCTGCCCTCCCGTCAGCATGGGGGCATAGAATTTCTCCTCCATCCATCGCGCCCGCGCCCGCCAGACGTTGAAGTAGCGATAGCGGCGCGCTTCGAGGGACAGGAACATGCCCAACAGAAGCCCGACAAGAAGCAGCGGCACCGGCGAGGCGTCACGGCTCGAAAAGGTCGTCGACAGCGCGATGCCCATCGTGACGATCGACCAGTTGGTGGTGTTGTCGAGCCGGGTCCGCCAGATCGTGCTGCGGTAGACCTCCGCGCGATAGAGATGAGCGATCGCTCCCATCTCCGATGAATTATACTCGTAAGCCTGCTTGTGCTCCTTGGGCGCGGCGAAACTCATAACCACAATCCTGCAAAATATCCGGTTGGCGTGTCCATGACGGGGCGGGGAACACGAGACGTTTCTGACCGGACAATAACAGCCGAACGCCTCGATGCGATACAATTCGCATCCCCGCCATGACAAGGTATCTCATCACCTCGACCGGCGGCGCGCCGGTCGGACCGAGAAGCGGAATAAAGCCGCGCCGCGTTGCCGCCGCGGTCCCGTCCGGTGATGCCGCCCGGCGACGGCCCCACGGCTTGATCGGGCGCCGATGGACGCCCCCCGCCGATCACCACGCATCGACGTGCCGGCATCAGGTCTTGCGATCGTCGAAGGCATGAAAATGATGGACCGGCCCATGGCCGTGGCCCACGTTCAACCGATCCGCCGCCGCGACCGCCGCGGTGATGTAGGTCTTGGCGTCGCGAACCGCCTGGTCCAGCGGCGCGCCCTTGGCGAGGCCGGCGGCGATCGCCGACGACAGCGTACAGCCGGTGCCATGGGTATTGCGCGTGCGGATGCGCGGCGCGGCCAACCGGACGACGCCGTCCCGGCCAATCAGGTAATCCGTGCTTTCGGGCCCATCGCCATGGCCGCCCTTGACAAGGACGGCCCGGCAGCCCAGCGCCAGCAGGCGCTCGCCCTGGCGGACGATATCGCTTTCCTCGCGCGCGACATGCGCCTCATCGAGCAGCGCAGCCGCCTCCGGCAGGTTCGGCGTTGCGATCAACGCACGCGGCAGCAGCAGGCCGCGGACCGCCTCGACCGCGTCGGCCGCAAGCAGCCGGTCGCCGGAGGTGGCGACCATCACCGGATCGACCACCACATTGCGCGCCGACCATCGGTCGAGACCGGCCGCGATCGCCTCGATGGCGGCCCGCTGCGCCACCATGCCGATCTTCACCGCGCGAACATCGAGATCGTCGAACACCGCATCGATCTGCGCGGTGATGAAATCGGCGGGCACGTCGTGGATCGCGCGCACGCCGCGCGTATTCTGCGCGGTCAGCGCGGTGACGACCGATGCGCAATAGACGCCGCAGGCGGAGAACGTCTTCAGATCGGCCTGGATTCCGGCGCCGCCGCCGGAATCAGAACCGGCGATGGTGAGGGCAATGGGAATGGTCATGGCGTCTGCCTGATCTTGCGAAGGCGCGGGCGAGGCCCCTCCCTATCGCGCCGAACCGCCGCCAGCAAGGTTGCTTGCATCCCGGCTTCGATTCCGGCTTTATGGGGCCAATTCAGCAAACCCGCTTCCGCGACGCTGTCTTCCCTTCCGCGGCCTTCCCTTCCGCGACGCTGTCTTCCGGAGAGACTGACGATGGTTCCGTTCTTCGTCCAATTCAAATGCAAGCTCGGCCAGTCCTACGCGGTCGCCAACGCACTGGCCGAGGCCGAGATCGCCTCCGAGATCTATTCGACCGCCGGCGACTACGACCTTCTGGTGAAGTTCTACGTCGACAAGGACACCGACATCGGACACTTCATCAATGAAAAGGTCCAGGTGATCCCGGGCATCCAGGACACCCACACCATCATCACCTTCAAGGCGTTCGGCACGGGTTAGAGGCTTTCTGTTCTTGACGGAATCATCCGTCGTCATGCCCGGACGTGATCCGGGCATCCATCTTCTCAAAAAGATGATGGATTGCCGGGTGAGTGGGAAGCCCTGTTTCGACTTGGCGGGTTTCGACCCGGCCTATTTCGATTTGGCCGGACGCGGCGGACCATCGACCGCCGGCAGCGATTTGAGATAGACCGCCATCGCCTTGCGATCGTCGTTGCTGAGTTGCGACGTATTTCGGATCACCGCGGCCATCGATCCGCCGGCCGAGTCGCCGTCGGGCAGGAGTCCCGACTCCAGGAAGTAGGCGATATCGGTTTCGCTCCAGTCGGCGAGGCCCTTCCGGGTGATGTTGGGCACCCAGCCCTTGCCCTCCGGATTGGGGCCGCCGGCAAAGCGCTGCCGCGCGACGATGCCCCCGAGCAGGTTGCGCGGGCTATGGCATTCGGCGCAATGGCCGAGCGCATTGACGAGATAGGCGCCGCGATTCCATTCCGCCGAGCGGACCGGATCCGGCATGAACGGCACCCGGTCCATGAACAGCAGCTTCCAGATTCCGACGTTGCGCCGGATGTTGAAGGGGAACGGCACATCGTGATCGCGCACCCGCCCCGACACCGGCGGCAGCGTTTTCAGATACGCGAACAGGTCGCGCACGTCGGAGAGCCTGGCCTTGTGATAGGCGGCATAAGGAAAGGCGGGGAAGTAATGCTCGCGCTCAGGTGACGTCCCCTCGTTCACCGCGGTGACGAAATCGGCTTCGCTCCAGCCGCCGATGCCATCGGCCGGGTCGGGCGAAATGTTGGGGGCGTAGAACGTTCCGAACGGCGACGACAACGCCAGGCCGCCACCGAGCCTGGTCCGGTCCGGCTGCTCCGGCACCGCATGGCAGGAGGCGCAGCCGCCGGCATTGAAGACGACCTTGCCGTTGGCGAGGTCCGGCGTGTGCGGCGGCAGCGCGCCCGCGGCGATCACGGCCGGCATCGTCAGCCACCAGTAGACCCCGATGCCTGCGATCAGAAGCGCCAGCGCAAGGGTAACAAGTCGACGTCGCATCTGCCTTCCCCATCAGCTTTTCGGGATCGGATCCCCATACGCCGCGCGTTGCCGCTCGTCCCGATCCCGGGTGCCTGGCGAAGCCATCCAGACGCGACAGGCCAGAGCTGGATTGCTTCGAAGCTGTCGTTCCCCGCCATGACGGGAATCGGTTTTTCAATCGCGCCGGAGAACCAAAGCGGTTTCGGACAATGACCCGCCAGCAAAAGAGGGGCTGCCGCCCCTCTTCTCCGTCAGGCCATCGTGTCGCGCACGATATCCTTGTTTGAACACGTTTTCCTTACGCGAACCGGAACCCACTTCGCTCGAAAACGCTCTAGCCGTCCTTGAGGCGGAACGTTTCGTGGCATCCCGAGCACTGCTTGCCGATCACCGGCACGGCCGCCTTCAGCGTCGCGAGGTCTTTCACGCTCGCCTTGGTCTCGCTCACGGCCTTGTTGTACTTCGCGGCATGGGTTTCGAAATCGCTGCGGTTCTCCCAGACCTTCGGAGAACTGCTGTACTTGCCCTCGCCCTTCAGCCCCTTGGTGCTATCCGGAAACAGCGACACCAACTCCTTGCCCGACGCCTCGAGCTGAGCGAATGCCGCGTCGACGGCCTTCTGATCGTAGGGTATTTTGTCCTTGGCCATGGCGCCGAGCACCCCGCCGAGGCTTTTTCCATTGTCCTTCATCGCCTGCTGGCGCTGCTTGACGATGTCCTGCTGGGCCGACACGGCGCCGACGCCGATCAACATCATGCCGGCGACAAGGAGAATCCGTTTCATCATTTCTCTTTCCTGTTACGGGGAGGGTTGCCAGTTGCGAGGAGGGTTGTCCGGGGCACGGGCGTACCCGGGCCGAGATTGCGGCACCTTATAAACACCGTTCGGTGACGATTATTCCGGGCAGGGATACGATCATTGCGGCTTGCGGCGCTCCGCCTCGCTGATTGCCATCCAGACGCGCTCGGGGGTCGCCGGCATATCGATATGCTCGATGCCGTATTCGCGCCACAACCCGTCGATGATCGCGTTCATGATCGCGGGGCACGACCCGATCGCCCCTGCCTCGCCCGCGCCCTTCACACCGAGCGGATTGGTGACGCAGGGCACGTTGTGGGTCTCGAAGGTGATCGGCGCACCGTCGGCGGCCCGCGGCAGGGCATAATCCATGAACGTGCCGGTCACGAGCTGGCCGTCGCTGGTGTCGTAGACGGCCCGTTCCATCAGCGCCTGCCCGATGCCCTGCATGGCGCCGCCATGCACCTGCCCGGCCAGCAGCAGCGGGTTCAGCGTCACGCCGAAATCGTCCACGACGACATAGTTGACCAGACGGGTCACGCCGGTCGACGGATCGATCTCGACCTCCACCAGATGCGTGCCGTTCGGAAAGGTGCCGTCGGCGCTGCTGAACATCGCGCTTCCGCTGAGCTGATCGGGATCGCCCGCGCCGCGCTTGGCCAGATCGGCAAAGGTGATGCTGCGGTCGGTGCCCGCCACCCGCACGGTCGCCTCGTCGAATTCGAGGTCGCCGACGCCGGCCTCCAGCGCGTCGGCGGCAAGCTTCTTCAGGTTCTCGCCAAGCTGGCGGGTGGCGCGCTGCACGCTGACGCCACCTGACGGAATGGCGCTGGAGCCGCCGGTGCCGAGGCCGGTCGCGACCAGGTCGGTATCGCCCTGAATGACGTGGACCCGTTCCGGCGGAATGCCGAACTGATCGGCCACGATCTGCGCATAGGCCGTCTGATGCCCCTGCCCGCTGGATTGCGAGCCGATCAGCACGGTGACATCGCCGTTCGGATCGAGCCGCACATTGGCGGTCTCCTCGCCCATGGTGCCGCAGACCTCGACATAGCTTGCGAAGCCGATGCCGCGCACCAGCCCCTGCTTTTTCGCGGCCCTGGCGCGCCTGGCGAAATCCTTCCACCCGCCGATCTCCATCGCGCGCTTCATGTGCGCGGTGAAATCGCCCGAGTCGTAGACCTTGCCGGTCGCGGTGGTGTAGGGCATCGCGCGCGGCGAAATGAAATTCTTGCGCCGGATCGCATCCGGCGACATGCCGAGCTTGCGCGCCGATGCATCCACCAGCCGCTCCACCACATACGCCGCCTCCGGGCGGCCGGCGCCGCGATAGGCATCGACCGGCACCGTATTGGTGAACACCGTGCGGATACGGCAATGGAACGCCTGCACGTCGTAGAGGCCGGGCAACATGCCGGCGCCGCCATGCGGGATGTAAGGGCCGAAGGTCGACAGATAGGCGCCCATGTCGCCGATCAGGTCGACATCCATGCCGAGGAAACGGCCATCCGCGGCCAGCGCCATGCGCGCCGTGGTGACATTGTCGCGCCCTTGCGAGTCGCCGACGAAATGATCGGCGCGTTCCGCCGTCCACTTCACGGTCCTGCGCAATTGACGGGAGGCGACAGCGATCAGGGCATATTCGCGATAGGGAAACAGCTTGGTGCCGAAGCCGCCGCCGACATCCGGGCAGATCACCCGCATCTTCTCGATCGGCATGTGCAGGATGTTCTGGCACAGGATCTCGCGCAGGCGATGGCTGCCCTGGCTGCCGATCGTCATCGTCAGATGATCGCGCTTGGCATCGTATTCGCACACCGCCGCGCGCGTCTCCATGTAGTTGGTGACGATGCGCGGATTGACGATGGAAATCTCGGCCACCGCATGCGCCTTGGCGAAGGCGTCCTGCATCGCCGCCTTGTTGCCGATCGACACATCGAACAGCACGTTGCCGGCATGATCCGGCCAGACCTGCGGCGCGCCCGGCTTCACCGCATTGGCGGCACCGACCACCGCAGGCAGCGGCGTCCAGTCCACCTCGATCGCCTCGATCGCATCGCGCGCATGGGCGAGCGTATCCGCGACCACGAAGGCGACCGCATCCCCGACATGCCGGACCTCGCCGCTGGGGAGAATCGGATAGGGCGGCGGCGTGAACGGATCGTCCGGCAGGTTGAACAGGCAGGGCAGCCCGCCGAGATCCCTGGTCTCCTCGGCGGTGAGGACGAGGCTGACGCCCGGCATCGCGCGCGCGCGCGAAGCATCGATCCTGAACGTCGCATGGGCGTGGGGCGAGCGCAGCACCAGCGCGTGCAGCGCGGCAGCCGGCGCATGGTCGTCGGTATAGCGGCCTCGTCCGCGGATCAGGGCGTCGTCTTCCTTACGCCGGACGCTCTGCCCGACACCGAATTTGACAGGGGGCATGACCTCTCCCGCAGAACCTGAGATTCAATCTATATTGCTGCGGATCGGCGGCAAGTTCAAATCCGCGTCAGGGGCGGACCAGGGCCTTCACCCAACGGCGACCGAAGGTGAGTAGAATTGCCGCACCATAGACGACGACCGTCACCACCATCAGAAGTCCGAGCATCGCCTCGTCGCGCAACCCGCCGATCCCTGCAAGGTAGGGGCCCGCATATGTCGCGACGCACCACAGCGCCACGCCGGTCGCCACGCCGGCGCCGGCGAACCTGAGCAGCGACCACCCGAACGCGCGATCGAGCTGGAGATGGCCGGCGCGAACCGCGAAGCCGATCACCAGAAGCAGGTTGACCCAGGCGCCCACCGCCGTCGCCAGCGCCAGGCCGACCTGCGCCAGCGATCCCATCAGGATCACCTTCAGGATCACGTTGGCCGAGAGGCCGGTCAGCGACGCCTTCATCGGTGTCGCGGTGTCCTTGCGGGCATAGAAGGTGGCGACCGCGCTGCGGATCAGGACGAACGGGATCAGGCCGACCGCATAGGCGGCGAGCGTCGCCGCCGCCTCGGCTGCGTCGGTGCGGGTGAACGCGCCGCGCGCGAACATCGCCCGCATGATTTCGTCAGGAACGGCGATGAAGGCCGCCAGGAACGGCACCGAGAACAGCAGCGTGAACTCGAACGCACGGCGCTGCGCGGCGCTGGCGCCGGCCTGGTCGTTGGCGGTCAGGCGGCTCGCCATCTCCGGCAGCAGCACCGTGCCGATGGCGATGCCGATGACGCCGATCGGCAGTTGATACAGGCGGTCGGCATAATACAGCGCCGAGATGGCGCCGGCCGGCAGCAGCGATGCGATGATGGTATCGGCGAACATCGCCACCTGCGTCCCCATCGAGCCGATGGTGGCGGGGCCGAGCGCGCGGAAGAAGTCGCGGACATCCTGATCGAACCGCGGCCGGGTGAAACGCGGCATGATTCCCTGCCGCGCCACGTCGCCCGCCAGCAGCAGGTATTGCAACACGCCCGATATCAGCACGCCCCACGCCGCCGCATGGCCGGCGGTGGGAAAGAACGCGGCCAGCGCCAGCGCCGCCATCATCGAGAGGTTCAGGAAGATCGGCGCCGCGGCGGCGCTCGCGAAGCGGTGCATCACATTGAGCATGCCGCCATACAGCGTCACCAGCGTGATCAGCAGCAGATAGGGAAACGTGATCCGCGTCAGCGAAATGGCCAGTTCGCCGCGCACCGGATCGTCGCCGAACCCGGGCGCCAGCAGCGCGATCACCTGTGGCATGAACAGCCAGGCCAGCACCAGAAGGACCGCCTGCACGATGACCAGCATGGTGAAGATGCGGTCCGCGAACCGCCGTGCCGCCGAGGCGTCGCCCGATTCCAGATGGGCGTAGGCCGGCACGAAGGCGACGTTGAACGCGCCTTCGGCGAAGATCGCCCGGAAATGGTTGGGCAGCCGCAGGGCGACGAAGAACGCATCGGCCACCGGGCCGGCCCCCAGGATCGCGGCCAGCATGATGTCGCGCGCGAATCCTGTAACGCGCGACAGGAGGGTATAGCCGCCGACGGTGAAGATTCGCCTGAGCATCAGCCGCTTCTACCGCATCGCGCGCCGCCTGCAAAAAGCAAGGTGGCGGCTATCCTCCGTAAAAATCAGGCGCAAGAATCAGGCCGAGAGCGCCTTCCGGACCGCGGTCGTGACCCGCGCCTGGGTCGCCTCGTCGAGGTAGGGATGCATCGGCAGGCTGATGACGTCGCCCGACAGCGCCTCGCTCACCGGCAGGCCGCCGTCCGCAACCGGGAAATGCCGGTAAGCGGTCTGCTGGTGCATCGACTTCGGATAATAGATCGCGGTCGGCACGCCGTCCGCTTTCAGCGCGGCGGCGAACCCGTCGCGGTCGCCGTGCGGCAGGCGGATGGTGTATTGCGCCCATACCGACGTATTGCCGGGCGCGACACGGGGAACGGTGACGACATCGCCGAGATCGCGCGCATAGCGCTCCGCCACCGCATTGCGCGCGGCGATCTCGTCGTCGAAGATCTTCAGCTTCTCGATCAGGATGGCCGCCTGCATGGTGTCGAGCCGGCCGGTCAGGCCGAGGCGGACGTTGTCGTACTTGTCCGAGCCCTGCCCATGCACGCGAATGCTGCGCAGGGTGTCGGCGAGATCGGCGTCATCGGTGAAGATGGCGCCGCCGTCGCCGTAGCAGCCGAGCGGCTTCGCCGGGAAGAAGCTGGTCGCGGTGACGACGCCGAAGCCGCCGAGCCGCCGGCCCCTGTAGGTGGCGCCGAAGGACTGGGCCGCGTCGTCCAGAACGAACAATCCCTCGGCCTGGGCCACCGCCCCGATCGCATCGTGGTCGGCGCCCTGCCCGAACAGGTCGACGGCGATGATGCCCTTCGGCTTGAGGCCGAGCCGCTTGGCGGTCGCGATGCCGCGCCGGAGCGAGGCCAGGTCGATGTTGAAGGTTCCCGCATCCACGTCCACGAACAGCGGCGTCGCGCCGGTCAGTGCCACGCTCTCGCCAGTGGCGCAGAAGGTGAAGGACGGGCACAGCACCGCGTCGCCCGGGCCGACGCCCTTGGCCATCAGCACCATCAGCAGCGCGTCGGTGCCGCTCGCGCAGGTGACGACGTGCTTCGCGCCGCAGAACGCGGCAAGGCGCGCTTCAAGCTCCGTCACCTCGGGACCGTTGACGAACTGGCAATGGGTGAGAACCCGGCTCACGGCCTCGTCGATGGCTGGGCCCAGGCGGCGGCGCTGGGCGCCGATATCGATGAAGGGCACGGGGTCGGGACGGTGATGCTGGTTCATGAGCCTTCACAGAAGCCTTGCACGGATGCACAAACAATCGGTCGGTCAAGCGGGGCGACCCCGCGCGGAAATCTCAACTCACCGCGCGCAGGGTCTTCTGGCGATCGGCGTCGGAGCGCGGCGCGAGGCACTGCGTCGCGATCTCGAGGCTGGCGACGCCCTCCTCGCCGGTGACGGCCGGCGCGCGGCCGCTGCGCACGGCATCGACGAAGGCCATCAGTTCGGCGCGGAGCGGCTCGTCATGGCCCACCGGCAGATGGCGCATCGAATAGCTGCCGTCGGGCTGGAAGCCGAAGCACTCGGTGACCTGCCGCGTCAGCAGATCGCCCGACACGTATTTGCCGCGGGTCGCGACCGTGACGCTGCGCGCCTTGAACGGCGTCAGCCAGTTGGTGTTGATATGAGCCAGCACGCCGGACGCGGTACGGAATTGCAGCAGCGCGATATCCTCGCGCTCGGCAACGGCGCTCGACAGTTGCGGCTGGACATCGACGATGTCGGATTCGGTGAACCAGCGGATCAGGTCGATGTCGTGGACCGCGAGGTCGATCACCACGCCGACATTGGACATGCGCGGCGGAAACGGGCCGACGCGGGTGATCGCGATCGACAGGATATCCTCGCCACTGATCGCCTTCTTCACCGCGGCCACCGCCGGATTGAAGCGCTCGACGTGCCCGATCATCAGCGTGACGCCGGCGGCGCGCGCGGCGCTGACGATCTCCCGCCCTTCGGCGACCGTCGACGCGATCGGCTTCTCGACAAGCACGTGGATGCCGCGCGCGATGCAGGCGAGCGCGACCTCGTGGTGCAGATGCGTGGGCGCGGCGATCGTAACGGCATCGACGCCTTCGGCGAGCAGGCCGCCCAGGTCGTCGAAGGTCGCACAGCCGATCAGGTCGACCGCGCGGGTGCGATGCTCCGGCAGCGGATCGACGATGCCGATCAATTCCACATTGGGCAGTCCGGCCAGAACCCGGCCGTGATTGGTTCCCATCACACCTGCGCCGATCACGCCGACCCGCAGCGCCTTTTCGGGTGCAATCGTCCCCTGCGATTCAGGTGTCGCAGAACTCATAACTATCAAACCTCGAAATCCACTGAACCGGCCGGGAATCGCCGCCCCCGTGCCGCAGCGTTTCCTAACACGCCGCGGATAGCCTTGCGAACGCCGCGGCAGCGGTCTTAAACACGTTTTGATTCAAAGAATTACAGTCGTGGACAACCACGGTTCCGCGATTGCCCGCCGTGTCATTGCCGTCCCGTCACGGGCTCACGATATCGTGTGGTTCCGCGAAACGCCGTCCAATCGATCAGCCGTTTCGCGCGCGCGCCACCAGCGACGTGGTGCTGAAACCGGGCAGGACGTTGACGAGGATGACCTCGCCGCCATTCGCCTCGACGACCTCGTGGCCAACCACCTGCTCGCGCGTGTAGTCGCCGCCCTTCACCAGCACCGACGGCTTGATCCGCTGGATCAGGTCGAGCGGCGTGTCGTCCTCGAAGATCGCGACCAGATCCACCGCCTCCAGTGCCGCCAGCACTTCCGCCCGCGCGCGCTCGTTCTGCACCGGACGGCTCTCGCCCTTCAATCGCCGCACCGATCCGTCGCTGTTCAGGCCGACGATCAGGCGGTCGCAATTGGCGCGCGCCTCGGTGATGACCTTCACGTGGCCGGGATGCAGGATATCGAAGCAGCCGTTGGTGAAACCGATCCGCAGGCCCGCCCGGCGCCACGCCGCGATCCGCTGCTGGATATCGCCCCGCGCGGCCACGATCTTGTCCTCGGCGGCAAGCGCCGCGTCGGGCAGGATGCTCCGCCGCAGTTCCGCGATCGACACGGTCGCGGTGCCCTTCTTGCCGACCGCGACGGCGGCGGCCGCGTTGGCAAAGCGCAGCGCCGTCTCCCAGTCGGCGCCTGCCGCCAGCAGCAGCGCGATGGCGGCGGCCACCGTATCGCCCGCGCCCGAGACATCGCGCACCTTCACCGGATGGGCCGGTACATGGATCGGCCTGCCGCCGCGCGGCACCAGTGTCATGCCGTGCTCGCTCCGGGTCACCAGCATCGCCTCGCAGTCGGCCTGCTCGATCGCCGCCGGCGCGGCGGCGGCGATCTCGGCGTCACTCTCGGCGCGGCTGCGGGTCGCCTCGGCGAATTCCTTCCGGTTGGGCGTGAGCAGCGTCGCGCCACGATAGGTCTCGAACTTGAGGCTCTTCGGATCGACCACGACGCGCTTTCCCTGCGCCCGCGCCGCGTCGATCACGCCGCGGACGACGCGCGGCGTCAGCACGCCCTTGGCGTAGTCCGACAGCAGAACGATATCGGCGCGCGGCATCACCGACAGCGTGCGGTCGATGATCGCCTGCTCGATATCGGCGGTCGCGGCAGCGGCATGCTCCCAATCGGCGCGCAGCATGTGCGTTGAGAAATGCTCCGACACGAAGCGCACCTTGCGGGTGGTCGGCCGCGCCGGATCGACGACCAGAACCGGCTCGATTCCGTCTTCCGCCGCCAGCGCCGCCTGCAGCGCGCGCCCGGTGTCGTCGTCGCCGACCATGCCGACGAAAATGCAGCGCGCCCCAAGCGAGGCAACGTTGCGCGCGACGTTTCCGGCACCGCCGATATTGCTCTCGCTGCGCTGGACCGCGATCACCGGCGCCGGCGCCTCGGGCGAAATGCGCGATACCTCGCCATAGACGAATTCGTCGTGCATCAGGTCGCCGATGCACAGCACCGTCTGTCGCGGAATCGCATTCGCCAGGACGTCGAAATCAAACATAACAGCCGCCGCTCATCCTGTTGCCGCTTCCGGGGTCATCGATAGCGGTCGGGCCGGTCGAGGAAGTCCTTGACATAGAGGCTCACCGCCTCCTCGAGGCCGGTGAAGCCGCCATTGTAGCCCGCGGCCTGCAGGCGGCTCACATCGCTTTCGGTGAAGTACTGATAGCTGTTCCGGATCTGCTCGGGCATGTCGACATAGACAATGTTGGGCGCGGCATCGAGCGCGGCATAGGCCGCCAGCATCAGGTCGCGGAAGCTGCGCGCGCGCCCGGTCCCGACATTGAAGATGCCGCTGACCGATGGCGTCGCGAACAGCCAGATCATCACGCGCACGACGTCGTCCACATAGATGAAATCGCGCCGCTGATCGCCGTCGGCAATGCCGTCGCGATGCGACTTGAACAGCTGCACCGGCCGCCCGGACCTCACGTCATCGAAGCGGCGGGCGAGCACGCTCATCATCGTGCCCTTGTGATATTCGTTGGGGCCGAACACGTTGAAGAACTTCAGGCCGGCCCATTGCGGCGGCATCGGCCCGCCATGACCCGCGCGCTCCGCCACCAGCAGGTCGAACAGATATTTGCTCCAGCCGTAGAGATTCATCGGCCGCAGGGCGCGCAACGCCTCGAGCGACGGATCGTCCCTGAATCCCTGTTCGCCGTTGCCGTAGGTCGCCGCCGAGGACGCATAGATGAACGGCGTCGGGTTGGCGGTGCACCAGTCGAGCAGCCGCGACGAGAACCGGAAATTGGTCTCGATCACCAGGTCGCCGTCGGTCGCGGTGGTTTCCGAGATCGCGCCGAGGTGAAAGACCGCATCGAGGCGTCGTCCCGCGAGCCACGCCGTCAATTCGCCCGGCGGCACGATGTCGACAAGCTGGCGCTTGGCGAGATTGCGCCATTTGCCCTCATTGCCGAGCACGTCGCACACCACGACATCGGTGCGGCCGACGGCATTGAGCGCCGCGACGAGATTCGATCCGATGAATCCGGCGCCTCCGGTCACCAGCAGCATGCCGTCTCCTCGAAGATGCGATTGGCGGAATCGGCCGGTTTCTCCCGGACGGTCCCTTTACCTGAGCCCGTCGAGAAGCTAACGACGAGGGTTCCGAACCCCTTGTTGCAATCCCGACCCGGACTTATGACCGATTTTGCCAGCAGTCTCACCGATCCGGTCGACGCAACGGACACCCGGCCACTCCTGATCGTTCCCTACAACTGGATTGGCGATTTCGTGCGAGGTCATACCGTGGTCCGCGTTGCGAAGCAACGGTGGCCCAATCGGCCGGTCGACATGCTGGTGACGCCGCTTTGCGCCCCGCTGGTGGACTACATGCCGGGCGTCCGGCAGGGAATCCTGCACGACCTGCCGCGGTCGCGCCTTGCCCTGGCACGGCAGGGCAGGATCGCGGCGCGTCTGCGCGCGGAAGGTTACGGCACGGCGCTGGTGATGCCGCGGACCTGGAAATCGGCGATCGCGCCGGCGCTGGCCGCCATTCCGGAGCGCGTCGGCTTCGTCGGCGAGGCGCGGTTCGGCCTCATCAACCGCTGGCGCTGGGGCGAACGCGCGCTGCCGCGCCTGATCGACAAGAACGCCATGCTGGCGCTGCCCGACGGCGCGCCGCGTCCCGCCGAATGGCCGCAGCCGAAACTCGTGGTCCCCGCCGAGGCCGCCGCCGCGTGGCGGCAGGCGAACGACCTCGGCGCGGCGCCGGCGATCGCGCTCGCCCCCGGCTCGGTCGGCGCCCACAAGCGCTGGCCCTATTATGCCGAGGCCGCCAGGGCGCTGGTCGCGGAGGGCTATGACGTCTGGGTGGTCGGCGGACCGGGCGAGACGGACGCCGCCGCCGCCATCGTCGCGGCGGGCGGCGCGCGGGTCCGCGACCTCACCGGCGCCGATCTGCGCCAGGGCATCCTCGCGCTCGCCGCCGCCCGGCTCGCCATCTCCAACGACTCCGGCTTGATGCATGTCGCCGCCGCGATCGGCACGCCGACCATCGGCATCTTCGGCCCGACCAGCCCGTGGCACTGGGCCCCGCTCAACCCGCTGGCCGCCGCGGTGCAGCCGGCCTCCCTGCGCGGGAAGGAGATGCCGTATCACTCGGTCGCCGCGCGCGACGACACCTCCTACATCGGCAGCATTCCGGTCGGCGACGTGATGGACGCCGTGCATCGCGTCCTGGCCGACGGCGGAACGCGGCCATGACCGACGATGCGCGCGCCCGCAAGCCGGCTGCGTTCCTCGACCGCGACGGCGTCATCAACCACGACGACGGCTACATCGGCAGCCGCGCGCGCTTCCGCTGGATCGACGGCGTCGCCGACGCCATCCGCCACCTCAATGAGGCCGGCTATTACGTCTTCATCGTCACCAACCAGTCCGGCGTCGCGCGCGGCATGTTCGGCGAAACGGACGTGCGCGCCCTGCACGACTGGATGCGCGGCGAACTCGCCAGACAGGATGCGCGCATCGACGACATCCGCTTCTGTCCGCACCATCCGGACGGCAGGTTGCGCGACTATGCGCGGCCCTGCGACTGCCGCAAGCCGAAGCCGGGCATGCTGCTCGATCTTCTGAAAAACTGGCCGGTGCGACGCGACGGCAGTTTCGTGATCGGCGACAAGGCCACCGATCTTGCCGCCGCGGACGCCGCCGGCCTGCCCGGCTTCCTGTTTGCGGGCGGCAACCTCTCGGAATTCGTTGACGGCGTGTTGCGCGAGGTGGCTCAGCGCCGCTGATCCGCAAGAGCGTTTTCGAGCGAAGCGGATCCCGGTTCGCGTCAAGAAAACGCGTTAAAATAAGAATATGGAGCCCCGTTCCGATTCTATCGGAGCGGAAATGGCTCCAGCATCCGCTCCGCCGTCTCCAGCACCCGGGCATAGGCCGGAGATTGTCCCGGACCGCCGAGCACCGCGATCGGTCCCGGCCCCACCGGCCCGGTCAGTTTCGGTTCGGTCGCCAGATAAATCCCGACCAGCGGCACCGCATAGGCCGCCGCCAGATGCAGAAGCCCGGTATCGACGCCGACGACCAGCGACGCGCCGCCGATCACCTGCGCCGTCTCGTCGAGCGGCCGCCGCGCCAGCACCTCGGCGCCCTCGATGCCTTGCGCCAGGCGCTCGCTGCGCACGCGCTCGGCCTCATTGCCCCACGGCAGCACGACGCGCAGGCCGGCCCGGCGCAGCCCCTGCCCGAGACCGATCCATTGCGATTCCAGCCACTCCTTGCGCGCCCGCGACGTACCGTGCAGCAGCACCGCGTAAGGCGCGGCGCGATCCGATGCGATCGGCGCCAGGCCGTAGTCGATCGCACCATCGCAGCGGCTGTCGAGCGCGAGCGACGCCAGCGTCCGGTTGCGGACCACCGCATGAAGCTCGCGCGACACTGTATGACGGACATCGTAGAAGCGCGCCGCCAGCGGCTCGCGGATGCTGGCGGCGTCGTAGCCGTGGCGCTCGCCGCGCGCCATCGCCGCCAGCAGCGCCGAGCGGACCAGCCCCTGCGTATCGACAACGCGATCGTAGGCCGGCGCGCGCAGCCGGCGCCTCAGCGCGGCGATTTCCCGCCAGGTCGACGCCGACAACAGCCCGGTCCGCCAGCGCCGGGTCGCCACCGCGATCACCTCGTCCACCCCCGGATGCAACCGCGCCAGCGGCGCGAACGCCTCCTCGACCAGCCAGTGGATGTGCGCCCGCGGCCAGCGCCGGCGCACATCGGTCACGGCGGGCATGTTGTGGACGACATCTCCAAGCGAGGAGGTCTTGACCAGCAGGATCGACTTCATCACCGGAAACGCCGATATTTCAAAGGTCTGGGTGAGAATTTGGCAACCATAAGCGTGCTTCCCGGCCGCGATCACCGGGGAATCGGCGGTTTCAGCTATCGGCTTTATACCTTGTTTGGCCACGCTCCCTAGTGTCGACTTGTTCTTCGACCAGCATCGCGCGCCGACAGGCGGGAAAGACCCGGGAAATATCGCTATGACCGTTCTCGTCACCGGCGGCGCCGGCTATATCGGAAGCCATATGGTGCTGGCGCTGGTCGAGGCCGGCGAGCGCGTTGTGGTGGTCGACAACCTCTCGACCGGCTTTTCCTCGGCGCTCCCCGAGGGCGTGCCGCTGTTCATCGGCGACGCCGGCGACGAAAACCTGGTCGAAGGCGTGATCGCCTCGCACCAGGTCGACGCGATCATCCATTTCGCGGGATCGGTGATCGTGCCGGAATCCATGCGCGATCCGCTCGGCTACTACCGCAACAACACCATGACCACGCGCAGCCTGCTCAGCGTGGCAGTGCGCTGCGGCGTCAGGAACTTCATCTTTTCCTCGACGGCGGCGGTCTACGGAAACCCGGACCAGGTGCCGGTGCCCGAGGACGCACCGACGCGGCCGCTGTCGCCCTACGGGTCGTCGAAACTGATGACCGAGATCATGCTGCATGACGTGGCCGCCGCGCACGATCTCAATTTCGTGGTGCTGCGCTATTTCAACGTCGCCGGCGCCGATCCGCAAGCCCGCATCGGACTTGCCACCGCCGGCGCCACCCACCTGCTCAAGGTGGCGGTGGAAGCCGCGACCGGTCAGCGCGCCAGGATCGAGGTTTTCGGCACCGATTATCCGACGCCGGACGGAAGCTGCATCCGCGACTTCATCCATGTCAGCGACCTCGCGCAGGCGCATCGCGCCGCCCTCGCCTATCTCCGCGATGGCGGTCCGTCCGTCACGCTGAACTGCGGCTACGGCCGCGGCTACACGGTGATCGAGACCATCGAGGCGGTGCGCCGGGTCTCGGGCCGCCAGTTCGCCGTCCAATACGGGCAGCGCCGGCCCGGCGACATCATGACCATGATCGCCGACACCACGCGGATCCGGAACACGCTGGACTGGACACCGCAATTCGACGATCTGGACACCATCGCCGCCCACGCGCTGGCCTGGGAGACCAGGCTGATGCGCGAGCGCGAGAACCAGCAGGCCGAGCAGGCGTCCGCCTGACGTGGAACCCATGCTTTCGGCTTGAAAAAGCCACGCATAACAGGCATTGACGCAGGCACTTCGCACGCAACCCTGACGTGCAGAAGGCGGCACGCGTGCGTGATCGGCCCTGACCAGCTCGATATCCGCCGCCTTTGCCCCGAAAATTGTTATTTTGTCATGTTTTCGCGGTGAACCGTTTCCACCTTGCCGGGAAACGCTCTATTGGAACGCGGATGACCGATACGCCCCGCAAGATCACCGACGACCCGCATGGCGCGGCGGCGCTGATCCGTCGCCTCATCATGGAGCAGGCCACCGCCTATTGGCGGCGCTATCTGCTCGCCTTCCTCCTGATGGGGGTGGCGGCGGCCACCACGGCCGGCTCGGCCTATCTGCTCGGCGAGGTCATCAACCAGGCTTATGTCGACAAGAACGTCCGCGGCATCTTCCTGCTGTCGCTGGTGACCATCGTCATCTTCATCGTGAAGGGCGCGGCCACCTATGGTCACCAGGTCATCCTCGCCCGCATCAGCAACGCGATCGTCGCCGGCAACCAGCGGCGGCTGTTCGCCAAGCTGATGAGCGAGAACATCGGCTTCTTCGCGCACCGCCATTCGTCCGAGTTCCTGGCCCGCCTCACCGCCGGCGCGACCTCGGTGACGCAGGTGCTGAGCCTGCTCATCAACGCGGTCGGCCGCGACCTGCTGTCGCTGATCGGCCTCGTTACCGTGATGGTGATGCAGGATCCGTATATGGCGATGTTCGGCTTCCTGGTGGCGCCGCCGGCGATGCTGGTGCTGCGCAAGCTGGTGAAGCGGATCAAGGGACTGGCGCACAGCCAGTTCACCGGCACCGCCGACATTCTGGAAACGATGCAGGAGTCGCTGCAGGGCATCCGCACCGTGAAGGCGTTCACGCTGGAGGAGACCATGCGCGAGCGCATCGACGCCAGCGTCGCGGCGGTCGAACGCGACTCCAACAAGATGGCCCGCATCTCCAACCGCTCCAGCCCGCTGATGGAGACGCTCGGCGGCTTCGCCATCGCCGGCGGGCTGATGTATGGCGGCTACCGCGTGGTGGCGATGGGCGCGACGCCCGGCCAGTTCTTCTCGTTCCTGACCGCGTTCCTGCTGGCCTACGAGCCGGCCAAGCGCCTTGCCCGCCTCAATATCGAACTCAACAGCAGCCTGATCGGCGCCCGCAAGCTGCTCGAGATCGTCGACAGCCCGGCCAGCGAGCCCGACGATTCCGACAAGCCGGCGCTGAAGCTGACCGAGGCGAAGGTCGAACTGCGCGACGTCAGCTTCGCCTATCGGCCCGGCGAGCCGGTGTTGCGGCACATGAGCTTCATCGCCGAACCCGGCAAGGTGACGGCGCTGGTCGGCCCCTCCGGCGGCGGAAAGTCGACCGTGCTGGCGCTGCTGCTGCGATTCTACGAGGTGACCGAGGGCGCGATCGAGATCGACGGCCAGGACATCGCCCGGGTTTCGCGGCGCTCGCTGCGCCGGCAGACCGCCTATGTCGGACAGGATGTCTATCTGTTCCGCGCCACCATTCGCGAGAACATCGCCTTCGGCCGCGAAGGCGCCACCGAAGCCGAGATCGTGGCCGCGGCCAGGGCGGCCTGCGCGCACGATTTCATCATGAGCTTCCCGCGCGGCTACGACACGCCGGTCGGGGAGCACGGTGCGCAACTGTCCGGCGGCCAGCGCCAGCGCATCGCCATCGCCCGGGCACTGCTGAAGGACGCGCCCGTCATCCTGCTCGACGAGGCCACCGCCGCGCTCGATTCGGAATCCGAGAAACAGGTGCAGGAAGCGATCAACCACCTGTGCCAGGGCCGCACCACCATCGTGATCGCGCACCGGCTGCACACCATCATGCATGCGGACGCCATCCTGGTGGTCGAGGGCGGCGAGATCGTCGAGCGCGGCAACCACGACGAACTGCTCCGCCGCGGCGGACGCTACGCCTCGTTCTTCCGCCTGCAACACCGGGATACCACGCCGCTGGCGGCCATCGTGTCATCGGCATAGACTGGGGCGACTCCCCGACCTTACGGCCCTGCCCGTCGTCCTCTTTCACGCCCGTTCCGGAAACCGCCCGAGACCGCCACCATGACCGCCAACACGTCCTTTGTCGTTCCCGCGCCGCGCCAGCCGTCCATTCCCGTTGCCGGTGAGGCCGGAACATTCCCGGTGCGCCGGATCTGGTGCGTCGGACGCAATTATCTCGAGCACATCCGCGAAATGGGCAACGACGAGCGCGATCCGCCGTTCTTCTTCGCCAAACATGCCGACATGATCGTGCCGGATGGCGCGACCGTGCCCTACCCTCCGCTGACCAGGGACCTTCACCACGAGGTCGAACTCGTGGTGGCCTTGAAGAGCGGCGGCCTGAATATCCCGGCCGACAAGGCGCTCGATCACGTCTACGGCTATGCGGTCGGCATCGACCTCACCCGCCGCGACCTGCAACAGGCGTCGCGCAAGAAGGAGCGGCCCTGGGAGATCGGCAAGTCGTTCGACAATTCCGCACCATGCGGCGCGCTGCAGCCGGCCGGCAGGATCGGCCATCCGGCGAAGGGCAGGATCTGGCTTTCGGTCAACGGCACCGAGCGGCAGGCGGGCGACCTCACCGAGCTGATCTGGAACGTGCCGGAAATCATCGCCAAGCTCTCCGAGCAGGTGGCGCTGGCGGCCGGCGACATCATCATGACCGGAACGCCAGCGGGCGTCGCGGCGCTCGCCCCCGGCGACGCAATCGAATGCGGCATCGACGGCGTCGGCACGCTGCGCGTGACCATCGGACCGGCCGCGTAACGCCCCGATATCGACATGGCCGTCGGAAGACATGCCGCCCGAAGAAGACATGGCCGCCCGAAGAAGACATGGCCGCCCGAAAATGCATCGGGCGCCGCTTGCCGCGGCGCCCGTGCTGTCCTACGTCGACGTGAAGCTTCGGGTCAGCGCTCGGTTTCTGCGCTGAGCACGTCGCCGAACAGATCCCACTTGCCTTTCGAGAACTTCATCATCTTGAGCTGCTCGACCGGCGCGAAGTCGGCCGCGCTGGTCTTGACGTGGATGCCCGGGATCAACGTATCGGGTACGAAGTTCTTGATGCTGGCGGCCTGCTTCATGATGTTCGCACGGGTCAGGTTGTCGCCGCAGTTCTCCAGCACATGCACGATGGTCTGCGCGACCGAATAGCCGTAGATCATGCTGGTGTCGGTGACATTCGCACCTGGCATGTACTTCTCGGCGAAAGCCAGGAACTTCTTCATGCCGGCGTCGTCCTTCCACTGCGGATCGGTCGCGTCCTTCAGATAGCCCGCCGAGAGGATGCCCTCGCCGGCATCGAAGCCGGCCGGCTTCATCACCGCACCGATCGAGATCGACACGTCCGTCATCAGATGCATCGGCTTCCAGCCGATCTCGTGCATCTTCTTGATCGCCTGGGCGGCGAACTTCGGCGTCGAGATGTTCACCAGCACGTCGGCGCCAGTGTTCTTCAGCTTGACGATATGGGAGTCGATGGTCGGCTCGCTGTTCTCGTAGCTTTCCTCGGCGATGATGATCTTCGACGCCTTGTCGCCGAACACATCCTTGAGGCCGAGCAGGTAGTCCTTGCCGAAATCGTCATTGGCGTAGAACACCGCGACCTTGGCGTCCGGCTTGTTCGCCATGATGTACTTGGCGAAGATCCGCGCCTCGGAGCGATAGCTCGGCTGGAAGCCCATGGTCCACGGGAAGTGCTTGGCGTCATCCCACTTGCTCGAACCGGAGGCGATGAAGAGCTGCGGCACCTTCTTGGCGTTCATGTATTTGTGAACCGCCGACTGGGTCGGCGTACCGAGCGGGTTGAAGATGAACAGCACCCCGTCGCTCTCGACCAGCTTGCGGGTCTGCTCCACCGTTTTCGGCGGGCTGTAGGCGTCGTCATAGGAGATGAAGTTGATCTTGCGGCCGTTGATGCCGCCCTTCTCGTTGATCATCTTGAAGTAGGCTTCTTCGGTCTTGCCGATCACGCCATAGGCCGATGCCGGGCCGCTGTAAGCCTCGGTATTACCGATCTTGATTTCAGTGTCGGTAGCGCCGGTGTCGTATTTCTTCTGCGCCAGCGCACTGCCGGCCGACAGCAGCATGACGGCGGCCGACGCAACAAGCAGCTTGGACGTTACGCGAATCATTCGATCAATTCTCCCTTGGAAGGCTTTTTGTCGGAACGCCGACATTAAACTACACACCCGGCGGACTTGCCAAGGACCAAGCGCCGTGGATACGCAGGCGTGATCGAACTTAGCGCCTAGACGCAAGTTCCGGGACCGGATGAAAAAGCCCGGCATCGCTGCCGGGCCCCTGCATGACCGACCAAGACCTCGCCTGGAAGCGATGCGCCTAGCGCTCGGTTTCGGCGCTGATGACCTCACCGAACAACACCCATTTACCGCCGGTGAACTTCATCATCTTGAGCTGCTCGATCGGCGCGAAATCTGCCGCGCTGGTCCGGACATGGATGCCCGGCAGCAACGTGTCCGGCACGAAGTTCTTGATGCTGGACGCCTGCTTCATGATGTTGGCGCGGGTCAGGTTGTCGCCGCACATCTCCAGCACATGCACCATGGTCTGCGCGGCCGCGAAGCCATAGACCAGGTTGGCGTCGGACACGTCCGATCCCGGCATGTACTTGTCGACGAACGCCAGGAACTTCTTCATGCCCGGATCGTCCTTCCACTGCGCGTCGGACGCATCCTTGCGGTAGCCGGCCGACACGATGCCTTCGGACGCATCGAAGCCGGCGGGGCGGATTACCGAGCCGATCGAGGCCGAAACGTCGGTCAGCACATGCAGCGGCTTCCAGCCGATCTCGTGCATCTTGCGGATCGCCTGCGCGGCGAACTTCGGCGTCGAGATATCGACCAGCACGTCGGCGCCGCTGTTCTTCAGCTTGACGATGTGGGTGTCGATGGTCGGCTCGCCGTTCTCGTAGCTTTCCTCCAGAATGATGTATTTCGAGGACTTGTCGCCGAACACGTCCTTGAGGCCGAGCAGGTAGTCCTTGCCGAAATCGTCATTGGCATGGAACACCGCGATCTTCGGATCGGGCTTTTCCGACAGGATGTATTTGGCGAACACCCGGGCGACCGAGCGGTAGCTCGGCTGGAAGCCCATGGTCCAGGGATAGTGCTTGACGTCGTCCCACTTGCTCGACCCGGACGCGATGAGGAGCTGCGGCACCTTCTTGGCATTGAGATATTTATGGACCGCGCTCTGCGTCAGCGTGCCGAGCGGATTGAAGATGAACAGCACCCCGTCGTTCTCGACCAGCTTGCGGGTCTGCTCCACCGTCTTCGGCGGACTATAGGCATCGTCGTAGGAGATGAAGTTGATCTTGCGGCCGTTGATGCCGCCCTGATCGTTGATCATCTTGAAATAGGCCGCCTCGGTCTTGCCGATCATGCCGTAGGACGAAGCCGGACCGCTATAAGCCTGCAGATTGCCAATCCTGATCTCGGTGTCGCTGGCGCCGGTGTCGTATTTCTTCTGCGCCAGCGCGCTGCCGGCAGACAACAGCAACGCACCCGCCGCAAGCGCGACGATGCGGGACGAGAAATGTGTCATGGAGAACCTCAGCTTGTTTCTTCTTATAATAAACGGCCGAGATTAGATCGGCTGACGACAGCAACCGCCAGCACTTCAACGACGAAATCGCCCGCCTGCGACGCAAGGCCGCATTCGTCGCGCGAGAATATTTCTCGTCTCGGAATAGCGCAGCAGGGGAACGAACGGCGCACCGATGACCCGGCAGCCCAATCGTTCCTCTGGAAGCAGCCCATCATTCCTCTGGAAGACGGGTGTGCGGATCAGCTCCGCACATGGCAGTGGCCATGCAGGCAGTGTCCATGCATCACGGTGTTAACGCATGACGCTGCCTACGCATCATGGCGGATGATTCCGCCAGAAGCGGAATTATCCAGACCGATCTCTTTCACGCGATGGCTTTCACGAGCCGGCCGATGCGCGCCTCGCGGCGCGCATCGAATGCTCAATAGCGGTAGTGGTCCGACTTGAACGGGCCTTCGACCTTGACGCCGATATAATCCGCCTGGTCTTTTTTCAGCTCGGTGAGCCTGACGCCGATCTTGGCGAGATGCAGCCGCGCCACCTTCTCGTCGAGCGACTTCGGCAGCACATAGACTTCGCGCTTGTACTTGCCGTCGGTGTTGTTGGCGAACAGCTCGATCTGCGCCAGCGTCTGGTTGGTGAACGACGCCGACATCACGAAGCTCGGATGCCCCATGGCGTTGCCGAGGTTCACCAGGCGCCCCTCGGACAGCAGGATCATGCGCTTGCCGTCGGGGAAGGTGACCTCGTCGACCTGCGGCTTGATGTTGTCCCACTTCAGGTTCTTCAGCGCGCCGACCTGGATCTCGTTGTCGAAGTGGCCGATGTTGCAGACGATGGCGCGGTCCTTCATCGCGCGCATGTGATCGATGGTGATGATGTCCTTGTTGCCGGTGGCGGTGACGAAGATGTCGGCCTGCGGCGCGGCATCCTCCATGGTCACCACCTCGTAGCCTTCCATCGCCGCCTGCAGCGCGCAGATCGGATCGACCTCCGACACCATGACGCGGCAGCCGGCCTGGCGCAGCGAGGCCGCCGATCCCTTGCCGACATCGCCGAAGCCCGCGACCATCGCGACCTTGCCCGACATCATCACGTCGGTGCCGCGGCGGATGCCGTCGACCAGCGATTCGCGGCAGCCATAAAGATTGTCGAACTTCGACTTGGTCACCGAGTCGTTGACGTTGATCGCCGGCCACAGCAGCGTGCCGGCCTTCTGCATTTCATAGAGGCGATGCACGCCGGTGGTGGTCTCCTCCGACACGCCCTTGATCGATGCGGCGACCTCGCCGAACCAGCCCTTCGGCTTTTCCTTGAGAAGCCGCCTGATGAGCGCGAACAGCACTTCCTCTTCTTCCGAGCCGGCCTTGTCGAGGAAGGCGGTGTCGCCCTTCTCGGCGCGGACGCCGAGATGGATCAGGAGCGTCGCGTCGCCGCCGTCGTCGAGGATCATGTTGGGATAGCCGCCGCCGTGCCAGTCGAACAGGCGCGCGGTGTAGTCCCAGTAGTCCACCAGCGTCTCGCCCTTCACCGCGAACACCGGAATGCCGGCGGCCGCGATCGCCGCCGCCGCATGGTCCTGGGTCGAGTAGATGTTGCACGACACCCAGCGGATGTCGGCGCCGAGCGCCGCAAGGGTTTCGATCAGGACCGCGGTCTGGATCGTCATGTGCAGGGAGCCGGCGATGCGCGCGCCCTTCAGCGGCTGCTTGGGGCCGTATTCCTCGCGTGTCGCCATCAGGCCGGGCATTTCGGTTTCGGCCAGCGAGATTTCCTTGCGGCCGAAATCGGCAAGGCCGATGTCGGCGACGATGTAGTCGGTATTGCCGCTTGCGGCTTTCGCGGTGGCGGTGGTCATCTGCGTGTTCCTGTTTCCGGGGCCTGATCCACTTACGTTGAATCAGACCCGCCGTTTATCGTTTTGTTGGAGCATGATCTTTCCGAAAGCCGGTTCCCACCTTTCGGGATCATGCTTCAGCATGTCATTCCGGGACGCGAGCGAACCCGGAATCCGGAAGTTCGATATCCCGGGTCTGCGCGCGAGGAGCGCACACCCCGGAATGACGTCGTGAAAATCACACCGCCTTCTTCAGCGCCTCGGCGAGGTCGGTCTTCTCCCAGGAGAAGCCGCCATCGGCGTCCGGCTGGCGGCCGAAATGGCCGTAGGCGGAGGTGCGGGCGTAGATCGGCTTGTTGAGATCGAGGTGCTTGCGGATGCCGCGCGGCGTCAGGTCCATCGAACCCGCCACCGCCTTCTCCAGCTTGTCCTCGGCGACCTTTCCGGTGCCGTGGGTATCGATATAGATCGACAGCGGGCGCGCCACGCCGATCGCATAGGCAAGCTGCAGCGTCGCCTTGTCGGCGAGGCCGGCGGCGACGATGTTCTTGGCGAGGTAGCGCGCCGCGTAAGCCGCCGAGCGGTCCACCTTGGTCGGATCCTTGCCGGAGAACGCGCCGCCGCCATGCGGGGCCGCGCCGCCATAGGTGTCGACGATGATCTTGCGGCCGGTCAGGCCGGTGTCGCCGTCCGGGCCGCCGATGAAGAACTTGCCGGTCGGGTTGATGTGCCAGATCGTCTTGTCGGTGATCCAGCCCTCGGGCAGCGCCGCGCGCACGTAAGGCTCGACGCGCTCGCGCACCTGGTTTGAGGTCATGTCCTCGACGAGATGCTGGTGCGAGACCACGATCTCGCGCACGCCGACCGGCTTGCCGTTCTCGTATTGCACGGTGACCTGGCTCTTGGAATCGGGGCCGAGCACCTTTTCCTTGCCGGCATGACGCGCTTCCGCGATCAGCCGCAGGATCTTGTGGGCGTAGAAGATCGGCGCCGGCATCAGTTCGGGCGTCTCGTTGCTGGCATAGCCGAACATGATGCCCTGATCGCCGGCACCTTCCTCGCGGTTGGTCGGCTGCTGCGCATCGACGCCCTGCGCGATGTCGGCGGACTGCTCGTGCAGCAGGATATCGATGTCGCAGGTGCGCCAGTGGAAGCCATCCTGCTCGTAGCCGATATCCTTGATCGCATCCCGGATGACCTGGTCGAGTTGTTCCGCCGGCAGTTTGGGCCCGCGGGTTTCGCCCGCGATCACCACCTTGTTGGTGGTGGTGAGCGTTTCGCAGGCCGCGCGGATCGCCCACGGGTCGATTCCCGCCTTCGGCCCCTCGCGGTAGAACAGATCGACGATCTCGTCGGAAATCCGGTCGCAGACCTTGTCCGGGTGGCCCTCGGAAACCGATTCACTGGTGAACAGATAAGACGCGCGCATCAAACCAACCTCTTGTCTTCCGCCATTCGCGGCGGCCCTTTCGTTTCAGTTCTGTGAAGTGTCAGTCCCGACGGCGCGAGATGACGTAGGATTCATCGAAGAACCAAAGCCCGTTATGCTTGCGCAGCACGTCCTTGGTTGCGTCGAGATAACGGCCGCTTTCGGTCACTTCCGTCAGCCGGTCATCCTCGATCTGGGCGACATAGACCGCCGCGTTCCAGGCTGCAAACGCCGTCGACGTTCCGATCGGGCCGGTCACCTCGTGCGGCAGCGCCTCCATATCATATCGGAAGATCGAACGGCTATCGGAATAGGCGTTGAAGTTGAGGTCGCGCGCGGCCGAGCCAAGCTCGTATTTCACGGCGCGCAGCAACTCGTGACGGTTGACCGAGAAGGGATTTTCTCCCGGCCACACCGCCCGGATGATTTCCATGCCCGGATCGTTGCCGTGCGAATGAATTCCTATCAGCCGCCCGCCCGGCCGCAGCGCGCGCGCCAGCGGCGCGATGATGCGCTTGGCGCGGAAGGCTTCCGAGGATTTCGCGCGGTAGGGTTGCGAGGCGATCGCGAGATCGAAGTTCGCCTCGGCGCGACCGGCGCGCGGGATTACCGAATCGAGCAGGAACTGGTGATCCTCGCGATAGAACACCAGCACCACCGGCCGCTCGTAGATCGGCATGCCGGAACGCTCGCTGACGCTGGCGCGCCAGTTCTCCTGCAGGAACGGCTGCAATTCGCTGATCTGGGCCTCGAACTCGCCGGCCGAATTGCCGCGCAGGACGACCTCGCGCCACACCATGCCGGCGGCGACCGCCGCCGAGCGCGGCGCGAGCCACGGCGCTTCGGCATAATGCATGTTGGTGACCACGAATACCGTGGCGGGATGCTCGAACAGCCGGTCGGGAAGCTTGTCGAGGGTCAGCTTGACGTCCTCGAGGCTGAGTTCCTTGCCCGCGACATAGAACGGCATGTTCGGAAAGCGGCCATGCATCGCGCGCAGCACCCGCGCCAGCACGGTGCCGTCGCCCATGCCGGCGTCGAACAGCCGCAGCGCCGGCGGGCGCGGATGGATGCTGCTCAACTCCAGCGCAACGCGATCGGCGATCACCCGCTTCTCGCTGCAGGTATGCACGAACAGCAGGTATTTCTGCCGGTTCTCGAAGAAACGGAAATTGGCGCGCGGGTCGCGCCGCTCGATCGGCGCGTCGCGTTCCGGCACCGGCGCCACCCCGCCCGGGGTGTTGGCGGCGATATAGAGCTGGATCCGCTCCAGCGTATCGATGGTGATGCGCTTGCCTTCGCGCAGCCGCGCCACCAGCTTGCCGTCGTTCACCGCCCGGCGGCCGAACGTCGATTCCGCCATCTCGACGCGGCGGCAGAAGTCGGTGATCTGGCCGAGCAACTGATCGTGCTTCATGGCGGCGTTGGGCAGAACCGTAGTGGGCGAAAATGGTGGGCAGAAATTCATCGATGGGCGGTTGCTAGCACCAATTTCCCAACATGGAAAGAGCCCCGCGCCCGCATTCCGCCGTTCCGCGACCGCACCTGTCGCCGGCTGCCCTTCGTGGCCGTGCAGCGGCAGGCGCCGCGAGGACCGCGAAGCCGCCCGCGCTTTCAGGCCGCCACTATCCCCATACGTCCCCCGCGATCTCGACAACCCGTTTCAGCTTGGCCCACTGCTCGTCCTCGGACAGGATGTTGCCTTCCTCGGTGGAGGCGAAGCCGCATTGCGGCGACAGCGCAAGCTGCTCCAGCGGCACAAACCGGGCCGCCTCCTCGATGCGGCGCTTGATGTCGTCCTTGCTCTCGAGCTCGCCGGTCTTCGAGGTGACGAGGCCGGCCACCACGATCTTGTTGCCCCTGGGCAGGAGGCGCAGCGGCTCGAAGCCGCCGGCGCGCTCGGTGTCGTATTCGAGGAAGTAGCCGTCGTAGTCGATCTTGCCGAGCAGGGTTTCCGCCACCGGCTCGTAGCCGCCGGAGGAAATCCAGGTCGAGCGGAAATTGCCGCGGCAGACATGGGTGGTGATGGTCATGTCCGCCGGCCGCTCGGCGATCGCGTAGTTGATAACGCGGGCATAGATGTCCTGCAGGCCGTCCGGATTGTCGCCGCGGTCGCGCGACTTCCGCAACTCCTCCTGCGAGCACAGATAGGCCCACACCGTATCGTCGAATTGCAGGTAGCGGCAGCCGGCGTCGTAGAACGCCTTCACCGCCTTGCGATAGGTCTTGCCGAGATCCTCGAAGAACGGTTCGAGGTCGGGATAGACCTCGGTGGAGATCAGGCCGCGGCCGCAGCGGAAATGCAGCACCGCCGGCGACGGGATCGTCATCTTGGCGGTGACGCCGGCGGCATCGGTCTGCTTTTTCAGGAAACGGAAGTGATCGAGCATCGGATGGCTGTCGGGGAAATCCACCTTGCCGGTCACGCGCACCGCGTCGTGGCGGGTCTGCACGCCGGCGAACTGGATGCCCGTCTCGGGATGGAACAGCTCGCATCCCGTCAGCCTGGCGAGAAAGTCGAAATGCCACCAGGAGCGGCGGAACTCGCCGTCGGTGGCGAGCCTGAGGCCGGCATCCGCCTGCTTCCGCACCACCTTCGCGATCTCCTCGTCCTCGACGACGCGCAGGTCCTCGGCGGTGATCGAGCCCTTCTCGAAACTGGCCCGCGCCTCCTTGATGTGCTGCGGACGCAACAGGCTGCCGACCTCGTCGGCGCGGAACGGCGGTTTTGTTCGTTGCATGTGTTTCCTCCTGCGAGATTCCGTTGCGACAATATCTGTCGTCATTCCGGGATGCGCCGTCTTCAGGCG
>JAGRLZ010000128.1 GCA_020441545.1 Xanthobacteraceae bacterium | reverse complement strand
TCTGAACGCGATTATCTGAACGCAACCGCCTGAACGCTGTGGCCATGCCGGGATGGTGCCGCCATCCCGGCATGCAAAAATGCAACGGTCCGGTACAATACAATGGCCTCCCCGACTGGATTCGAACCAGTGGCCTTAGGATTAGGAATCCTACGCTCTATCCGACTGAGCTACGGGGAGTTGCTATCATCGTATAGAGCTGCGCTCAGATTTGGAAGGAAAATAGGAAATCGAAACCGGGGCAATGGGATAATCGGCCTGTTCAGACAAGCGGCGATCTGTGGACAAGGGCTTTGATGACAGAAGTCACCGCGGGCCGCCTTCTCCAACAAGCTCGAATGGCGCCCAAAAGGCGGGATAGGCATGACGTGCATCGGTCGGGTCGTTCATATAGCCCAACATCGACCGACGCAGCGCCTCCGCCTTTCCCATTTTCGGATCTTGCGCCAGTTTCTCGAATGTAGCTGACGCCAAACGGGTTGCTGCGGCCGAATCCACCGCCCAGTGCGAAACCAGCAAAGCTTTCGCACCGGCATAGAAGAACGCACGCGCGAGCCCCGAAAGCGCTTCAGCGCCAGGTTTCTCACCAGCGATCGTGTTGCAGGCAGACAGCACGACCCAATCAGCATCGAGTTTCAGTTGCGCGACCTCGCTTGCCGTCAGCAATCCGTCGTCTTCATCCGTCGATCTATCGGGAATAGTCAACGCGAGCGAGGGCTCTCCAAGCCCCTTGACATCACCAGCGACAAGGCCGTGGGTCGCAAAGTAGACCACGCGGAAATCGTTCAGCGGGATGTGCTTCACGGCGGTTTCGCTCGCATCGGAACGGAGGTGGATATCCTTACGATCTGCCCCAAGGATTTTCGCGATTGACAGGACCTCGTCCGCCGTCTCCTTCAGGCGCGGCAATGCCTGCCTCAGCGCGTCGGGCGACACCGATGCCCCTTGCCAGAAATCGCTGTAGGCGGCGGTCATGCTCGACGCGCCCCTGGTTTTTGCTCCTGCTCCCGGCGAAGAGAAGACCGGATCGGCAAAGGCAACCATCGGACGGGCGGCGCGCCGCTCGTCCGCCGGAGCACGCAGGGTCTTGAGGCCCGAAACCGACGGCAGAACGGATATCGCGTATTTCCTCAATAGCCACGCGGCATCACGATAGTCCTTCAGACTTTTCGGTTTGCCGGCGAATCTCTCCGACACCAGAAGATGCATCGGCAGGGCCGTCAATACGCCGGACGGAACGATCAACAAACGGCGCTTGTTGGCAATTGCCGGCTCGACCGGAGCAACCAGGGTTTCGTATAGCGCATTCGCCAGCGCCAGATCGAAGAGCTTTGGATGGCCGGCCTCAAGCATCTCGCGAAATTTGCCCACATCCAGCCCCTGGCGGAAGCGAGCAACCCTGACCGTAAGCTCACTCGCGCCGACCGGCACGGATTTCCATTCCATCCCTTCTTTTGTCACCGCGAAAATGAAGGTTTCCGCATCATCGACGAGATAGAACACCAGCGCTTCGTCCGGACCAAGCAGGCGACTGGCTTCGACAGACGAGAGCGGCTGGGGACCGACCAGCGCGGCATAGTGCGGGAATTCGCTTTGCATTCGACTGGCCGCAGCATCGATTTCCGCCTCGGTCATTGCGATCTTCTCGCGAAGCGAATCGATTGCTTTCTCGTTGCGACGCCCCGCTGGCGAAGAATATGATTTAACCAGTTCTTGGTAGTCGGTCTGGCGGGTTTGCGCGAGATCCTGAGATTTGCGAACCAACCTTGCCAATGCATCCGAGCCAACGCTGGCGCGTGCCGCCATTTGCTGTAGCGCGTTGGCCGCCGCCGACTGGCTCGCCAATTGCGCAGTCTCGAATGCCTCGGCCGCCAGGTTCGCAGGCAGTCCCAACTCCGCCTTTCCTGCCAGGGCAAGATTGGCGACATGCCGCCGATAATAGATCGAACTGTGTTCGATGATGCCTCCGACGCCTTCCACGCCGAGGCTTGCGGCAGCCAGTTTTCGAAAATTGTCGGCGACCTTTATTGCCCGTCCTGAATAGTCCAGCGCCTTACGGATATCGCCAGCCTTGGCGTAAAGGGCGGACAGGCTGTCAAGGACGACCGCCACGTCAGGGTGATTGGGCCCCAATGTTTTTTGTCGGATTGCCAAGGCGCGCGTAAACAGCTTCTCGGCCTGTGAATATTTTTCTTGCGACACCCGAATGGTCGCAAGGCCATAATATGCGTCTCCAACGAGCGGCTGTTCGGGGCCCAGCCATTTCGCGGCGGTCGCCAATGCGTGGCGGAAGCGTGGTTCCGCCTTGTTGTCTCGACCAAGCTTCCGATACAGATTTGCAAGCCGGATTTCGACCGTTGCGAATGACCATGCACTTCCTTCGAGGCTCATGTCGATGCCTTCGAGTTTCTTCAGATAGCGCCTGTTTGCCGAAACCGCCTCGGCGTACCGGCCTTCCTCTTCGTACTGAGCTCCCAACAGGAACTCGTTGGAGGGGACGCCTGTCAAAAGCTCCTTTGCATCTTTCTTCTTGCCCTGGGCCTTGTAGACCATCGCAAGTCCCGCGCGAGCCGTCGCAGCGCTGGCTTTGCGCTCGATCGGCGTAGCGCCAAGTTCGGCCTCGTCCATGGCGAGGATACGTCGATAGAGCTTCTCGGCTCTGCCATAGTCTCCGGCCGCCATGTACACATTGGCCAGCAAACCATATGCCTCCGCAGCACACCCGGCCCTCACGTTTACGCAAGAACCTTCGACCAACGGCTCTATCGTTTGCGCCTCGAGCCTGGCGGCCGGGTAATTCCCCGACTCGGCCAGTTGGATCATTTTTCGAACTTTTCCCCGGATGTCATATTGTTGCGCGCCAACCGGCGAAGCCCACAAACAGAACAGGGAGAATGCCAAAAGAAGCGGTTGCCATGCAGGATACAGTCTCATTTCGGAGTCCTGTCTCTATCTGTGTCTGTCGGCGTTCATCTTCGTTGCTGGCTGCGCGTTCCAAGTCTACAGGAATTTAGCGCGCACCTGGTGATCGCATCATCGTCGTGATCGGCCACGATCGCGCGATGTGTTGCGGTCGCAATCCACCTTCTGTCGCGCCGCGCGATCAAAGGCCCGCCGCCAGGAAACATACCAGGAAATATCTGGGGAATTCTCGCGTCATACTCCGGTTACGGCCTCTTGATGCGGTCCGTGGATATCAGCAAGGTGATATGCTGCTCATCGGTCCGCGCCTGCTCCTCCGGCGAGCCGATCTTGCAGCGTCCGATCCTTCGAGGTCGTCGTGGGCGGGATCGTCGTGGGCGGGGTTGGTCTTTGCAAATTGAGCCCAGCTGGTGACGTCCGGGCTCGAGAACCGTGCTGCGTGTTCAAGGTCAAGACCGATGATCCGTACGCTAAACCCGCACCTTGTGCCCCCTGATCGATCGACGGATAACCGGCAAGGTCAAAGATGGTATCGACGATTTCACGTTTGGTAGAAGTGGCCCCACGCTCTTCGATACCGGTATCGGCAGGGGCTTCAACCGTTTCGGTGACCCGGCACATATTGGGAAGACTGAATTGGCGGGCCGCTGTCGGAAACAAACTGCCTGTCAATTTCGGCTTGCATCCATTTCGCCGTTTGACCGCAGCGGAAGCTTCAACTGGTCATTTGCACCGCCAAGCCCGACAACCACAAGGCCAGCAATCACAAGCCCGGCAATCACAAGCCCGGCAATCACATGGCCAATCACTCCGCATGCGGCCCAGGCTATGGTCCATCATGGCCGTCCTCGGGCTGATGGCGGCGTGGGGAAGCGGGGTTCCGACGGCCTCGGCACAACCGCAGATTGTCGAATCCGCATCCGACTATGAGGATTGCGTCGCACACGTCCGGGCGTCCGGATTGCCGAAGGAAGCCGTTGCCGCGACCATCTCGGCATGCGACGGCCGTTTCCCGGGGCGCCGCAAGCCCGGTGGCGGCTACACCTATTTCGATTTCATGCAGAACCGGCATTTCGACATTGCCGGACCGATCCCGACCAAAAAGGAGCTCAAGCGGATCGATCACGCCTTCATCCGCTATCTGGCCGACAGAAACGGGGCCCGGACGCCGGCGGCACCGCCGCGACAAGGCACTTCACAGGTCGGTCGGCCGCCGAAGCCGCCCGGGGCGGCACACCGCACCGCTCGGCCACGGACCGCGGTGCAATCCGCAAAAGCCGTCCCCCGGCCTCCTCGGCGGCAGCATGTCGCGGAATCGGATACCTGCCGCGATCCGTCGCTGACCTGCGGCTGGACCCAGCTCACGACCCAGATCAAGGCGCTCAAGGACAGCCTGCTCTATCCGCCGACAAAGGACATGCTGATCTCGCGATTGCAGGGCCGCGACCGTTGAAGCACAGCCATTGTCGGGACCAAACATAAAATTGTATTGATTCATTCTGCCCAGCCGGTAACCCGTCAGGTGCGGTGGTCGGTGTCGCACCTGCATCGCGATCCGCGTCGCATCACGATCCACGTCGCATCACGATCGACCTTGCATCACAATCGACCTTGCATCACGACAAGTCTCTGCATCACAATCCACCCCGTCACCATTTGCGGTTCCGTCACTATGAAGTTTGCTGCCCTGCTGTCCATCGTGTTTGCGCAGATCCTGGTTTCACCGGCGCTCGCCAATGACTCGCGCTTTCTCGCCAGCCTGAGCAAGCTCGACCCCGTGACGCGGCTCGAACAACTCTGCGACCTGCAGGCCATGAAGCGGATCAACAAGGATCGGAATCCATATCACCCCGACCGCGCCAAGGCGGACGTGATTTCGCATCCCCGGCACAACAAGAATGTCATCTCCGGCAATGGCGGCGCATTCCGCAGCGGCGGCCGCTGGTATCAGTTCTCCTTCACCTGCAAGGGCGCGCCGGATCGCATGAGCGTGGAATCCTTCAGCTACAAGATCGGCAAGGAGATTCCGAAATCGAAATGGGCCGAATACGGCTTGTGGCAGTGATGCCTTCCGCGCGGCTCACGGGGCCGCCGCAGCGCCCGCGCGCGGCAGGACTTGTTCCGGCGCAAGGCAGGGCGCGCCGCGCTTTTGCGCCTCCGCTTCCCTGACCAGTGCGATCACCCGCCGTGTCAGCGGCACATCGATGCCGTGACGCGCCGCGAGCTTCAGAATCTCGCCCTGCAGATAATCGATCTCGGTGATCCGGCCGCGTTGCAGATCCTCCCACATCGACGAACGCGCCTGCGGATCGATCTTGATCGTACGCCCCGCCAGCAGGCGGTACAAACCATCGGGCAGGCGCAGCAGGTGAGGCATCCATGCGGACGGAACCGGCGTCGACGACACCGGCACGATCTTCTCGGCGCGCATCACCGTCAGCGCCTCGTCGATCTGGCTTGCGAGCAGCCGGCGCCAGGCGCGCTGCGACAGTTCATCCCGCAACGGAAGTCCCGACAATGCATTGAGGGCATTGTTGAGATTCAGGAGCAGCTTGCCCCACGCCACGCCGGCGATGTTGTCGGTCGGCCGGACCGTGAGCCCCGGGACCGACAACTGCTCGGCAACGCCGGCATCATCGCGCGCGATGACGATGTCGCCGGAAGTCGCGCGATGGAAGCGGCCGGCACCCAGCGTGACGACGTTGAACGGCACCATGGCGCCCAGAACGCGACGTCCGCCGAGCCGCTCGCGCAGGACGTCGACATTGCTGACGCCGTTCTGCAGGCTGACGACGATGGCCTCCGGCGGAGCGTGGCGCGCGATCACCTCCGCGATGGCGGCGGTATCGGCGCTCTTCACGGCCACCAGAACAATGCCCGCATCGGCCAGCACGGCGCCTTCCGCCGACAGGCGCAGGCGGTCGGCCGCGACATGGCGGTCGAGGCCCTCGAAACTCGTCAGCCGCAGCCCATTGGCCTTCAGGTCGGCGATCGTGGCCGGACGCGCGAGCATCGCGACGGCACGCCCCGCATCGGCCAGCAGGCCGCCGACGAAACAGCCGATACTGCCCGCGCCGGCAATCGCGATGGGCCTGTTCGGGATCACCGAGCCTCTCTCCTCCGTGCCTGATTGCGATGACGGGATTCGTATCGAACGACGGCAAGGCGGCCAGCTTACCGGAACCGACGCGCCTTGTAAGCGTCATATGACGACGATATGTTCTCGCGGGGCGCGCGCACGCGCGAGCGCATGCGCGTAAGCGGATGCACGGCATTTAAGCGGATGCACGGCATACAAGCGGATGCACGGCATTGCAGTGACAGGAGAGCCGACGATGGGTTTGCTTGATATCCTCAACGGAATGCAGAACGGCCCCCGCGGCCCCAGCGATCCGGACGCCAAGGGCGGCATGTCGCCGATCACCATGGCGATCCTGGCCATGCTTGCCTACAAAGCCTACAAGCACGTCGCCGGCGGCGGCAGCCCGGCGGGCACGGGCGCAGGCAATTCGGCGCCGGGCGGTTCCGTTAATGCCGGTCTGCCGGGAGGCGATCTTGGCGGTGCGCTCGGCGGCGCGCTTGGCGGGCTGTTCGGCGGCAGCAGCGGCGGTCCTGGCGGCGGCGGTGCTCTTGGTGGAGGCGGGCTTGGAGGCGGGCTTGGCGACCTGCTCAAGGGCGGCCTGGGCGGCCTTCTGGCCGGCGGCGCCGCGGGCAGCATCCTGAGCGGCGGACTCGGCGACCTGATGAAGCAGTTCGAACGGAGCGGCCAACGCGATGCCGCCGATTCCTGGGTCGGGGCCGGCCCCAACAAGCAGATTTCGCCGGGCGATCTCGCCAACGCCCTGGGCGCGGACCAGATCGAGGCGCTTACATCGCAGACCGGCCTGTCGCGCGAGCAACTGCTGTCGGAACTGTCGCAACACCTGCCCGATGCGGTCAATCAGTTCACGCCCGATGGCCGCATGCCGACCGAAAGCGAGATCGCGAACTGGCTGTAAAGACCGATCCAGCATCGCGAGCCGGCCATGAGCGGACGGCTCGCAATCCACTCCCTTTCGCACCCTTCCACAAAGATCGCATCTCAACCTGAGGACATGACGCCATGAGCGGGCTTCTCTGGATCATCATCGTCGGCTTCGTCGCGGGCATCCTGGCGCGGCTGATCTCGCCCGGGCCGAACAATCCAAGCGGCTTCATCCTGACCACCGTGCTCGGCATCGCCGGTGCGTTCCTTGCGACATTCATCGGGCAGGCGATCGGACACTACGGCCCCAATCAGGGCGCGGGGTTCATCACCGCGACGATCGGCGCGCTGGTGGTGTTGTTCATCTGGAATCGGCTGGTCGCGCGCGGCGTGATTTCAGACCCGGGCTCGAAATAGCCGCTTACCCACAAGGCCGGCCCCGCCGAACGGGCCGGCCTTCCGTGACGCGCAGGTTGCCCGCGATCAGCCTGCCAGATGCATGCCCGCATCCATGCGGACGAGTTCGCCGGTCATGCTGCGCGATTCCGGACGCGCGAGGAAGCAGACCAGCGCGGCGATATCCTCCGGGCTCGATGCCAGCTTCAGCGGCACGCTGGCCACCACCATGTCGCGCACCTGCTTGGCGCCTGCCGCTCCCCGCCCCTTTTCGAACCACGGCGTATCGATATAGCCCGGGCACACCGCATTGACGCGGATCAGCGGCGCGAGCGCCCGCGACAGCGACAGCGTCATCGAATTCAGTGCGCCCTTGCTTGCGGCATAGGCGATCGACGAGCCGATGCCGCTCAGCCCCGCCACCGACGACACATTGACGACCGACGCGGCCTGGCCGGCGGCCTTCGCGCCCGCTTCCAGCAGGGATCGCGCCGCGCGCACCATCTGGAACGGCCCGACGGTGTTGACCGCATAGATGCGCTGGAAATCCTCGGCCGAGAGCCCGTCGAGATCGCTGTGGGTGACATGCTTGGTGGTGCCGGCATTGTTGACCAGCGCATCGAGCCGTCCCCACGGCGCCGCCGCCGCAACGATCCGCTTGCAGTCGTCGTCGCGCGACACGTCGCCCTGCACCACCACCACCTCGGCGCCCACGCCGCGGCAGGCATCCGCCGTCTGCTCGGCCTCGGTCTTGCTCGACGCATAATTGACGACGATGCGCGCGCCACCCTTCGCCAGATTGATCGCCGTTGCCGCCCCGAGACCGGACGCCGATCCGGTCACAATCACGCTCAAGCCATCCGCCGACATCGTCCGCTCCTTCTCACGTTCATTAGCCATTAGCCGTTTCGAAATCGGCGCCAGCATATCGGCGCGGGACGAGGTGACAAGGGCCGTTCCGCCGCGAAATCCATTCGACGGAATTCAGCTGCACAGCATCGTTCCGGCGCGCCACGGCTCCAGCACGCGCGCCTTGCGACATCCATGCTTGTCACGGCGAACCGATTTCCCCATCATGCCGCAACGACATCAACACGACATCCCCCGCGCCTGTTCGCCGCCCGAACATCCGCCAAGGACGGTCGGGATAACGAGGAGCGCCGCGCGGTGAGTGAGAATATCGTCGTCGAAACCGCGGAGCGCATTTTCGCCGATCTCGCCGACCCGCAAACCGTCAATGCCGATGCCAACGGAAGCTGGAAGGCACCGCTCTGGAACGCACTGACCGAGGCCGGCCTGCCGCTCGCCTGGGTGCCGGAGGCATGCGACGGCGCCGGCGCTTCGCTCGCCGACGGCTTCGGCGTGCTCAGTGCCGCCGGCCGCTTCGGCATCGCGGTGCCGCTCGCGGAAACGCTGCTTGCCGGCTGGCTGCTGGCCAAGGCCGGGATCGCCGCGCCGCAGGAGGCGATGACGGTCGCACCGACCCATCCGAGGGACCGCATCGCGCTTCAAGGCGACGGCACGCTGGCCGGCCGCGCCCGCGACGTGCCGTTCGCGCAGGATGCCAAATCGATCGCGGTCCTGGTCGAAGGCGACGGCGGCACGCAGGTCGCGCTCGTCGACGCTGGCCAGTGCCGGATCGTGCCGGGCCGCAATCTCGCCGGCGACGGCAGCGACAGCGTGAGTTTCGACGGCGTTCGCCCCCTGACCGTCAGACCGGCGCCTGCGGATGCCGACGGGCCGGCCCTGCTGCTGATGGGCGGGGTGGTCCGCAGCCTGCAGATCGCCGGCACGCTCGAGGCCATGCTGGAGATCAGCGTGCGCTATGCCAACGAGCGCGTCGCTTTCGAGAAGAAGATCGCGAAATTCCAGGCGGTGCAGCACAACCTCGCCAGGCTGGCCGGCGAGGCGGCCGCCGCCCTTGCGGCCGCGAGTTCGGCGGCGGATGCGATCGCGAACGGCGCCGGCTTCGACGACGCCGTCTTTCTCGAAGCCGTCTCGGCCAAGATCCGTTGCGCCGAGGCCGCCGGGACGGGCGCGGCCATCGCCCATCAGGTGCATGGCGCGATCGGCTTCACCCGCGAACATATCCTGCACCGCTTCACCATGCGGGCGCTGGCCTGGCGCGACGACTTCGGCAACGAAAGTTACTGGGCCGTCGAGCTTGGCCGTCGCATCGCCGCGCGCGGCGCCGATGAATTGTGGCCGCTGGTCGCGTCACGCTGACCATCACCTCCGATTGCCTCCCGTCATTCAGGAACGGACGTCATGACTGCCGCACTTCGCTTCGACCCGATCCGCCTGCCGCCCGAATGCGAGCGCTTGCGCAAGGAGGTTCGCGCCTTTCTCGCGGACGAAATCGCCGCCGGCACCTTCGATCCGCACAAGCCGTATCGCGAGAACAACAGCGCGCGGGACTTCAGCCGCAAGGTCGGCGAACGCGGCTGGCTCGGCATGACCTGGCCGAAGAAATACGGCGGCCACGAGCGCACATTCCTGGAACGCTACGTGGTGACCGAGGAGATGCGTGTCGCCAACGCACCCTCCCGCCGCTTCTTCGTCGCCGACCGCCAGAGCGGGCCGGTGCTGCTCAAATATGCGCCGGAGCACATCAAGGCCGACATCCTGCCGCGCATCTGCCGCGGCGAATTGTGTTTCGCCATCGGCATGAGCGAGCCGAATTCCGGCTCCGACCTGTTCGCCGCCAAGACCAAGGCGACCAGGACCGATGGCGGCTGGCTCATCAACGGCACCAAGATCTGGACCTCCGCGGCCCAGGTCGCCGACTACATGATCGCGCTGTTCCGCACCTCGCCGCCGACCAAGGAGAATCGGCGGCACGGGCTGACGCAATTCCTGGTCGACATGAAAAAACCCGGCATCCAGGTGAACCCGATCCAGCAGATCACCGGGCAATACGACTTCAACGAAGTGGTGTTCACCGATCACTTCATCCCCGACGACCACGTGCTGGGCGAGATCGACGGCGCATGGAAGCAGGCGACCAGCGAACTGGCCTATGAGCGCAGCGGCCCCGAACGCTTTCTCGAGACCTTCTACGTGCTCACCGAACTGGTGCGCGCGCTCGGCCCCGATCCCGACATCCGCGGCGCCGAAGGCATCGGCCGGCTGGTGGCGCAGCTCCATACCATGCGCCGCATGTCGGTGTCGGTGGCCGGCATGCTGCAGGCCGGCAAGGAGCCGGTGGTGGAAGCCTCGATCGTCAAGGATATCGGCACCGTCTGGGAGCAGCAGCTTCCGCACCGGGTGCGCGAGCTCGCCGCCTTCGTCGATGTCGATCCGCTCAACCATCCCACCCTTGACGAACAGCTCGCCTTCGCCACAAAGCTTGCCCCGAAGCTCACCATCCAGGGCGGCACCACTGAGGTGCTGCGCGGAATCATCGCCCGCGGCCTCGGGCTGCGCTGAACCAACCGATTCTCACTCCCATTTCAGGAACCAGCATGAGCAAATTCACCGATATCGGCATCGAGAAGACCGGCCATGTCGTCACCATCGAAATCCAGCGCCCGCCGCTGAACTTCTTCGATATCTCCCTCATCAACCAGATCGCCGATGCGCTCGACCAGTTCGACAACGACATCGACGTTCGCGCGGTGGTGCTGGCGGCGCAGGGCAAGGCGTTCTGCGCCGGCGCCAATTTCAACGATCCCAGCCGCAAGGAAACCGACGGCGGCGACCCGGCCGACAGCCTCGGCCAGATCAATCACCTCTATATCCAGGCGGTGCGAATCTTCCGCGCCAGGAAGCCGATCGTCGCCGCTGTGCAGGGCGCGGCCATCGGCGGCGGTCTCGGCCTTGCGGTGTCCGCCGATTTCCGCGTCACCTGCCCCGAAGCCCGCTTCTCCGCCAATTTCACCAAGCTCGGATTCCATCCGGGCTTCGGCCTGACCGTGACGCTCCCGGAGCTGGTCGGCAAGAACAATGCCGAGCTGATGTTCTACACCAGCCGCCGCGTCACCGGCGAGGACGCGCTGAAGATGGGCCTTGCCAACGTGCTGGTGCCGCAAAGCGAGGTCCGCGCCGCCGCCCTGAAGCTCGCCGGCGAGATCGCCGAATGCTCGCCGCTCGGCCTGCTCTCGACCCGCGCCACCATGCGCGACGGCCTCGCCGACCGGGTGCTGGCCGCGACCAATCACGAACTGGCGGAACAGACCCGGCTGCGCGCCACCGAAGACTTCAAGGAAGGCGTCAAGGCGACCGAGGAACGCCGCGTCGCCAACTTCAAGGGGCGCTGACCGCTTCCTTCCGTGCCGGCACCACCAGGGCGTCGACGATCGTGACGCCCTGCCCTTCGGGGTGGACCAGCACCGGGTTGACCTCGATTTCGGCAACGGCCTCGCGCCAATGCGCGGCGAGCTGCGAGAGTTGCGCGATCACGCCGGCGGCGGCCGGCACGTCGGCTTTCGCAGCGCCCCGGAATCCGTCGAGCAACGGCCATGCTTTCAGGCTCTGAAGCATCGCCCTTGCCTCCGCCGCGCCGACGGGCGCCGGCCGGTAGACCACGTCGCGATAAAGCTCGGTCGCCACACCGCCGAGCCCGACCATGACCATCGGCCCGAAGGTCGCGTCGCACATCGTGCCGACGATCAGCTCGACGCCCTTGTTCGCCATCGGCCCGACCAGCACGCCCTGGATCGCCGCGTCGGGACGATGCCTGCGCGCGGCGGCGATCAGGTCATCGAACGCGGCTTGCGCATCCGCGTCGCTGGCCATGCCGACCCTGACGCCGCCGACCTCGCTCTTGTGCGGGATATCCGGCGACTGGATTTTCATCACCAGCGGAAAGCCGGCCTGCGCCACCGCCGCCGGCAGCTTCGTTCTGTCATCGACCAGCAACTCATCGGGCACGGCAATGCCGGCATCGCGCAGCAGGCGCTTGCTGTCATATTCCGACCATGCGGCGGCCTCGATCGCGGGGACCGGGGCGCCCGGCGCGGCATCGCGCGCGGCGTCGGACGCAAGCCTGAACCGCGCATGCCGGACCAGTTGCCGCAAGGCGACGCCGACATGGGTCAGCCCGGTGAGGATCACCACGCCGGCCTCTGCAAGGCCGGTGCGGGCGAACGGCGAGGGCAGCGTATAGGAATAGAACACGATCGGCTTGGGCCGCGCATCGATCAGCGGCTTCAATTCCGGCACCTTGAACGGCATCCGGGTCTCGCTCGACAGCGAGATCACCACCAGGATCGAATCGACCTCGTCGGACCGGCTCAGCAGGTCGATGGTCTTCTGCAGGCCGCCGCTGTGAACCGCCTGCGCGGTGATATCGACCGGATTGCGCGGCGAACCGTAGGACGGGATCAGGCCGCGGATGACGGCCTGCACCGGCGCCGACAGCTCCGGCACCCGCAAGCCCTGCGCGGAGACGGCATCCGCGCCCCAGATGCCGGCACCGCCGGACACCGTCACCACCGCGACACGGTCGCCCTTCGGCAGCGGCGACGTCGTCAGCACCGCGGCAATCGCCACCGCCTCGTCGAGATCGTTGGAGACGATGAAGCCGTATCTGGCGAACACCGCATCATAGGCCGCGCTCCATCCCGCCATGCTGGCGGTGTGAGAGGCAGCGGCGCGGCCACCGGCGCTGGAGCGGCCGACCTTGGTGACGATCACCGGCTTGCCCGTGGCGGCCGCGCGCTGCGCCGCCGCCAGGAACGTGTCGGTATCGCGGATGCCTTCGAGAAACAACAGGATCACGTCGGTCGACTTGTCCGTGACCATGAAGTCGAAGAACGCACCGGCCCCGAGATCCGCCTCGTTGCCGGTCGAGATCACGTAGCTGAGCGCGATGCCCAGCGCCTTGGCGCGGTTATAAATCGCAAAGCCGATGCCGCCGCTCTGCGCGACGATTCCGATGCGCTTCCGCGTGGCGATGAGGGGCGTCACGCCCGGCCTGACATCGACGGTCGGGCTGAACGTCGCCGCGACGCCGGCAATGGCGTTGTAGAACCCTTCGGCATTCGGCCCGGAAATCCGCATGCCGGTGCGCTTCGCCAGCGCCGCGATCCCGGCCTGCGCATGGACGCTCTCTCCGCCCTCCTCGGCAAAGCCGGAGGAGATGATGATGGCATGCCTGACGCCGACCGCCGCGCAATCCTCCAGCACGGCCAGCACGGCGCGGGCCGGAATGATGACGATCGCCAGGTCGACCGGGCGCCCGACCGCACCGATCGACGGATAGCATTTCAAGCCGTCGATCTCGTCGTAGTTCGGATTGACCGGGAAAATCTCCCCGGCAAACTCGTTCTTGCGAAGGAAGGCGAGCAGGATGCCCGGGATCCTGGTCGCGTCGCGCGACGCGCCGATGATCGCGATGCTCGCCGGTGAGAAGAAGGCGTCAAGCGCGTGCGGCTGCGTGCCGTCGATGCCCGGCATCTTGTCGTTCCTTGAATTCGGCGGGAGCCCCGCGACCGGCCCGGCCGCGGAGGGAATGAGGTCAGGTGAGGCGAAACGCGACACCGCCCGCGGTGAACGCATTGCCGGCGACAGCGTAGCCCTTCGCCTTCGCACGCTCCAGAACCGCGCCGGCATCGCTGACCCGCAACACCAGCGCGCTCATCATGTCCGCGGGGCCGGCCACGAAGCGGAAGCGGGCATTGACGAGCGCGACCTCGGGCGTGCCATCGCGCCCCGCCTGCGAAGGAATGCCAATGATACCGCCCCAGTGCCGCGCCAGACCGGCCGGATCGGGGCTTTGCATTTCGACCTCGACGATCGCCCTGGTCACGTCGTTGCGGATCGCCTTCTGCCAGTCCGGGCCGGCCGGCGGATAGGGACCGAGAATATCGTCGCTCCCCGTCGTATGGTTGAACTCGATGAAGGCCGCGCGGCAATCGCGCGGATGCATCTGCACGCCGTGATAGGGCACGTGATCGATCACGTTGGCGGTGCGGACGCCGATCGCGTTGGCGGCGCGCGCCCGCGCATCGGGGTCGGCGCAGGCGAAGATCGCCATATAGCCGCCGCGCTCGCCGGTCTTGTCGAGGAAGCGCCCGGCGGCGGTGCCGTCTTGTGTCGGCGCCACCACCTCGAGCAGGATGGTGTCGACCGGCAGCAGCGCATTCTCGAGCCCGTACTTTCCGACGTTGCCGTCGCGATAGCATTCCGTCAGGCCGAGGATGTCGGACAGATCACCGATCAGCGGCTCGAGCCGCCGCGCGACGAGGCAGATCTGACGCAGCCGGATATAGTCCGTCACCGTCAGCGCCCCTGAAAGACGGGCTGGCGCTTTTCGACAAAGGCTTTCGCCGCTTCCTTGTGGTCCGCCGTCTCGCCGCATCGCGAGTGATGCATGGCCTCGGCGTCGAAGCAGGCTTCGAGCGAAAGATTCTCCGCGTTGTTGATGTTCCTCTTGATGTAGCCGAGCGTGACCGACGGGCCCTGCGCCAGCGACATCGCCAGTTCCGCCGCGGCCGCCTCGATCTCGGCGTCGGGCACCACGCGCGACACGATGCCGAGCGACAGCGCCTCCTGCGCAGTCAGCACCGGCGACAGCAGGTAAAGTTCGCGCGCCTTGGCGCTGCCGAGCATCTGCGTCAGGAAATAGGTGCCGCCGTAATCGCCCGAATAGCCGACCTTGGCGAAGGCGGTGGTGATCTTCACCGAGGCGCTCGCGACCCGCAGGTCGCACGACAGCGCCATCGACAGGCCCGCGCCCGCGGCCGCGCCGTCGAGTTGCGCCACCACCGGCTTCGACATCTGATGCAGGATGCGCGACACCTCCATGCCCCGGCGAAGTATCGCCACCTTCTCCTCGAGCGGCGGCGGCTCGGCCACCGCGGCCATCGCCTTGACGTCGCCCCCGACGCAGAAGGTTCCGCCGGCGCCCTTCAGCAGCACGGCCCGCACCGCGCGGTCGTCCGCGGCGCGGCGCGCCGCCTCGACCAGCCCGGTCACCATGTCCGGGTTGAGCGCATTGCGCCGGTCCGGGCGATTCATGGTGATGGTGAGCAGGCCGCGATCGAGCTTCTGCAGGACCATGTCGTTCATTTCTGTCTTTCCTTCGCTTTCACCAGTGACCTTGCCCGGGCTGCCTGGCCCTGCGCGTCTCGCACGGCTCGCGAACGAAACCGGGCGGCTTCGCTCGCGGCCACGCCCGCGGCCGTTATTTCTTGACCAGCGGACAACGGGACTCCGACAGCGGCTGGAACGCCTGGTCACCGGGAATGGTGGCCAGCAGCTTGAGATCGTCCCAGCGCCCCTTGGATTCGGCCGGCGACTTCACATCGAACAGGTACATGTCGTGGACCATGCGGCCGTCCGCGCGGATCCTGCCGTTCCTGGCGAACATGTCGTTGACCGGCGTTGCCTTCATGACCTTCATCACCGCTGCCGCGTCCGTGGTGCCGGCCGCCTTCACCGCCTTGAGATAATGCAGCACCGATGAATAGATCCCGGCCTGCGCCGAGGTCGGCACCCGCTTCATCCGCGCCATGAAGCGCTTCGAGAAGGCGCGCGTCTCGTCGTTCAGGTCCCAGTAGAAGGCTTGCGCCAGAACGAGGCCTTGCGCGGTCTGCAGGCCGACGCTGTCGATATCGGTGACGAAGGCCAATAGCGGCGCGACCTTCTGGCCGCTTTTCGTGATGCCGAACTCCGCCGCCTGCTTGATGGCGTTGATGGTGTCGCCGCCGGCATTGGCGAGGCCGATCACCTTCGCCTTGGAGGCTTGCGCCTGCAGCAGGAACGAGGAGAAATCGGACGTGTTGATGGGATGGCGGACGCTGCCCAGCACCTTGCCGCCGGCACGCTTGATGACGTTGGTGGCGTCCTTCTCGAGGTCGTGTCCGAACGCATAATCGGCCGTCAGGAAGAACCAGGTATCGAGTCCCTGCTTGACCGAGGCGAGGCCCGCCACATGCGCCAGCGCATAGGTGTCGTAGGCATAATGCACGGTGTAGGGGCCGCAAGCCTCGTTGGTGAGGCGGATCGAGCCGGGGCCGCTATACATGATGATCTTGTTGCGCGCCTTCGCGACTTCACCGGCCGCCAGCGCGGTCGCCGACGCCGCGACGTCGACGATTGCCTCGACGCCCTGGTTGTCGAGCATGTCGCGCGCGATGTTGGCGGCGAGATCAGCCTTGTTGAGATGATCCGCCGCGATGATCTCGATCTTGCGGCCGAGCACCTCGCCGCCAAAATCCTCCGCGGCCATCTTCGCCGCGGTCTCGCTGCCCGATCCGGTGATATCGGCATAAAGGCCCGACATATCGAGAATCGCGCCGAGCTTGAGCGGAGGTTTGTCCTGCGCCGCAGCTGGCGTCGCCGCGAGCGCGGCAACCATCGCAACAAGACCTGACAACACTGCTTTCAAGTCCACGTCTTCCTCCCTTGGCCGCATGCTGCGGCTTCTGATTGATCGGCCGCGATCATGCCGTAACGCTGTTGCAGCAGCAAGCAACCTGAAGGCATGGCCCGGCGCGATCGCATGTGGCGGAAGCATTCCACATCGCCTAGATTTTCCATCAAACGGAAATGGCGATACGAATGCGGATGGCGATACGCGAGCGGCACGTACAATGCTTCGGAACGGCGCCATGAGATGGATGTCACCGGCGCGGCTGGACGTGGCGATTTTCACGACGGCGATCCTCGCCACAAGTTCGTCCGTCGTGGGCGCCGCGAGCGCATGCCATCGCGAACCAACGGAAGAGGCGCATGTCGTGCGCGCGCGTGACGGCCGGACGATCGAACTCGCCGACGGCCGCGCCGTCCGGCTGACGGGAATCGAACTGCCGTCGTCATCGGCGGCGCGCGAACGCGCACGCGATACTTTGAACGTCCTGACCGCCGGCCGCGCCATTGCGCTCTCCGGCCTCAGCGACACCCCCGATCGCTATGGCCGGCAGACGGCGGTTGCCTTTGCGGCCGGTCGCGGCGACGGCGCCACGATCCAGGCCCTGATGCTGGCGGGGGGCGCGGCGCTCGCGACGGGAGCTGCCCGCGATGCCGGCTGCACGGCGGAACTGCTTGCCGCCGAGGCCCGCGCCCGGGCGGCGCATCGTGGCCTTTGGGCCGGCAATGTCATAAAAAACGCGGAAAGTCCGGGCGATATTCTGGCCGGGATTGGGCAATTCGGGCTGGTCGAGGGGAAAGTGCGGTCGGTCCGGCAGGCCGGCGCGGTCACCTATGTCAATTTCGGCCCACGCTGGACACGTGACTTCGCGGTGACTATTCCAAGGCGCGCGCTGCCGTCGTTCGAGCAGGCCGGGCTCCCGCTGAAATCGCTCGCGAATCGGCGGATTCGTGTGCGAGGCTGGGTCCAGAAGCGGGGCGGGCCGAGGATCGAAGCCTCAGGTCCGGGACAGATTGAACTGCTGGAGGGGACGACGGCCGCAACATCGAGCCGGACCGCCACGGACCAGGCGCCGACACCGTGACGACCACGGCGCACGATTGGGGAAAGGACGATTGAGGAAAGGACGTTGGCCGGCGACGGATGAGAACCGTGATGGCACGATCAAGACAACCTGACCGCGGCACACGGCGCACGCGCGCGGCGGCGCTCGCCGGCACCTGCGCGGTGCTGATGCTGCTGTCCGGTTGTGCCGATACGCAGCGATTCGAGGTCGCCAAGCCGGCCCAGCCGGCGGCCAGACCGGCGCGCGCGGCGACGGCGCCTCCGCAGGCCGCGGAGCGCGAGCACGAACGGATCCTGGCCTCCTATGGCGGTGCCTATGACGATCCGCGGCTGGAGAGCCTCATCACCCGGACCGTCAACCGGCTGGTCGCCGTGTCGGAACGTCCCGACCTCGCCTACAAGGTGACGATCCTCAATTCCGGCGCGGTGAACGCCTTCGCGCTGCCGACCGGCCAGCTTTACGTGACGCGCGGGCTGGTCGCCCTCGCCAATGACACCTCGGAGCTGTCGTCGGTGCTGGCGCACGAAATGGCGCATGTGCTGGCGAAGCACGCGGCGATCCGCGAGGGCCAGGCCAAGCAGGCGGCGCTGGTGACGCGGGTCGTCAAGGAAATGGGCAACGATCCGGACATCACCGCGCTGGCGCTGGCCAAATCCAAGCTGACCATGGCGAGCTTCTCGCGCGCGCAGGAATTCGAGGCCGACGGCATCGGTGTCGGGATTTCCGCCCGGGCCCATTTCGACCCCTATGGCGCGGCACGCTTTCTGACCTCGATGGAACGCAACGCCGCGCTCAAGGCCGGCCGTGCCTCGATCGATCCGCGCTCGCAGGATTTCCTGTCGTCGCATCCGGCCACCCCCGAGCGTGTCCAGAACGCCCAGGCCAATGCACGGCAATACAGTTCGCCCTGGAACAGCGAGCGCGACCACGACGACTATCTCGCCGCCATCGACAACATCGTCTATGGCGAGGATCCCAGCGAAGGATTCGTGCGCGGCCGGCGTTTCCTGCATCCGAAGCTGGGCTTCACCTTCCAGGCGCCGGAGGGCTTCGCGCTCGACAACACCGCGCAGGCGGTGATCGGCGTGCGCGAGGGCGGCGAGCAGGCGATGCGCTTCGACGTGGTGCGGGTGCCGGCGGACCAATCGCTCGGCGACTATCTCAATTCCGGCTGGATGGAGAATGTCGACAAGAACAGCACCGAGCAACTGACCATCAACGGCTTCCCGGCGGCATCGGTGTCGGCGCGCGGCGATCAATGGCAGTTCCGCGTCTATGCCCTGCGCTTCGGCAGCGACGTCTACCGCTTCATCTTCGCCACCAGGCACAAGACGCTCGCAAGCGAACGCAACGCCCGCGAGACCGTGCGCTCGTTCCGCCGCCTCACCCTTCAGGAAATCCAGGCCGCGCGTCCGCTGCGGATCAAGGTCATCACGGTGCAGCCGGGCGATACCGTCGAGTCGCTGTCGCACCGCATGGCCGGGGTCGATCGGCCGGAACAGCGATTCCGGGTGCTGAACGGCCTCGATGCCCATGCCAAGGTCAAGGTGCGCGATCGGGTCAAGATCGTGGTGGACTGAAGGCCGCGACCTTCGGCCGTCTTTCGACAAACCACCCTTCGACGAAAACCGACTCGACGAAAACCGACCTTTCAGCAAAAAGCCCGGCCGTCGCGGCCGGGCTTTTCGATATCGGATCAGTCTTACAAACCGTGGTCAGGCGGCCTCGTCGGCGACCGTGCTGTCGTCGTCCTCGCCATCGGCGTCGGAGTCCCCCTCACCCTCGGCTTCGGCCTTGGCGCCGCGGCGCGGGCTCTTCGCGAGCTGGCCCTCGATCTCCTTGATCGCCTCGGTCTCGGTGACGTGCTGCACCACCGCGATCTCGCGGGCCAGCCGATCCAGCGCGGCTTCATAGAGCTGCCGCTCGCTGTAGGACTGCTCGGGCTGCGATTCCGACCGATAGAGATCGCGCACCACCTCGGCGATCGCGACGATATCGCCCGAATTGATCTTGGCTTCGTATTCCTGGGCGCGCCGCGACCACATCGTCCGCTTGACCCGGGCGCGGCCCTTCAGGGTTTCCAGCGCACGCCTGACCAGCGCCGGCTCGGACAGCTTGCGCATGCCGACATTGGCAACCTTCGCCGTCGGCACCCGCAACGTCATCTTGTCCTTGATGAAATTGATGACGAACAGTTCCAGCTTCGCGCCGGCGATCTCCTGCTCCTCGATCGCCAGAATCTGGCCCACGCCATGCGCCGGATAGACCACGAATTCGTTGGTCTTGAAGCCCTGGCGCTGGGTCGGAAGCTTTTTCGGCTCCTCCACGCGAGGCGGCTGGGCCGGAGCGGCCTTCACCGGCTTGGCGGCGACGGGCGCCTTGCCGACGGGCGCGACGGGCTTGGTCACGACAGGCTTGGTCACGACAGGCTTGGTCGCGACGGGCTTGCTCACAACGGGCTTGCTCACAACGGGCTTGCTCACAACCGGCTTGGCCGCGACCGGCTTCACGGCCGCCGCCGGCTTGGCCGGAGCCTTCGCCACCGCAACCTTGGCAGCAGCAGGCGCCTTGGAACCGGAAGTCTTCGAGGCTGCGGACCTGGCGGCGGTGGCCTTCGCGGCCGATGCCTTCGAACCCGCTGCCTTCTCGGCTGGTTTCGTCTTTTTGAGCATTGCACTTCTTTTATTGGAGGACTTGACCGCCGGAGACTTGGCGGCGTCCCGTGCCGCGCTCTTGGCGGGAACACGGGAACGGCTCTTGGCGCCCCCACGGCGGGCCGCGGAAGCTTTGCCGGACGACTTGCTGGAAGCCGCCTTGCTGGAGGTGGTCTTGCTGAAAGTCGTCTTACCGGACGCCTTCGAGCTACTCGTTTTACGCGTTTTTTGTGACACAGCCTGTGCGCGAAGCGAACCGCGCCCCTGTTCAGTGATCTTACGGGAACCCGATCAGGGCCAAAAACGAGGGCGCGAACAGGGTTCGGCTTGCTGAATGTGCCCAGAATAGCACATTTCCGGTAAAAATCAATGATTTATGGGCGGCAGGCAGCGCTTCGCCGGCAATCGGCGCCGGTTGCGACCAACAGGGTTAAGCAAACCGGCCACGCCGCAGCCGCTCGCCAGCGATATAGGCACCTTCAATCGCCGGTACCAGGCTCCGGCGAAAAGAACTTATCGAACTTGCCGTCCATGCCATCGAACTCCTTGGCATCGTCCGGCGAGTCCTTCTTCTGGGTGATGTTGGGCCAGCTCTTGGCGTATTCGGCGTTGACGCCCAGCCATTTCTCCAGATTCGGCTCGGTGTCGGGCTTGATGGCGTCGGCCGGGCATTCCGGCTCGCAGACGCCGCAGTCGATACATTCGTCCGGATGGATCACCAGCATGTTCTCGCCCTCGTAGAAACAATCGACGGGGCAGACCTCGACGCAATCGGTGTATTTGCACTTGATGCAATTTTCAGTGACGACGTAGGTCATCCAAGGCTCCGGAACGGTCTATTTTGGTTGCTGGCCTAGCGCAGGAATCCCCCAGCCGCAAGGGAAGCCGGGCCTTTGCTGGCGTTTTCGTGGTCGATGTACCCGCGAAGTCGTCTTCAAAGCCTCTAAACTCTTTGACCGGCGGATCGGCGTCCCCCGAACCGATGCCGGCCCTGCGATCAGGCCCGCGGGTTCTTGTCCTGGGCACTCAGATCCTGAAAAAGCGCCCTCGCGGCCTCGGGGCCGCCCCGGCGCTCCGAAAATCCGACGACTTTCAGGATCCTGATGCCGCGATCGAGGCCGATCGTGATGACGTCGCCGGGCTTGATGCCATGGCCGGGCGACTTCTCACGGACCGTATTGACGCGGACGCGACCGCCTTCGACCAGCGCGACCGCACGCGCGCGCGCCTTCACCACCCGCGCGTGCCACAGCCACTTGTCGAGCCGCTGGCGCTCCAAGTCCCGGTCAGTCCTTGCGGCCGGCGCTGAGCTGCTCCTTCAGCGCCGCGAGTTTCGCGAACGGCGAATTGGGGTCGGCGGGCCGGTCGCGCTCGCGTGGCGCGGCGCTGCTGGCGTAGGGGCGCAACGCCGGGCCGCCCTTCCCCTTGTCCGGGCGACCGTCGCGACCGCCCTTGTGCGGGCGCCTGAACTTCGCCTTGTCGCGGTCCTGCGGCGCGCCCTCGGCGCGCGCCTCGCCGCGGTTGCCATCCGGCCGCTTGAACTTCGAGAAATCCTTGCGGTCGCGCCGCCGAGGACCGGAGCGGTCGCCCGCGCCCTCGCCGGCCGCTTCGCCATCGGCGGCCGCGGCCTGCCCATCCTGCTGCGGCCTGCCATGGTGGCGATGCCGATTCCGGTCGTGGCGCGGACGGCGATCGTCCGACCGCCCGCCCGGACGCCAGACCTCGATCATTGCCGGCTCCGCGACGGCATCGCCTGCCGCCGCAGCCGGCATCTCGGCTGCTTCCGCCGCGGGAGACCCTGCTGCGGGAGGCGCCTCGATCGCGGGAGAATCGGCCGCAACCCGGGACGGCTCGGCGAGCGATGACGCCGCCGCCTCATCCGCGACCGAGGGGGATGCATCATGCGTCCCGGCCGCGTCGGCGGGCGTGCTTTCCGGCGTTTCGACCGGCGGTATAGCGGTTTCCTCGGCCGCCTGGGCACCCGCCGCATCCTTAGGCGCATCCATGGGCGCATTCATGGGCGCATTCATGGGCGCATCATCGGTTTGCGAAATGTCGTGGGATGCGGCAGCGTCCGGCGCGGCAACCTCCAACGACGGCTCGGTCGTCACGGCATCCGGCGCGGAAGCGACATCCGGAGCCATATCCGCTGTGGGAGCGGCGGCCGTGCCGTCATCCGGCGCGCCGGCATCGGCGGCCTCCGTCGACGGCGCGGCATCCGGGGACGTAGCTTCCGGGGACGTAGCTTCCGGGGATACGGCGTCGGCCACGGGAGCCGCCTCGACCGGAGGCACCGGCGGCGCCGGGCGGCGGTCCATGCGATAGCCCAGGGCGCGCAGGATCGAGGCGAAGTCCTCGCCGGCCGAGCCGGTCAGCGAGGTCATCGCCTGGGTGACGACGAAGCCGCGGCCGTCGAACGCGCCGGCCGGCTTCTCGCCGGGACTGCTGTCGCGCCAGGCCAGCGCAGGCCGGATCAGATCGGCAAGGCGCTCGAGGATATCGACGCGCACCGCGCGCTCGCCGCACTGGCGATAGCCCAGCACGCGATAGGCATCCCGGTCGAGCGCCTTGTCGACGGGGAAGGACGTCCGCCCGCTGCCCGCCAGTTGCTGCGCGCCCGACAGTGCCGACAGGTCGACATTGTCCTGCTTGTGCGCCCACAACAGCGCCGCGATCGCGCGCGCGGCCGGCTTCAGCAGCGCCGGAATATAGATGTGATAGGCGCCGAAGCGCACGCCGTATTTGCGCAGGGCGGCGCGCGCGGTCTGGTCCAGTTCCTTGACGTCGTTGGCGACCTTCGACCGTTCCAGCACGCCGAGCCCCTCGGTCAGCTGGAAGGCGATGCCGCGCGCGATGCCGGTGACATCCTCGGCCTTGGCAAGCTCGAACAGCGGGCCGAGCAGTTTCTCGACATGGGTCTTGAGCCAGAGGTCGAGCCGCGCCTGCACCGCCTCGCGCGCGGCGCCGGCCAGCCGGTCGTCGGCGACGATGCGAAGCCGCGGACGCAGCACCTCGTCGGAGGCGACGAGCTTGGCCACCGCGTCGCCGGTCCAGCGCAGCGTGCCGTCGGAGGCGAGCACGAACTGATCGTCCGGCGCATTCGACAGCTTTTCCGCGCGCGCCTCGATCTCGCCGGCAAGCGCCTTCTGCGCCGCCGCCTGCAGCGCCCTGGCCTCCGAGCCGGCCTCCGCCGCATCGGGCGCGAACATGAATCCGTCGAGGCGGCCGATGGCATGGCCCTCCACGATCACTTCGCCCGTCTTGCCAATTTCCGTGTTCAGCATGGTGTTTTCCCGCAAGCGGCGCATCAATACACTGGTCCGGCGATCAACGAAACGCTGAGTTAATCGTTCATGCAGCGCATCGGACAGTTTATTTTCGAGTTCGTGCGAAATTCCCTGCCAATAAGCGGGATCGCCCAGCCAATCGGGACGATTTGCCACAAAGGTCCAGGTGCGGATCTGCGCGATCCGGGCTGACAGCGTGTCGATATCGCCATCGGTGCGGTCCGCCTGATCGATCTGGGCCGCGAACCAGGCGTCGGGAATGCGGCCGCGCCGCATCAGGAAGCCGTAAAGCGTCGCGACCAGCTCGGCATGGGCGGCCGGCGAGAGCTTGCGATAATCGGGAATCTGGCACGCCTCCCACAGCCGCTCGACCGCATCGCGGCCGACCGCCATGTCGCGGATGTCGCCGTCGCGCGCGGCATGTTCGAGCACCCGCACATCCTCGGCGATCGGCGCGCGCGTCAACGCATCATGCGCGGGGACTTGCGCCAGCGCCACCTGCAATGCGCCGAGCGAGGAGAAGTCGAGCGCGGTATTGCGCCATTGCAGCAGCTTCACGCTGTCGAAGGTGTGGTTCTGCAGGGCGTCGACCAGTTCCGGCTCGAACGGCGCGCAGCGCCCGGTGGTGCCGAAGGTGCCGTTGCGGGTGGCGCGCCCGGCACGGCCGGCGATCTGCGCGAATTCCACCGGCGTCAGGCGGCGGAACTGATAGCCGTCATACTTGCGGTCGGAGGCAAACGCGACGTGATCGACGTCGAGATTGAGCCCCATGCCGATGGCATCGGTGGCGACGAGGTAATCGACCTCGCCGGTCTCGAACATCGCGACCTGCGCGTTGCGCGTGCGCGGCGACAGCGAGCCGAGCACCACCGCCGCGCCGCCGTGCTGGCGCCGGATCAGCTCGGCGATGGCGTAGACTTCGTCCGCCGAGAACGCGACGATCGCGGTGCGCCGCGGCTGCCGCGTGATCTTGCGGTCGCCGGCGAATTCGAGTTGCGACAGCCGCGGCCGCGTCACGATGCTGACGCCGGGCAACAGCTTCTCGACGATCGGCCGCATCGTCGCGGCGCCGAGCAGCAGCGTCTCGTCGCGGCCGCGCCGGTTGAGAATGCGATCGGTGAAGACGTGGCCGCGTTCGAGATCGGCGGCGATCTGGATTTCATCGACGGCGAGAAACGACACGTCGATGTCGCGCGGCATCGCTTCCACCGTCGACACCCAGAAACGCGGCCGCGGCGGCTTGATCTTCTCCTCGCCGGTGACCAGCGCGACAGCCTCGGCGCCGACCCGCGCGGCGATCTTGTTGTAGACCTCGCGCGCCAGCAGCCGCAGCGGCAGCCCGATGATGCCGGACGAATGCGCCAGCATCCGCTCGATCGCGAGATGGGTCTTGCCGGTATTGGTCGGGCCGAGCACCGCGGTGACGCCCGAGCCGGGCGCGCGGGCGGAATCGGACGAAGACGAAAACGGCAAGGAGGATGAAAACACCATATCGACAAGGACTTCCGGATGCGGCGCGGGCCGGCGATGTGTCTCACAATGCGACGCTGGTGCGCGTGCGGCTTAAGCTTTGGAACGAGTCCGGAACGAATCGCGCCCGAATCGCTGACTCGCCGAGTCGGCAACCGATGAGCCACAATATCTCGCGCGCGTGAAGCATTCCCACGACTAGATGAAGATTCTTTCGTCCTTCCGCAGATAAAGTTTCGGGACGACGGTTAACACCCATGCCGGGGAGGTTCACGCCAAGAGTCAAGCCGGGAGTCAAGAGGATTCGGTCGACGGGATTCCGCCGGCTCCGCCAACGCGATGCCTCCCCTGCCCGCGGCGCCTGCCGGGCCTTGTGAGGTCTTGTTACCGGGTCTGGGCCGAGGCCCGGGTCGGCAGCGGGGTGGTGACGAAATCGGTCGCGACCAGCACCCCGGTGCCGAGCGGGGTCGGGATCACGGTCTTGAACGGGACCAGGATGCGGGTTCCGGCGATCGGCGCCAGCCACACCTCCATGTCGCGCCGGGCGGCCAGATACTTGATGGCGATCCGGTCGGGCACATAGCCGGCGACCGGCGTGAAGGTGATGGCACAGACCACCACCGGACCGTGATAGCCCTTGGCCGCCTTCACCTTGTCCAGCCGCTTGAAGGACAGGTTGAGATCGTAGCGCATGCGGCCGTCGAAGATCGCCGCGCCGGCCTTGCAAGCCTCGGGGCTGAGCGGATCACCGGCACCGGGCACGCGCAGCAGCGCGCCGGTCATCGGATCAAGCACGCCCCGGCGATTCGCCGGCGTCACCTTGATCCGCGCCGGGTTATCCGGAGGCGCGGGATCGATGCTGGAACTGGTGACGTTGCCGCCGGCCAGCGCGATGCGGATGGTTTCGGCCTTTTTCGACGTTTCGGTGGTGGCGGTATAATTCGCCGGCATCAACCGGCCATTGACGATCCGGCCTTGCGCCGCGCCACTGCCCTTGCCGCCGGCAAGCGCCTTGAGCAGGCCGGTGGCGCCACCGGACGCCGTCGCCGCGTAGCGCTCCTCGCCGATATCGATCACCCAGTTGCCGCGGCCGATGGGAATGCCGGCAAGGCGGGCCTCGTAGCGGGCGTCGAGCCGGGCCTGCGCCCGCGCCGGCGCGAGCTGCGCCAGGGTCAGTTGCATCAGGGCCGCGAGCATCGCGGCGCCGGTCGCGCCGCGCGCAACGCAACCGCCGATACCCGATGGGAAGATGCCGATGCTTCTCACCTGACGATCCTGTGACCGGCCTCGGAACGGAACGCTGCCGTGCCGACGGGACCGAAGCCCTTGTCTCTGTTGCGTGCGGCCGCCTTGCCCGGCGGCGGCCATGCTTCATGTTGGTTGCAGCGGCCCATGATGTCGGAACCGAATAAGTCCTTTATATGATGGTATCGGCCCGGAAACGAGACATCGTCCCGGCCGGAGTTCCGGCGCCGCGACCGGGCGGTTTTCGCGGGCCTGCGACCTTGACCTTGCGGGCCCGTGCCCCTATACGTCCCCGGTTCCTGAAAATGGACACGAATTTTACATGCCCGCGCCTGCGGCCTCGCGGCGTTTCGCGGATGGAAGAGGAATTTTCACCATGTCCCGGCGTTGTGAACTGACCGCCAAGGGCCCCCAAGTCGGGCACAAGGTAAGCCACTCAAACATCAAGACCAAGCGGCGCTTCCTGCCGAACCTGGTGAACGTCACCTTCCAGTCGGAAGCGCTGGGCCGTTCGGTGCGGCTGCGGGTCTCGACCAACGCGCTGAAGAGCGTCGACCATCGCGGCGGCCTCGATGCCTATCTGCTGAAGGCCCGCGAGGGCGAATTGTCGCCGCGCGCGCTGGAATTGAAACGCCAGATCGCGAAGAAGCAGGCGCCGGTCGCCGCTACGGCCTGATCCACCGACGTTGAATCAGGCCCGTCGTGAATCAGATCCGCCGTTTATCTTTTCTCTGAACACGATCCTTCCCGGAAGCCGGTCTCCGCGTTTCGGGATCATGCGCTATGGCGTTTCACGTTTTGACGGAAACGCCCTGCGGCGTCATTGCCGGGCATAGCGGCGCGAACACCGGCGTCGCTTCCGCTCGCCTCTGCAAAGAGCGGCTTCGCTTCCGCTCGCCTCTGCAAAAAACGGCTTCGCTTCCGCTCGCCTCTGCAAAAAACGGCTTCGCTTCCGCTCGCCTATTATGGACCCAGCAATCCATCGTTTCGAGAAGATGGATGCGCGGATCAGGTCCGGGCATGACGACGGATGATTCCGTCAAAAGAAGACCGTCTCTGGTCGGCGAAGCTCACGCCGTCGCGTTGCGCGGCATCAGGGCTTCTTCCACCGCCTCGCCGAGCAGGCGGCTGCGGATCGCGGCTTCGACCCGCTTCAATGCACGGCGCGCGTCCTGCGCCGTCTGTTCCGCCGCCTGCGCGTGGGCCTCGGCCGTCTGAGCGCGGGATTCGGCGGCCTGCGCCCGGGCCTCGGCGGCCTGTGCCCGCGCCTCGGCCACATCGATGCGCTCCTGCGCCAGCTTCAGCGCGCGCGAGGCGTCGTTGAGCTTGCGTCCGGTTTCCTGGATCACATCGCGCCGCGCGCTGTCGGCGGCCTCGACGCGCTGTTCGGCAAGCCGCAGCCTTTGAATCGCGCTTTCGCACAGGTTGCGGGCGCGCGCCTCGGTGTCGCGGGCGCGATCCTCGATGCCGGCGAACAGGTCGGCGGCCTGATAGATCAGGTCGAGCGCGGCGGCCCCGCCATCGCGCTCCGGTGCGGGAAACTTCAGGACGTTGTCGGGACCGGAGGCGCCGGCAAACCCGTCGCCGAACGTGCCGGAGGCAGGGGGATCGAAGGGATTGCCGAGCCGCGTATTGAGCTGTGCCGTATTGGACTGTGCCATGTTCGGTTGTGCCGTGTTCAGGTGCACCATGGGCGGGGATCCTCGCCGTGATACCCGAAAGCGTCCCACGGTATGGTAAACGGGCGGTTAATCCGGGGATTTACGGATAGAGACGCACGGCCCGCGCGTGTCCCGAAAAGCCGTCAGTCCGCCCCTTTCCTTTCTTTTCGTTTTAGTTTTGGACCCTGACGCCGAGCATGACGACGGTTGCGGCGGTGTCGGCGTTGGGGATGCTGGAGACGAGCCAGTCGCGGCGGAGCTGTCCCTTGATCCAGACGTCGCGGCTGAGCTTGTAGATCAGGTCGGCGGAGGCCGAAAAGGTCTGGTCGGTGCGGTTGCCGCCGCGATAGTCGGCGGTGCCGTAGGTGAAGCGGCCGATCGCGGTGAGCCAGCGGCGGAAGTCGTGG
>JAGRLZ010000016.1 GCA_020441545.1 Xanthobacteraceae bacterium | reverse complement strand
TGGCGGAGAGGGAGGGATTCGAACCCCCGATAGGCTTGCACCTATGCCGCATTTCGAGTGCGGTGCATTCAACCACTCTGCCACCTCTCCGCGGCGCGGGCGGCGAAGCGCCCGGGGTCGAGCGGTGTTCTAGAGCATGATCCCGAAAAGTGGAAGCCGGTTTTCGGGAGAGATCATGCTCAAACAAAAAGATAAACCGCGGGTCTGATCCAGCGTAGTTGGATCAGGCCCCAGACGATGATCGCCGGCGAGACAAGCCGTTCGCCGGCAGATCGCGCCGCCGTCGGCCCGCACCAGAGGGGGCCTGCGCGAACGGGCCGCAAGTGGACCTGCGCTCCGGCCCGTACCTGCGCCGCACCCGGACCCGCGTTGGACCGGGATCGATCCCGAGCCGGATCGACGATGCCGTCGCGGACGGGGGGCGATCATCGAACCGTCGACGCCGCGGCTCCCTGTTCGACGTCGATTCGTCCCGGCCTGATGCGGGAACCGCGGAGCGAGTTTCCCCCGCGCCCGCCGAACAACGCCAAATCCTTCATTTCCGGCAACTTTTCGGCCCCATTCGACTTGACTCCCGGCGCCGGGCGGCTATAAGTCACGCCAGCCGGCGCTGGGGGCATCTCCCGCGCCGCATTGTTTTTGCCTGCCGCTCCGCCTTCGGGCCACGTGGCCTTGCAGGAACAACCAAGCTCTTAAGCGACTTGAAACCCTTAAGCGACTGAACAAGAAGCCGGCCCGGACCCTTGTCGGTTCGAGCGCCGGGATCGAACACGAAGGATGAAAACGATGTTCGCAGTCATCAAGACCGGCGGCCGGCAATACCGCGTCGTTCCGGACGATGTACTCGAGATTACCAAGATCGCCGGCGACGTCGGCACGATCGTGCAATTGAGCGACGTCCTGGTGCTGGGCGGCGATACCCCGGTGCTGGGCGCGCCGACGGTGGCGGGCGCCTCGGTGGCGGCCGAGGTGCTGCAGCACAAGCGCGGCCCCAAGGTGATCGCGTTCAAGAAGCGCCGCCGCAAGAATTCCAAGCGCAAGCGCGGCTATCGCGACGAGATCACCGTGCTGCGCATCACCGAGATCCTCGCCGACGGCAAGGCGCCTTCGATCGGCCCGCGGCCGAAGAAGGAGAAGGCGGACAAGCCGGCGGCCGCTGACAGCAGCGACGCGGCGTAGGCCGTCGGGCGACAAACGGTGCGCGACGGAACTTGAGAGCGATTAAAATCTGTCGCGCCGAAAAGTGAGATGATTCCGTCACGGAATCAAACTAACGTGTTTTCGAGATTTGGAGACGAGCCATGGCTCACAAAAAAGCAGGCGGTTCATCGCGTAACGGCCGCGACTCGCGCGGCAAGCGCCTCGGCGTGAAAGCCTTCGGCGGCGAGCGCGTGATTCCCGGCAACATCATCGTGCGTCAGCGCGGCACCCAGTGGCATCCCGGCCTTAATGTCGGCATGGGCACGGACCATACCTTGTTCGCGAAGGTCGAAGGCCGCGTCGAGTTCCGTGCGAAAGCCAACGGCCGCACTTTCGTGTCGGTACTCCCGCTCACGGAAGCCGCGGCCGAATAGACGGTGGATCACATCGAATCCGCCGGTCCCTGTTGATCCGGCGGAGCAGTATCAGGCTCCGAAAGGGGAGACGGGAAAACCGGCTCCCCTTTTTCTTTTGGCACATTTTCGTTTCGTCACGTGTCTGATGCAGGAGTCCACACCATGCTGCAGGAACTCGCCACACCTCCCCGGCAGGAGACGAGTCGCATCGTCCTCGAGACCGAGCGGCTGACCTTGCGCAAGCCGACGCTCGCGGACGTAAAAGCAATCGCGGCCCTCGCCGACGACCGCCGCATTGCCGAGAATACCCGCCGCCTGCCGCATCCGTATCGGCAGGACGACGCCGCTCTGTTCATCCGCGGGCTGGCCCGCGCCAGCGGCGAGAGCGTGTTCCTGATCGAGCATCACCATGTGCCGGTCGGCATGGTCGGCGTCGACTGGCGCGAACCGGATATGCCGGAGCTCGGCTACTGGCTCGGCGTCGAACATTGGGGCCAGGGTTTTGGCACCGAGGCGGCGCGCGCGGTGATCGACGACACCTTCGAGACGTTCGACGCCGAGGCAATGGTCTCGGGCGCGCGGGTAGTGAATCCGGCCTCGCGCAACATCCTCGAGAAGTGCGGCTTCCAGTGGAGCGGCGTCGAGTTGCACCGCTTCGAGGCACTCGGCTCGTCTTCGCCGGTCGACCGCTTCCGGCTGACGCGCGGCGTGTGGACGTCGCTGAAGCACTGGGGTATCTCGACGCGGCGGGTGATGTGATCCGTGTCTACGGTCCGGCGCCAATCCATCCGCTTGCGTCATTGCCGGACTTGATCCGGCAATCCATCTTTTTCGAAAGAAATGATGGATGCGCGGGTCATAGGCGGAGCGAAGCGACGCCGTTCTTCGAACGGCTAAGCCCGCGCATGACGGCCCGCGACTTCACGCCGGCGGATTGACGGCGTCCCCGTTCCTGCCCAGCGCCTGCTCGCGCAGGAAGATGTAGATGCCGGCGGCGATGATGATCGCTGCGCCAAGCAGCGTCATCGGCTGCGGCGTATCGCCGAACACCAGGTAGCCGAACATCACCGCCCACACGATCATGGTGTATTGATACGGCACCACCACGCTCGCCGGGGCCAGCTTGAGCGAGCGGTTGATGCACAACAGCGCGCCGACCGAGATCGCGCCCATCAGCATGAACAGCCCGAAGGCGGATGGCGTCGGCGGCTGCCAGCCGAGCGGCAACAGCGCGGCGCCGAACACCAGCGTGCCGACCGACTGCGACGACGCCAGCACGATGTCCGGCGCGCCGCGCAAGCTCCGCGTCACCAGCATCAGCACCGCGAAGGCGGTGCAGCCGCCGAGCGCGATCAGCGCCGGCCAGGTGATCGCGTCAGCCGACGGGCGCAACGCGATCAGCACGCCGCAGAAGCCGATGCCGACCGCGCTCCAGCGCCGCCAGCCGACCTTCTCCCGCAACACCAGCGCCGACAGCGCGGTGACGAAGATCGGGCAGGCGAGATAATAGGTGATGACGTCGGCGAGCGGCAGGTAGATCACCGCGGTGAAGAAGGCGACAACCTCCAGCGTCGACAGCGCCACGCGCAGCAGATGCAGGCCCGGCCGCTCCAGCCGCAGGAACTCGGCCCGCGCTCGCCAGATCAGCGGCGACAGCAGCGCCAGCGAGGCGCAGGCGCGCAGGAACAGCAGTTGCCCGACCGGATAGCCGGCAACCATGTACTTCCCGATCGCGTCGTTGAACGAGAACGCCCACACGCCCGCCAGCATCAGGCCGATGCCGGCCAGCCGCGCCGTGCGCTCGTCGCGGTCGACGGAAATCTGCGAGGTCATGATGGCGGCGTCCGCTCCCGCAACGGCAGCGCCGCGATTTCATTCGCGGCGGCCTTGCCGTCCTGCTTTCGGCTCAGGGTCCGATCCACTTGACGCTGGATCAGGCCCGCCGTTTATCGTTCTGTTCGAGCACGATCTTTTCGCGAAAACCGGCCACCGCTTCTCGGAATCATGCTCTTGGAGCGTTTTCGAGCGAAGCGGGGGCCGGTTCGCGTAGAGAAAACGCGTTGAAACAAGAATATAGAGCCCCGTTCCGATTCTCTCGGAACGGAAATGGCTCTAGCACGAACAGCGCGCACGCACAGGGGGCGGATGCCGCATGCCACCCGTGCCGCGGCCCGGGACCGTGGCCGGAAGCGATGAATCATCGCCGGCCAACGCCGTGGTTGCCGCGTTTCCGCGCCTGCGATACGGATGGGCCATGAAATTCCTCGATGAAGCCAAGGTCTATGTGCGCTCCGGCGACGGCGGCAACGGCTGCGTCGCGTTCCGCCGCGAGAAATACATCGAGTTCGGCGGGCCGAGCGGCGGCAACGGCGGCCGCGGCGGCGACGTCGTCATCGAGGCGGTGGACGGCCTCAACACCCTGATCGACTACCGCTACCAGCAGCACTTCAAGGCCCAGCGCGGCGTCAACGGCATGGGCAAGGACCGCCACGGCGCCAACGGCAAGCCGATCGTGCTCAAGGTGCCGGTCGGCACCCAGGTGTTCGACGAGGACCGGCAGACGCTGCTGCACGACTTCACCCGGCTCGGCGAAAAGTTCGTGCTGGCCGAGGGCGGCAATGGCGGTTTCGGCAACGCCCATTTCAAGTCCTCGACCAACCGCGCCCCGCGCCATGCCAATCCCGGCCAGCCCGGCGAGGAGCGCTGGATCTGGCTGCGGCTGAAACTGATCGCCGATGCCGGCCTGGTCGGCCTGCCCAATGCCGGCAAGTCCACCTTCCTGTCCAAGGTCAGCGCCGCGCGGCCCAAGATCGCCGACTATCCGTTCACCACGCTGCATCCGCAGCTCGGCGTGGTGAATGTCGACGGCCGCGAATTCGTGCTCGCCGACATTCCCGGCCTGATCGAGGGCGCCCATGAAGGCGCCGGCCTCGGCGACCGCTTTCTCGGCCATATCGAGCGCTGCCGCGTGCTGCTGCACCTGGTCGACGCCACCTGCGAGCACGCCGGCAAAGCCTACAGGACGGTGCGCGCCGAGCTCGACGCCTACGACGCCGGGCTCGCCGACAAGCTCGAGATCGTCGCGCTCAACAAGATCGACGCGGTCGTGCCCGAAGACCTGAAGGCGCAGAAGGACCGCCTCAGGCGCGCCGCGAAAAAGACCCCGCTGTTGATTGCCGGCGCCACCGGCGAGGGCGTGCAGGAGGCGCTGCGCGCGCTGGTCAAGGTGATCGACGAGGCGCCGGTCTCGGACAAGGCCAAAGCGACCGACAAGGCGATGGACAAGGCTCGCGACGACGGTGGACCCGTCCCCGACGTGCCGGCCGCGGAGATGAAGCCGTGGTCGCCGTGAACCCCGATGAGCATGACGATCCGCTCGCGAAAGCTCACCGCAAAATCCGGCGTCACCGTCCGCGAAGGCGGACGATCCAGTACACCCGGAAGTCATGAGGCGAGAAGCGTCACGGATTACTGGATGCTCCGCTGTCGCGGAGTATGACGCTCCCCGTATGATAGATGCCGCTTTCCATTCAACCGGAGACACCCAATGACTCAAAGGACGCCCGAACTCGAAGCCTTCTGGACGATGTGCGCGGACCGCATGGTGCGCCGCGCCAAGATGACGCTGGCCGAAACGCGCGAATCCTTCGACAACGAAATGGGCGCGGTGCCGCTGGCGCCGGACTGCACGGTCGAGAATTTCGACCTCGACGGCCTGCCGGTGGAGAAGATCACGCCGAAGGGCGCACCCGCTGACAAGGTGCTGCTCTATCTGCACGGCGGCGGCCACATCTTCGGCAGCATCAGGAGCCACCGTCATTACGTGTCCCGGCTCGCGGCCGCGGCCGACGTCACCGCGTTCCACATCGACTACCGGCTCGCGCCCGAGCATCCCTATCCGGCGGCGATCGAGGACGCGCTGAACGCCTATCAGCACCTGCTCAAGCAGGGCATCAAGCCGGAAAACCTGATCGTCGGCGGCGAATCGGCCGGCGGCAATCTCGCCGCGGCGCTGCTGCTGACCTTGAAGGACAAGGGCCTGCCGCAGCCGGCCGGCGTCTATCTGCTGAGCCCGTGGCTCGACATGACGACCACGGCGGACTCCTATACGCGCGTCGGCACGCGCGATCCGATGATTACCCGCGCCGGCATCGACGGCGTCGCGGCGGCCTATCTCGGCGGCCAGCCCGACAATCCGATCACCTCGCCGGTGCGCGCCGACCCGAGCGGCCTGCCGCCGATGCTGATCCACGTCGGCAGCGAGGAAGTGCTGCTGTCGGATTCCACCACCTTCGCCACCAACGCGGCGATGACCGGCATCGACGTGACGCTTCATGTCGCCGCCGGCATGCCGCACGCCTGGCCGCTGTTCCACTTCTACCTGCCGGCCGGGCTCGACGCGATCGGTGAGGCCGCCGAATGGATGAAGCACCGGCTTGCAAACGGGCGCGCGGCGGCCGCCGCCTGAATCCCACGCAGCCCCAATGACCTCACTCCCATGACTGCGCCCGCATGACCGCGCCAAAGCTCTCGGACTTCCGCCGCATCGTCGTCAAGGTCGGCTCCTCGCTGCTGGTCGACGCCGCCGCAGGCTCGGTGCGCGAGGCCTGGCTGGAGTCGCTTGCCGCCGATCTCGCGAAGCTGCATGCCGGCCGCCGCGACATCCTGGTGGTGTCGTCCGGCTCGATCGCGCTCGGCCGCTCCCGGCTGCGGCTGCCGCGCGGGCCGCTGAAGCTGGAGGAAAGCCAGGCCGCCGCCGCGGTGGGGCAGATCGCGCTGGCGCGGCTGTGGTCCAAGGCGCTGGCCCAGTACAATATCGATGCCGGGCAGATTCTCGTGACCTTGCAGGACACCGAGGAGCGCCGCCGCTACCTCAACGCCCGCTCGACCATCGCCAAGCTGCTCGAATGGCGCACCATTCCGGTCATCAACGAGAACGACACCGTCGCCACCAACGAAATCCGCTATGGCGACAACGACCGCCTCGCCGCCCGTGTCGCCACCATGGCGAGCGCCGACCTCTTGATCCTGCTGTCCGACATCGACGGCCTGTACGACGCACCGCCCGGCGCCAATCCGGACGCCCGGCTGATCCCGGTGGTCGACACCGTTACCGCCGCGATCGAGGGCATGGCCGGGGTCGCCGCCTCCGAACTGTCGCGCGGCGGGATGACCACCAAGATCGAGGCGGCGAAGATCGCCACCACCGCCGGCACCCACATGCTGATCGCCTCCGGCCAGATCGACCATCCGCTGCGCAGCATCGCCGAGGGCGGCCGCTGCACCTGGTTCCTGACGCCCGCCAATCCCGTGACCGCGCGAAAGCGCTGGATCGCCGGATCGCTGGAGCCGAGAGGCACGCTGGTGATCGATGCCGGCGCGGTCGCCGCGCTGCGCGCCGGCAAGAGCCTGCTGCCGGCCGGCGTGGTCCGGGTCGACGGCCGGTTCGCGCGCGGCGACGCGGTACTGGTGCGCGGCCCCGACCTGCACGAGGTCGGCCGCGGCCTGATCGCCTATGACGCCGAGGATGCCGAACGGATCAAGGGCCGCACCTCCGCCGACGCCTCACGGGTGCTCGGCATCCGGGGCCGGGCCGAGATGATCCATCGCGACGACCTGGTGATCGGGGCCGCGCCGGCGGACTGAACCGGCCCCGCTCGGCCATTAGCCGAGATGGATTTTCCGGCTTGCGGCGGCCCGTTCGCGTCAACACATTCCGGAGCGGATTTTCCAGAGCGGATTTTCCAGAGCGCGTTCCGGCCGGCGAAACGGCCCCGCCCTCGCGGACCGGAACCAGCTGTGCTACAGCACGGCCTTCCGGACCAATGGAACCGACATGACCGCGCCCCTCAAAGCCGTCGGCAACGACGACGACCTCGCCGCCCTGATGACCCGGCTCGCAGCGAGCGCCCGCGCCGCCGCCAGGGTGCTGGCCCTGGCGCCGCCGGCGCAGAAGGACCGTGCGCTGGACGCGATGGAGCGGGCGATCCGCGCCCATGTCGCCGATATCCTCAAGGCCAATGCCGAGGACGTCGCCGAGGCCCGCGCCGGCGGCGCCACCGCCGCCTTCGTCGATCGCCTGACCCTGACGGAAGCGCGGGTTGCCGCGATGGCCGACGGCATCGGCATCGTGCGCGGCATCCCCGATCCGGTCGGCGCGGTCACCGAACGCTGGCAGCGCCCCAACGGCATGACCATCGAGCGCGTGCGGGTGCCGCTCGGCGTGGTCGGCGTGATCTTCGAAAGCCGCCCCAATGTCTGCGCCGATGCCGGCGTGCTGTGCCTGAAGTCCGGCAACGCGGTGATGCTCCGCGGCGGCTCCGACAGCTTCCGGTCGTGCCGCGCGATTCATGAATGCCTGGTGCAGGGCCTGCGCGAGGCCGGCCTGCCCGAAGCCGCGATCACGCTGGTGCCGACCCGCGACCGTGCCGCGGTCGGCCTGATGCTGGCCGGCCTCGACGGCGGCATCGACCTGATCGTGCCGCGCGGCGGCAAGAGCCTCGTCGCGCGCGTCGAGGCGGAGGCGCGGGTGCCGGTGTTCGCCCATCTCGAAGGCGTCAATCACGTCTATGTCGACGGTGCCGCCAGGCTCGACATGGCGAAATCGATCGTGCTCAACGCCAAGATGCGCCGCCCCGGCATCTGCGGCGCGGCCGAGACGCTGCTGGTGGATCGCGCCGCCGCGTCAACCCATCTCAAGCCGCTGGTCGGGATGCTGCTCGATGCGGGATGCGAGGTCCGCGGCGACGAGACGGTGCGCGCGACCGACGCGCGGGTGACGCCGGCCGGCGAGTCCGACTGGGACACCGAATACGAGGATGCGATCATCGCCGCCCGCGTGGTCGACGGCGTCGACGGTGCCATCGCGCATATCGCGCGGCACGGCTCGCACCACACCGAGGCGGTGGTGACCGAGGACGACGAGGTGGCGGCGAAATTCCTCGCCGAGGTCGATGCCGCGATCGTCATGCACAATGCCTCGACGCAGTTCGCCGACGGCGGCGAGTTCGGCTTCGGCGCCGAGATCGGCATCGCCACCGGCAAGTTCCATGCGCGCGGGCCGGTCGGCGCCGAACAGCTCACCAGCTTCAAGTACCGCGTCCACGGCAGCGGGCAGACCCGGCCGTGACGGGAGCGGCGCGTGCGCGCGGAGACTGACTTGCAGCCGCATTGCGCCGCGACCTCGCACCAGATCCCGCCCTTCAGCGACGGCATGCGGATCGGCCTGCTCGGCGGATCGTTCAACCCGCCGCACGCCGCGCATCGCGCCGTCAGCCGCTTCGCGATCAAGCGCCTGGGGCTCGATCGGGTCTGGTGGCTGGTGTCGCCGGGCAATCCGCTGAAGAACGGCTACGGCCCCCACGACATTTCGGCGCGCGCGGCCGCGGCCCGCGCCGTCGCGCGCGATCCGCGCATCGATGTGAGCTGTCTCGAAGCCGTCATCGGCACCCGCTATACCGTCGACACCATCCGCTATCTGCGCCGCCGCTGCGCCGGCCTTCGCTTCGTCTGGATCATGGGCGCCGACAATCTCGCGCAATTCCACCGCTGGGACGACTGGCAGGGCCTCGCATTGGAGGTGCCGCTGGCGGTGATCGACCGGCCGCCGCAAAGCTTTCGCGCGCTCGCCGCGCCGGCCGCCCAGGCCCTCGCCCGCTACCGTATTCCGGAGCGCGACGCGGCCTCGCTCGCCAATCGCGCGACCCCGGCCTGGGTGTTCCTGGCCGGACTCAAGCTCAACCTCTCCTCCACGGCGTTGCGCAATGCCGACGGCAGCTGGAAAAGCTGACGGAACCGGCGTCGAGGGGACCATCGGGGCGACTGGAATATTGAAAACCTTAACCCCACATGCGTAAGATGGATGCGCGCGCCGGATTCGGCGTGCGCGATACAGTGAAAGGAATGGTCCCTGACCCCATCTGTATTGTCACCGTCCGCCTCCCCTGAGACGCGGGCATCATCGGCCCCCGCCGCGATGCTGAAGGCGCGGCCCGATGTCGAGCAGTCCCTGAAGATCATCCTCTCCAGCCTCGACGACATGAAGGCGGAAGACACCACGACGATCGATCTTCGCGGCAAATCCTCCGTATCCGACTACATGATCGTCACCACCGGCCGCTCCAACCGGCACGTCGGCGCCGTGGCGGAGAACGTCGCGAAGGCGCTCAAGGAGAGTGGCCTGACCGGCATTCATGTCGAGGGCCTGCCCAATTGCGACTGGGTTCTGATCGATACCGGCGATGTCGTCGTCCACGTGTTCCGCCCGGAGGTCCGCGAGTTCTACAACCTGGAGCGGTTGTGGACGCAAGGACCGACGGCGGCGAGGAAAGCCTGACGGGCATCACGCCGGCGGCCGGTTGACGCGGCGCTGTTGCACGAGAGGCGGCGCCGATGAAGATTGTTGTCGTCTCGGTCGGCCGCCTCAAGCAGGGCCCCGAGCGCGAGCTGGCCGAGCGCTATGCGGCGCGCTTTTCGGACATCGGCCGCAAGCTGGGGTTCCAGGGGCTCGAGATTCGCGAGATTCCGGAAAGCCGCGCCCGCGATGCCGCAAGCCGCATCAAGGAGGAAGCGAATGCCATCAAGGCGCTCGTTCCCGACCGCTCGATCCTGGTGGCGATGGACGAGCGCGGCGACAGCCTCGACAGCGCGCGTTTCGCACACCAGCTCGGCCGCTGGCGCGACGACCAGGTGGCCGGCACCGTCTTCGTCATCGGCGGGGCGGACGGACTTTCGCCCGAATTGCGGCGCATGGCGAAGCTGAGCTTGGCGTTCGGCCGGGCGACCTGGCCGCACCAGATGGTTCGCGTGCTGTTGCTGGAGCAGATCTATCGCGCCGCCACCATCCTGGCCGGCCACCCCTATCACCGCGCCTGAGCGCCGCGTTGAGAATGCCTCGCAACCCATGACCCAACACCCCCTGACTCAACGGCCCATGATTCAGGCCCGCGCCGAGGCCCGCACCCAGGCACGCGAGGGAACTTCACGCGACGGAGTCTTCGGGCGGCCGGCCACGCCGCGCATTCGACGGCCGCGCGCGGTCCTGGTCGGATGCCTGCTGCTGGCCGGCTCGATCGGCGCGATGAGCCGGCCGGCCGTCGCCCAGGGCCCGGCCGCCCCGGGGCAACCCAAGGCCGCCGCCCCCTCGGCCGAGGACATCAAGAAGCGCGAACAGGAACTCGAAGCCGCCCGCGCGCAGCAGAAGCGCGCCGCCGAGCTTCGCGAGAAGCTCAAGGCGGATATCGCCGCGATCGGCGAGGATCGCAGCAAGCTCAATCGGCAGCTGATCGATGTCGCCGCCAAGGTGCGCGGCGTCGAAACCCGGATGGGCGATGCCGAGCAGCGCCTGCACGGCCTCGATACGCGCGAACGCGATATCCGCGCCTCGCTCGATTCGCGTCGCGCCGAAATCATCGAGGTGCTGGCCGCCCTGCAGCGCGCCGGCCGCCGCGCCCCGCCGGCATTGCTCGTCAGCCCCGAGGATGCCCTGGATTCGCTGCGCACCGCGATCATGCTCGGCGCCGTCGTTCCCGAGATGCGCGCGCGGGCGCAGAAGCTGGTGGCCGATCTCGGCGAGCTCGTCACCTTGCGCAAGACCATCGCCGCCGAGCGCGACCAGTTGACGGCCGATCGCGACAACCTCGCCGCCGACCACACCCGGCTCGCCGCGCTGGTCGACGAGCGGCAGAAGAAGCAGAGCGCGATCGAAAGCGACATGGCCGCCGAAGCCGAGCGTGCATCGGCGCTGGCGCGCCAGGTCAACGACCTGCAAAGCCTGATCGCCCGGATGGAGCAGGAGGTCCGGAGCGCGGCCAAGGCGGCGGCCGAAGCCGAGCGGCACGGCACGCCGGCCGCACCCAACGGCAAGCCCAACCTGGCGGCGCTGAAGGATCCGGGCCGCCTGAGCCCCGCGATCGCGTTCGCCTCGGCCCGGGGCATGCTGGCGATGCCGGTGAACGGCGCCCGGATCCGGGCCTTCGGCGGGCCGAACGGCGCCGGGGGAACGGAAAAAGGCATTTCCCTGGCGACGCGGCCGGGCGCGCAGGTCACAACGCCGTGTGATGGCTGGGTTGTGTATGCCGGACCGTTCCGCAGCTATGGTCAACTCTTGATCCTCAACGCCGGGGGCGGGTATCATGTGTTGATTGCGGGGATGGAGCGTATTTCGGTCAGCATCGGCCAGTTTGTCTTGACGGGTGAGCCGATCGCGACGATGGGGACGACATCCCGGATCGCATCCCTCCTAGCTGCAAATGTGAGCCGGCCTGTACTCTACATCGAGTTCCGTAAGGACGGTGTCCCGATTGATTCGAGCCCCTGGTGGGCGGCAAATGAAGGCAAGAAGGTTCGCGGATGATGCGCAAGACTTCGATAATTCTGCTCAGCGCTGCAGCGGGAGCGGCGCTGACGCTGTTCGTGACGCAGCCGCGGTCCATCCTGATGGATTCGACGGCGCGTGCGGCGACGTCTGACACCTATCGCCAGCTCAATCTGTTCGGCGACGTGTTCGAGCGGGTCCGCTCCGACTATGTCGAGAAGCCCGACGACTCGAAGCTGATCGAATCCGCCATCAGCGGCATGCTGACCGGCCTCGATCCGCATTCGAGCTACATGGACGCCAAGAGCTTCCGCGACATGCAGGTGCAGACCCGCGGCGAGTTCGGCGGCCTCGGCATCGAGGTCACCATGGAGGACGGCCTCATCAAGGTGGTCTCGCCGATCGACGACACGCCGGCGTCGCGCGCCGGCATCCTGGCCAACGACATCATCACCACGCTCGACGGCGAGGCGGTGCAGGGGCTCACCCTCAACCAGGCCGTCGACAAGATGCGCGGCCCGGTCAACACCAAGATCAAGCTGAAGATCATCCGCAAGGGCGCCGACAAGCCGATCGAGGTGACGCTGACCCGCGACAACATCCGCGTCCGCTCGGTGCGTGCCCGTGTCGAAGGCGGCGACATCGGCTACATCCGCATCACCACCTTCAACGAGCAGACCACCGAGGGCCTCAAGCGCGAGCTGGCCTCGCTCACCAAGCAGATCGGCGACGACAAGCTGAAGGGCTTCATCCTCGACCTGCGCAACAATCCGGGCGGACTGCTCGAGGAAGCCGTGACGGTGTCGGACGCCTTCCTCGACCGCGGCGAGATCGTATCGACCCGCGGCCGCAACGCCGAGGAAACCCAGCGCCGCGTCGCCCATCCGGGCGACCTCACCAAGGGCAAGAAGCTGATCGTCCTGATCAATGGCGGCTCCGCCTCGGCCTCGGAGATCGTCGCCGGCGCGCTGCAGGATCACAAGCGCGCGACGCTGATCGGCACCCGCTCGTTCGGCAAGGGCTCGGTGCAGACCATCATCCCGCTCGGCTCGGGCAACGGCGCGCTGCGCCTGACCACGGCGCGCTACTACACGCCGTCGGGACGTTCGATCCAGGCCAAGGGCATCGAGCCCGATATCGAGGTGCTGCAGGACGTGCCCGAGGAGCTGAAGGCGCGCACCGACACCAAGGGCGAGGCTTCGCTGCGCGGCCACCTGAAAGGCGATGCGGGCAAGGAGCAGACCGGATCGCAGTCCTACGTGCCGCCGGACGCGAAGGACGACAAGGCGCTGAAGATGGCCGACGACCTGCTGCACGGCATCAAGGTCAATGCCCAGGCGCCGGCTCCCGCCGACAAGGCCGCGAACGACAACAAGCCGGCCGGCGAGAAGGACAAGAAGGCCAACTGACGGCCCGGTCCTCGACCGGCCCTTCCGCATCGAGATTGTAAAAGGGCGGCCTGCGGGCCGCCTTTTTCGTGCCTGCCGGGCGCGGGCGCGATGTTACCGCGAACACGGATGCGACGTGGTATGGTCGGACCCGGCTGATTCGCGGGGGACCACGCAAAGGTGACGGCGGACGATCTCAGCGCCCCGTTGGGACAACAGACTGCGACGCGGACGCGGCGCCGGCTGCCGTTCACCGGCACCCAGGCTCTCGCCGCGGGGCTCGGCCTGTTCCTTGCGGGCTTCACCGGCTTTGCGATTTTCCATCACGATCCGCTTGGCGGCGAGCCTGTGGCGCATATCGCGCTGAAGCCGGCCACCGGCGAGGCCGCGGCAACGGCGGCACCGTCGAAACCCGGCACCGCAGGCGGGCACGCGGCCGCCGGATCGGCCACCGCGCATCCGCCGGCCGCGGGACAAAAGACCATCACCATCATCGACGGATCCAGCGGCGCGCGCCAGAACGTCGTCATCGGCACCACTGATCGCGGCACCACCGATAACGGCAGCAGCGCGGACGGCGCGGCGCCGGCCACGGCGGACGGCATCAACCCGAAGCTGCTGGAGAAGTCGCGCTACGGCCTGGTGCCGGTGGCCGCCGGTAGCCTCAAGCCCTTCACCGCCTATGCGGCGGCGAGCGGCGCCGACCGCGCCAGGGCGGCGGCGGTGCCGACCGTCGCCATCGTCGTCAGCGGCCTCGGCGTCGATGCCGGCAAGACCGTCGATGCGATCATGAAACTGCCGGGCCCGGTGACGCTGGCGCTGACGCCTTACGGGCAGGCGCCCGGCAAGCTGGCGGAGCGCGCCCGCGCGCGGCATCACGAGGTTCTGCTTCAGGTGCCGATGGAGCCGCATGACTATCCGAACAACGATCCCGGCCCCCGCACCCTGCTGACGACGCTCAACGGCGACCAGAACATCGACCGGCTGCTCTGGCAGCTCAGCCGCTTCCAGGGCTATGTCGGCATTGCCAGCTTCATGGGAGACCGCTTCGTGGCGTCGGAGTCATCGATGCGCCCCATCATCGCCGACGCCGCGCGCCGCGGCCTCGGCTATTTCGACGACGGATTGTCGGGCCGCAGCGTGGCCGGCGTGCTGGCGCAGAGCCAGGCGATGCCCTACGGCAAGGCCGACCTTGCGGTCGACAGCGTGCCGACGGCCGCCGAGATCGACCGCGCGCTCGCCACGCTCGAAGCCCGCGCCAGGGCGCACGGCAACGCCATCGGCGTCGCCTCCGGCCTGCCGATCTCGATCGAGCGGATCACGGCCTGGGCCCGGACGCTGGACCGCCGCGGCATCATGCTGGTGCCATTGACAACCGCGATGACGAAACCAAAATCGGACTGATGTCCGCGAACGACACCCCGCGACCACGACACCCCGCGACCAGAGGCATCATGGAATGACGCGCTACGAGGATCTGCCTTATCGAACGTGTGTCGGCATGATGCTGATCAATACGAACGGGCTGGTCTTCATCGGTCGCCGCGCCAGCGGGCCGGAGCATGTCGACCAGACCCATGTCTGGCAGATGCCGCAGGGTGGCGTCGATCCCGGCGAGGACACCTGGACCGCCGCGAAGCGCGAGCTCTACGAGGAAACCAGCGTCCGCTCGGTCGAGAAGCTCGGCGAGGTCGACGACTGGCTGATCTACGACATTCCGCGCACCGTCGCCGGACGGGCGTGGAAGGGGCGCTATCGCGGCCAGCGGCAGAAGTGGTACGCCGCGCGCTTCACCGGCGAGGACAGCGAGATCAACGTGGCCTCGCCCGGCGGCGGCTACAAGCCGGAATTCGTTGGCTGGCGCTGGGAGCCGATGCGGAACCTTCCCGCGTTGATCGTGCCGTTCAAGCGGCCGGTCTATGAGCGGGTGGTGAAGGAATTCGCCGATCTCACCGCGCCCTGACGACGGCTCGCGAGCCGCGCGGGACTCGTGCGCGCGCCTTGTCGGCCGGCGTCGCGCGAGCCGCGCTCATCGCACCATCACGCGGCATGTCACGCCGCAGCATGTCACGCCATGATCGACAAGCCCTATCGCCGCAATGTCGGCATCGCCCTGTTCAATCCCGAGGGCCGCGTCCTGATCGGCCGGCGGTTTCGCGACGACGGTCCGGAGATCGTCCTTCCCGGCCTGGAATGGCAGATGCCGCAAGGCGGCATCGATCCCGGCGAGAACCCGCGCGAGGCGGTGATGCGCGAATTGTGGGAGGAGACCGGCGTCGCCGATGCCGACTATCTCGGCGAGACCGGCTGGATGGCTTACGACTTCCCGCGCTATGACGGCCCCGCCGCGCACCGGCTCGCCCGCTTTCGGGGCCAGCGGCAGAAGTGGTTCGCCTTGCGCTTCACCGGACAGGACGGCGACATCGACCCGACGGCGACCCGCAACGGGCAGCCGGCCGAATTCGATGCCTGGCGCTGGGAAGCCCTGGATCGCGTCGCCGATCTCGTGGTGCCGTTCAGAAGACAGGTCTATGCGGAGGTCGCCCGGCAGTTCAGGCGCTTCGCCTGACGCAGTGCCGGCCGGCCTCAGTGAATGCGCGCGCTATGCCCCGAAGCCGCCACCCGGACCGGCCAGAGCGGGGAAGGGTCGGAATCCGGACCGGACGGATCCCGCCCCCGACTCGCACCATGCGCGGTGTCGAGGGCCTCGATGAAGTCGGCAAACCATTTCTCGATGGTCGCCGAGCGCAGCTTCTTCATCATCGATTCCCAACGCAGCCTGCGCTCGAGCAGCGGCATCTCGAAAGCGGCCGCGACCGCGCGCGCCATGCCGTCGATGTTGTTGGGAT
>JAGRLZ010000127.1 GCA_020441545.1 Xanthobacteraceae bacterium | reverse complement strand
CCGATGATCTGCACGCCGATCGGGAAGCCGGCCGCGTCGTAGCCGCCGTTGATGGACACGGCCGGATTCTCCGCCATGTTCCACGACACGGTATAAGCGATGTGCTCGAACGGCTTCTGCGGATCGTTGCGCGGCGCCGCCAGTTCGGCGCCGAACTTCACCACCGGCGACACCGGCGAGATCACGTAATCGAGCTCCGAGAACAGTTGCGCTGCGGCGGCACGGATCGCCATCGTGGCGTTGAAGCCGCGCACCACCTCGACGCCGGACAGCCTGGCGCCGCCTTCGGCCCACTGGTAGATGTAGGGCAGGACCTTGGCGCGCACCTCCGGCGCGAGCTTCGACAGGTCGTCCCACGAGCGCGCCCGCCAGAACGCATCGAGCCCGTCGAGGATCTCGCGCGTCATGAAGCCGGGCACGGCGCGGACGCTGGCGCCCGCGGCCTCGAAAGTGCGCGCGGCCTGGCTGACGACGTCGCGCACCTCGTCCTCGAGCTTGTCGCCGACATCGAGGTCGAGCAATAGGCCGATACGCTTGCCCTTCGGCGAGGTTTCGAGCGCGGGCCAGTCGATATCGGCCGGCGGCAGGCTCATGCCGTCATGCCAGTCCGGCTGCGACAGCACGCTCATCATCAGCGCGGCGTCATCGACGGTGCGGGTCATGGGACCGGCGACGCGGCCGACATAGGGCGGATCGATCGGAATGCGCCCCAAGCTCGGCTTGAGCGCGACGAGGCCGCACCAGCAGGCCGGCAGCCGCACCGAGCCGCCGATATCGGTGCCGAGATGCAGCGGGCCGTAGCCGGCGGCCCCCGCGGCGCCCGCGCCGGCGCTGGAGCCGCCGGGATTCATCGCCGTGTCCCACGGATTGCGGGTGAGCGGATGGAAGCTCGACAGGCCCGACGACAGCATGCCGTAGTCGGGCATCGTGGTCTTGGAGAAGATCACCGCGCCGGCCTCGCGCAGCCGCGCCGCGGGCGGTGCATCGGCGGAGGCGGGCACGAGCGTGGTGGCCGCGGTGCCGAGCGGCACCGGCACACCCCTGGTCGCCACGTTCTCCTTGACCGTCGTCGGCACGCCGTCGAGCGCGCCGACCGGCTCGCCCTTTTGCCAGCGTTCGGTCGACGCCTTGGCGGCGTCGCGCGCGCCGTCGGGATCGTAGGCGTACAGCGCCTTGATATGAGGCTCCCACGTCGCGACGTGCGCGATCACGTCGTCGATCACCTCGCTTGGCGAGAACTTTTTGCCATGATAGCCGGCGAGCAGTTCGACGGCGGAGAGGTCGTGCAGTGCGGTCATGCCGATGCCGGCAGCCGCGTCTCGATGATGCGGGCGAACATGCTGGCGCCGACCGGAAGGATCTTGTCGTCGAGCGTGAAGCCCGGATTGTGCACTGGCAACGAGCCGTCGTGGCCGAGCCAGAAATAGGCGCCCGGCACGGCAAGCAGCATGTCGGCGAAATCCTCGCTGCCCATTCTTGGCGTTTCCTTGAGGGCGACGTTAGCGGGATCGAGCACGGTGCGCGCCACCTCGGCGACCACCTTGGAGTGTTCCGCGCTGTTGACCAGCACGCTGAAGATGTCGCGGATATCGACCTTGATCTCCGCTTCGAAAGCCTGCGCCATGCCGGCGGCAATGGTTTTCATGCGCGCGGCGACCATCTTGCGGGTGCGCTGGTCGAAGGTGCGGATGGTGCCGGAAAGGACGGCCTCGTTCGGAATGACATTGTAGGCCGAGCCGGCGTGGATCTGCGTGATCGAGATGACCGCGGCATGGATCGGATCGACATTGCGGCTGACGATGCTTTGCAGCGCCTGGCCGAGGTTCATCGCGATCACGACCGGATCGCGCGAGCGCTCCGGCATCGCGCCGTGCGCGCCGAAGCCGGTGATGGTGATGTCGAAGAAGTCGGCGCTTGCCATGCTCGGGCCGGGTGAGATCACCAGTTCGCCGTGCTTGAGGTCCGGCGCGTTGTGGATGCCATAGATTTCATCACACGGAAATTTCTCGAACAGGCCGTCCTTGATCATGGCCCGCGCGCCGCCGAGACCTTCCTCGGCCGGCTGGAAGATGAAATGCACGGTGCCGTCGAAATTCTTCGTTTCGGCGAGATAGCGCGCGGCGCCGAGCAGGATGGTGGTATGGCCGTCATGGCCGCAGCCGTGGAAGCGGCCGGGAATGGTCGAACGCCACGGCAGGTTGGTGTTCTCCTCCATCGGCAGCGCATCCATGTCGGCGCGCAGCCCGATCCGCTTTTCGCCGCTGCCGTTGCCCTTGAGCACGCCGACCACGCCGGTGCCGCCGAGGCCGCGATGCACCTCGATGCCCCATTGCGCGAGCTTGTCCGCCACGATGCCGGAGGTGCGCTTTTCCTCGAAGCCGATTTCGGGATGGGCGTGGAGATCGCGCCGGATTGCGGTCAGTTCATCGGCAAAGCCTTCAATACGCTCGATGCTGGGCATGATGTGATCCGTTCGGGTCAGAAGGGGAATACGGCATGCTTCGGGCTTGGCCGGACGCAACGGGCCGCCATGGCTGTCGGGGCAGATAGCGCATGTGGAAAGGGCAGGGACCGCCGCCGGTCCGGATCGGGAGCCGCTCGCATACGGCATCATCGGCCGCCGCGTCGTTCCAAGTCAAGAGAGGGATCGATGACGCGGAAGCGTCCATGGCATGCGCTCGCGATGTTGCTTTCCTGCGATACCGGCGGCGCGTGACGAACTGGTGCGGGCGACCGGAATCGAACCGGTACAGACCTTGCGGTCCTGCGGATTTTAAGTCCGCTGCGTCTACCAATTTCGCCACGCCCGCGCGAGGGCTGTTTTGGTTTGTTCGCGCCGGTTTGGCAATGGGGCGGCTTGGCAATGGGCTGGCTTGGCAATGGGCTGGCGGTGCGGTTCGTGGAACGCCCGCGGAGGCCGGATCAACCTTTCGGCGCGAAGGCCGGGCCGTTCGGCTTGATGCGGATGCCGGGACGCAGCCGCTTCCACGGCAGCGATGCGGTGTCGGCCGGCATCGCGCCGGGCGCGGCACAGATCAGTAGCGTTTCGGCGATGGGCTCGAAGTCGGCGCGGAAATGCACCGAGCTTTTGTTGACCAGGATCGCCTGTTCGGTCGGCTCGATCCCGACATAGCGATACATCGCCTGGTCGGCGAGCTGCGACCTGTAGGAGGCGACGACGACGCGCACGTCGCCGATGCGCAGACACGCGGAGGGGCCCATCTCCATGTCGCGGCCGCCGAAATAAGGCCCCGGCGCGATGAACCGGCCGTCCGAGAGCTTTTCCACCACGAAGCCGGCCTCGAACGGCGCGTCGCCCGGGATGCCCGACTTGCCGCCGAGCGCGAGCGTGACGGTGGCGCCGACGCCCGCGGCATGCGCGGCCCGGGCGGAGGCGGGATCGCAGATCACGCCGGTGGCGGCGCGCGTGGCGTTGTTGCGCACCAGCGCGCGCAGCATGCCGGTGGTGTCGGAATCGCCGCCGGCGCCGGGATTGTCCTGGGTATCGGCGATCACGATCGGTTTCGTCGCGCGTTCCGCCAGCCTCATGGCGTGCTGAATGCCGTCGTCGGGCGAATAGATCTTGCCGTCGAAGTCGTCCTCGTGGCCGATCACCAGATCGGCGATGGTGTCGGCCGCGGCGTCCGCATCCGCCCGGGTGCGGCCATAGGCCCACACGGTGGGACCGCAGCCCTCGAAATCGGCGGCCGGAAAGCCCGGCGCGAAGGACAGCGTCGGCACCGCCTCGCTCTCAAGCGCGGCGAGCTTTTGATAGATGCCCTTGCACGGCGCGTCGAAGGTGCATTGCCAACTGATGGGGATCAGGAACGGCAATTGCCGGAACGCTTTCGCATGGCGTTTGCCGTCGAGCAGCCGCGTGAGGTGCCTGGCGCAGGCCCGTCCGGTATCCGCCATATCGACATGGGGATAGGTGCGGTAGGCGATCAGCGCGTCGGCGATGTCCACCATCGCGGGCGTGACGTTGGCGTGGAGGTCGAGGCTCACCACCAGCGGGATATCGTCGCCGATCACCTCGCGCACGCGCGCGAGAATTTCGCCCTCGCCATCGTCGCGGTGCTCGGTGACCATCGCGCCGTGCAGGTCGAGATAGACCGCATCGAGCGGACCGGCCCCGGCGGCTTTGGTGATGCCCTCGACGATTTCGCCTGCGATGCGCTCATAGGCGTCCTCGGTGACATGCGCGCAGGGGCTTGCGGCGGCGAACAGGGTCGGCGCCAGGTCCCAGCCGCGTTCTTCCGCATCTTCGATGAAGCCGGCGAGGCCGACATTGATGTTGCGGATCGCTTTCAGAACCTCGGCGCCGCGGGTCATCGCCGGCCAGCCGCCGCCATGGACGAAATCGTCATAGGTCGCCTTGGTGGGCGCGAAGGTGTTGGTCTCGTGCAGGAAGCCGCCAACGGCGATGCGGGTCATGGATACGATCTCGTCATGGACACGGTCTTGTTATGGATACGGTCTTGTTATGGATATCGTCGCGTGTCGATCGATTTGATCCGGTCATTCCGGGACGCGCATCGGACGCGCGCGCCAGCGCGCGCGCTTCGGAATGACGACGGCGTGCGACTTAACAGTGTGCGACTTAACGGCGTGCAACTTAACAGTGTGCGCCGTATAGTGCGCGCCGTATGGTGTGCGCCCTGAAGGCGTCGTTACGGTCACACCGCTCCAACGCCGGGGCTGCTGTCCACCGGCCGGAAGTTCGCAAAATCCCAGTGCCGTCCGGGCGCGGCGTCGAGAAGCTGTTTGGTATAGGCCTGCTGCGGATCGGTCAGCACGGCGGCCGCCGGTCCCTGTTCGACGACGCGGCCGTGCTGCATCACCACCACGTCGTCGCAGATCTGGGCCGCGACCCGCAGGTCGTGGGTGATGAACAGCAGCGCGATGCCGAGCCGCGCCTGGATTTCGTCGAACAGGTCGAGCACCTGCGCCTGCACCGAGACGTCGAGCGCGGAGACGGCCTCGTCCGCCACCAGCACATCGGGATCGAGCGCCAGCGCCCGGGCGATGGCGATGCGCTGCCGCTGGCCGCCGGAGAACTGGTGCGGATAGCGCGAGATGGCGTCCGCCGGCAGGTCGACCAGTTCGAGCAGTTCGCCGGCACGTTTCAGCGCCTCGTTCCGCGGCACGCCGTAATTGATCGGACCTTCCGCGATGCTTTCGCCGACCGTGACGCGCGGATTGAGCGAGCGGTAGGGGTCCTGGAACACGATCTGGATGCGCTTGCGATGCGGCTGCAGCGCGGTGCGCGACAGTCCGGAGATTTCGCGCCCCACCAGCCGGACGCTGCCGGTGGTCGGGTCGATCAGCCGCACGATGCACCGTGCGACGGTGGATTTGCCCGATCCGCTTTCGCCGACGATGCCGAGCGTGCGGCCCTTGCGCAGCGTCAGCGTCACATCCTTCGCGGCGGCGACCTCGCGCGCCTTGCCGACGAAGCTGCGCTCGCGATAGACCTTGCCCAGTGCGCTGGTCTCCAGCACGATCGGCTCGGTGCTCTCCGGGCGCGGGGCGCGCGGCACCAGGCTCGGCACCGACGACAGCAGGTTGCGGGTGTATTCCATCGTCGGCGCCCGCAGGACATCGTCGAGCGGTCCGGTCTCGACGATACGGCCATAGCGCATCACCGCGACGCGATCGGCGATCTCGGCGACCACGCCCATGTCGTGGGTGATGAACAGCACGGCGGTGCCGTGGTCGCGTTGCAGGTCGCGGATCAGCGCCAGGATCTGCTTCTGCGTGGTGACGTCGAGCGCGGTGGTCGGCTCGTCGGCGATCAGCAGTTTCGGCTCCAGCACCAGCGCCATCGCGATCATGATGCGCTGGCGCTGACCGCCGGACAGCTGATGCGGATAGGACTTGAAGATGCGGGTGACGTCCGGCAGCCGCACATGCTCCATCATCGCCAGGATGCGCTGCTGGCGGGTGCCGGCATCGAGGTTGGTGTGGGCGCGCAGCACCTCGTCGATCTGTCGCCCTACCGGCACCACCGGATTGAGCGCGGTCATCGGCTCCTGGAAGATCATCGCCATCCGGGTGGCGCGCAACTGGCGCAGCCGCTTGTCGCTGGCGGTCAGCAGTTCCTCGCCGACCAGGCGGGCGCTGCCGCTCACCGGCACCAGCGCGCCCTTCTGCTGCAGGCCCATCACCGTGAGCGAGGTGACGGATTTTCCGGAGCCGCTTTCGCCGACCAGGCACAGCGTCTCGCCTTCGCGGACCTGGAGCGACACGCCGTCGATCACGCGGTCGGAGTCGGCTTCCTTGCCGAGCGTGACCACCAGGTTGTCGATGTCGAGAACGATATCGCTCATTTGCGGCCCTCGCGTCGTTTCAGCCGTGGGTCGAGCGCATCGCGCGCCGCATCCCCGATCAGGTTCACCGAAAGGATCGCGATCGACAGCATCAGGCCGGGCCAGAAGATCAGCGACGGCTTGATCTGGAAGTAGGTGCGGCCCTCGGCCATGATGTTGCCCCAGGTCGGTATCTCCGGACTGATGCCGGCGCCGAGGAAGGACAGGATCGCCTCGGTGAGGATCGCCGCGGCGCAGACATAGGTGCCTTGCACGATCAGCGGCGCGATGGTGTTGGGCATCAGGTGGCGCCACATGATCTTCGGCAGGCTGGAGCCGAGCGAGATCGCGGCCTCGACGTAAGGCTCCTCGCGCGCCGACAGCACCACGGAGCGAACCAGCCGCGCCACCCGCGGGATTTCGGGGATCGTGATCGCGATCATCACCGTCAGCAGGCTGGCGCCCGACAGCGACACCACGGCAATCGCCAGCAGAATGGCGGGGATCGCCATCAGCCCGTCCATGATGCGCATCATCACGGCATCGACCCACTTGAAGAAGCCGGACACCAGGCCGATGACGAGGCCGACGACGATGCTGATGATGGCGGAGCCCAGCCCGATCAGCAGCGAGATGCGGCCGCCATAGAGGATGCGGGACAGCACGTCGCGGCCATAGGCATCGGTGCCGAGCAGAAATTCCGCGCTGGCCGGCTTCAGCCGCTGCGCCGGCTTCAGCAGCATCGGATCGTGCGGCACGATCCATGGCGCGATGATCGCGAGCACGACGATGATGGTCAGGCAAATCGTCGCGGTCGTGATGATCGGGCCCGACGTCAGGAATCCGAAACCGGATCGCGACGTCGGCGTCACGCGCGTGGATGGTTCTGGCAGGGTCTCTACGGCCATTGGTGGCGAACCTCGGTCACGGGTCTCAGTAGCGGATTCGGGGATCGAGCAGGGTGTAGGCGAGGTCGATCAGGAGATTGATCGCGACATAGATGCCGCTGGTCAGCAGGATCATCGCCTGGATCACCGGATAGTCGCGCGCCAGCACCGCATCCACCGTGAGGCGCCCGATGCCGGGCAGGTTGAACACGCTTTCGGTGACGACGACGCCGGAGATCAGCAGCGCGAAGCCGGTACCGATTACCGTGATGACCGGGACGGCGGCATTGCGCAGGGCATGGCGCAGCAGGACGCCGGTCTCGCCGATGCCCTTGGCGCGCGCGGTGCGCACGTAGTCCTCGTCGAGCACGTCGAGCATCGCCGCGCGGGTCATGCGGGCGATCAGCGCGACATAGATGAAGGAGAGGGCGAGCGTGGGCAGCACCAGCCGCTCGGCAAACGGGACGAGGCCCCGCGACAGGCTGCGGAAGCCCTGCACCGGGAGCCAGCGCAGGTCGATCGCGAACACCTGGATCAGCACATAGCCGATCACGAACACCGGCACCGAAAAGCCGATCACCGACAGGCCCATGACGCCGCGGTCGATCCAGGTGCCGCGCTTCCAGGCGGCGATGACGCCGAGCGGAACCGCGACCAGGATCGACACCACGATGGTCGACAGCGCGACCGCGATGGTCGGCTCGATGCGCTGGCCGATCATGCGCAGCACCGGCACGCCGGAAATCAGCGACACGCCGAGATCGCCACGCAGCAGCTGGCCGATCCAGGTGATGAACTGCACGTAGAGCGGCTCGTTGAGCCCGAGCGAGATGCGGATGCGCATCAATTGTTCAGGGGTGGCGTTGTCGCCGGCGATGATCGCGGCCGGGTCTCCCGGCGTCAGCCGCAGCAGCAGGAAGACGAACAGCGCCACCACGCCCATCACGGGGATCGCGGCGAGGATGCGGCGAATGAGATATCCCAGCATCGCTATCCTCCTGGGCTACGGCGTTCCCGGATGGGGCGCGCCGCGCATTGCGAAGTTGCCATGGGAGAGGTCTGCCATGGGAAAGGGAACTAGCAAATCCCGTACCGCGTGCTTCGTCAAGTTGCCAACTGCGCGCATGGCGGTACGGAACAGACGATCGTGTCTCGGGCGCGCGATCAATCGAGGGTCGCCAGCAGGCCCGCCATCAGCCGGCCGCGCTGAACCAGGCTTTCCACCTCGATATGTTCCTCCAGCGTATGGATGCCGGCGCCGCGAACGCCCAGTCCGTCGAGCGTCGGAATGCCCATCGCGCCGGTGAAGTTGCCGTCGGAGCCGCCGCCGACGCTGCCATGCGGCAGGTCCATGCCGAGCCCCCTGGCGATGTCGCGGGCCTTCTCGTAGAGCGTCATGGTACCGGCGTCGGGCTCCCAGACCGGGCGGGTGACGCCGCGCGTCACGGTGAAGGTGACGTCGTCGTGCATGCCGGAGAGGGCGAGCATGCGTTCCACGCCGCGATCGAGATCGGCCTGCCGCTTCGCCATGCTCAGCGCTTCGCCGGTGCAGGTGGTGGCCACGCAATTCACCCACTGGCCGCCGTGAACGATGCCGACGCTGAAGGTGCAGTCCTCGGTGGTCATGGCGTCGATCGCCAGCACCTGCCGTGCCATCTCGCGGATCGCGGAGCGCCCCGAGGACAGCGTGGCGCCGGCGTGGCTGGGGCGGCCGCTGGCCTCGAGATTGAAGCGCGCGATGGCATAGCGGCCAGTGACCACGCCGTTGTCGGGACGGCCCGGCTCCGGCACCAGCACGTATTTGTTGCGCGCCGCTTCCGCCTCGACGACGTCGCGCACGCTCGGCGTGCCGACTTCCTCGTCGGGCGTGAACAGCACGGTGACCGGCAGCGGCGTGGTGAAGGCCGCCTTCTGCAACTGGCGGATGGCTTCGAGCGAAATGTAGTTGCCGCCCTTCATGTCGCAGATGCCGGGGCCGTAGCACTTGTCGCCGTCGCGCCGCCACGGCAGTTTCGCGAGCGTGCCGAGCGGATGCACGGTGTCGAGATGGCCGGCGATCAGGATGCCGGGCTCGCCCTGCTTCGGATGCGGAAAGCGTGCGCGGACGTAGCCGCCGAATCCGCCGCGGCCGTCGATGTGCTCGATGGTCGCGCCCATGATCGCCATCTCGCGCGCGGCGAGCCCCAGCATGCGGTCGACCGCGCCGGCGTCCCACGTCGGGCTTTCGCATTCCACCCAGTGGCGCAGCCCCTGCAGCATGGTCTCGGTGTCGAACGGGAGATTGGCAGGGTTCATCGTGCTCACCTTCTTCTTGCGTTGGGTGTTGATCCGACCGGCGTGCGGGGCATCATAATGCGGCCTCGGGCGAAAATTTCCAGCGGCACATTTCCAGAACCGCCGATCTTTCGCCGGTCGCGCCCGATTGTGCCCATGCGAGCGAGAAGCCGATTGACGCTACGCAAACTTGGTGCAAGTCTCGAAAATGCAAGGAGCAACAGGTGGGGCAGGGCGCTGTGCCCGCATAACGGACTGTCCGCACAATTCACGGTCCGCACAATGGACTGTGCGCATAATGGACTGTCCGCATAAT
>JAGRLZ010000015.1 GCA_020441545.1 Xanthobacteraceae bacterium | reverse complement strand
GCGATCAGCGAGGCGATGATGGCATCGTCGTCGTCGGTCGCGACGCGCAGGAAGTCTTTCGCCTCGGCGACCGTCCAGGGCTCCACGGTCGGCCCGGCCAGCAGGGTTGCGGGCATGTCGTCTCCTTATCGTTTTACGGAAGAAGCGTCCCGGGCGCGATGCGGCGCCCTTGTGCCGCTTCGCAGAACCGGGGACCGTTTCAAAGGCAGCGTTTCGGGACGGTCCCGGCTCAGCGGCGCAGCGTGAAGGACGCTGCACCGCGTCCGGGACAGGCGCGATGCACGTTGACAGATGCGGCGCCCGCGGGCTTTGTCGCGCGCATGAAACGATTTCTTTTCATCGCGCTGGCACTCGCGGCGCTGTCGCCGGCGCAGGCCATGGTCGGCGGCGCGCCCGCGGCCGAAAACGGCGTCGGGCGCAGCGTCGTCACCATCGTCGGCTCGCGCGGCAATTTCTGCTCGGGCGCGCTGATCGCACCGGATATCGTGCTGAGCGCGGCGCATTGCGTCGCGCCCGGCGCCACCTACAAGATCGTCGCCTATGACGCGCGGCGGCAGCCGCGGCTGCTCGACGTGCGCCGCGTCGCGACGCATCCGACATTCAACGTCAAAGGCATCCTGGCCCACCGCGCCAGCGCCGACGTGGCGCTGCTGCAACTCGCTTCACCCATGCCGGGCAAGGCGGTGGCGCCCACCGGCGCGCCGCGCGCGCCGATCGCGGCCGGCGCCCGCTTTACCGTCGCCGGCATCGGCGTGACCCGGCGTGGCGACGGCAAAAGCGGCGGAACGATCCGCGCGGCCTCGCTGGTCGCGACCGGCCGCCCCGGCAACCTGCAAATCCGCCTGGTCGATCCCGCGACCAACAATGCGCGCGAAGGACAAGGCGCCTGCACCGGCGATTCCGGCGCGCCGGCGTTCGAGGCGCAGGACGGCCGCGCGGTTATCGTCGGCGTGGTGAGCTGGTCCACGGGGGCGAAGAACGCGGCCGGCTGCGGCGGCCTCACCGGCGTCACGCCGCTGACGCTCTATCGCGACTGGATCGCGAGCACGGTGCGGACGTGGCGCGGCTCTTCCCGCTGAAAGATGAAAGAGCCGCGCACGCTTTCATTAGCAGGCTGTTGAAAAAGTCCCCAGCCGTCATTGCGAGGAGCAACGCGACGAAGCAATCCAGGTCCCTCGTGTGGCGCTGGATTGCTTCGCCTTCGGCTCGCAATGACGGCGGGGCTGGTTCAACCTCATCGCATCATTCTCCAGATTCCATTCTCCAGATTCCGGATCGCCGCCTGCGCGGCGTCCGGAATGACGACGGAACGTTTTTCAACATCCTGGATGCGCGGATCAAGTCCGCACATGACAATCCCTGACTCCACCTCAACCAAACCCGCTAGCTCGCGGCGAACTTCATCAGCTTGATGGCGTCGAAATCCTGGACGCCGCCGCCTACGCGCTTGGTGGTGTAGAACAGCACGTAGGGTTTCGCGGAATACGGATCGCGCAGCACCCGCACGCCGGTGCGGTCCACGATCAGGTAGCCGCGCCTGAAGTCGCCGAACGCGATCGACAGCGCGTCGGCGGCGATGTCCGGCATGTCCTCGGCCTCGATCAGCGGAAACGTCATCAACGAGGCGCGGCCGCCTGCCTGCGCCGGCGGCTGCCACAGATAGGCGCCGCCGGTGTCCTTGAACTTGCGGATCGCCCCTTGCGTCTTGCGGTTCATCACGAACATGCCGTTCTGGCGATAGCCGGCCTTGAGCGCGTAGATCAGGTCGACCAGCGCGTCGGACGGATTGCTCGCGGCGAAGGCGCCGGCCGCGCCGCTCGGCACATAGCCGAGATTGCCCCAGCTCCACGAACCGTTGTCGACCGTGGTGTATTGCAGAAAGCCCTTCGGCTTGTTGGTGCCGTCGCCGTTGACGAAAGCCGCGCCTTCCTGCACCGCGAAGGTGAGTTCGACCTCGGAGGCGATCCACTCGTCGATGTTCACCGCCGCGTCGTCCAGCAGCGTCGCGGTCGCCGCCGGCATGGCGTAAAGCTCCATCGCCGGGAAGCTCAGCGCATCCAGCGTCGGCGAGGTGGTCTGGCTGCGCGCATCGGCCTCGCCGACCCAGCCGGTCGCCGGGCCCGCGGTCATGAACGGCTTCTTGTAGACGCTGCCGGAGATCTCGCGCACCGAGGCGATGGCACGGATCGGCGAGATCGCCGCGAGGCGCTGGCCGATCTCGCGCTCCAGCTCGACCGAAACCAGATAGCCGCCGTCCGGATTGGAGCCGACCGACATCGCCTTGGTCTCCAGCGCGCGCAGCGCACCGCTTTCGCCACCGCGGATGTAGCTGTCGAACGCGCTCTTGTGCTCGCGCGCGGCCGCATCGAGCATCGGCCCGCCGCGCCCTTCCAGCGCCGGACGCGCATGGCGCAACGCCAGATCGTCCATCCGCCTGACCTGGAGATCGAGCGCGGCGTTGATGCGGTCAACCTTCTCCTCCAGCAGCACGTCGCCGCGCTTGCGCTCGAGCGTGGCGAGGCGCTCGTCATTGGCGGATTTGAAATCCTCGAAGGTGGTGCGCAGTTCGTCATAGCCGTCGCGCGGTGTCAGGGCGATGCCGGACTTGTGCTCCGGCGCGGTCTCGGTGATGTCGAAGTCCATATGGTTCTCCTGGGTGGTGATCAAGGTTACGAAAATCAATTCATGAAGTACGACAGCCGGGGCAGATGTCGTCTTGCGAGTCTGACCGGCAATGCGGCGCCATCGTCCGCAAAGGCGGACGATCCAGTAATCCCAGCAGGAAACGTAGGGGGAAACCGTTTTCAAAAGGGAGTACTGGATGCCCGCCTTCGCGGGCATGACGATCATTCCGCCGACAATGCTTCATTCCCTCGGCATCCGTCACATACGCCGCCCATTCCCGGAACGACGCCGCGCTTCATTCCGGCGCGGCGATGAGCTAGAGTCGCGTCATCGATGACGGCTTGAAGCGACGTCGCCCATGCGCCTTCTGATTTTCATCTGGGTTCTGCTCGCGCTGTCCGGCGCGGGCGCTGCGTGGTATGCGATGCGGCCCGACCGCAGGCTGGCGGCGTGGCTCGGCATCGCGCTCGCGGCAGCGTTGCTCGCGGCGTTCGCCGCGACGTTCATCCTGTTCGGCAGCCACGTCGACAAATCGTTCGTCGCGGTCGCCGGCTACTTCTTCAACTGGGGCATGGCGGCCGGCGGCGCGGCCGTTTGCGTCGGCGCCATCATCGGCCTCGCACTGGCACTCGCCTACAAGGGGTAATGCGCGACAGGCGCGGCGCGCCGTTCGCCTTCACGGCCGCGACGCGCGCGCCCGCGAGCAGCGGGAACGTGACGATGGAAATCTCCCACAGGTCGACCTGGTGCAGCCTGCGGACGCGCGTCTTCGGATCGATGCGGCCGCGCACGGTGCGATAGCCGATCGACAAGCCGTCGATCGCGCCCGAGCGCAGCAGCGCCAGCAATTCGCGCGCGCGGGCAACATCGGGAATGAGTTTTCCGCGCGCCCACAGCCCGCGAAAATCCTCGCGCAGCTCGAGCCAGATGCCGACCGGCTCGGAAGGATCGTGCTGGAACAGCATCGGGATCTTGCGCAGGCCGCGCTGATGCAGCGTCTGCGTGAACGCGCCGGGCATCACCATGTCGCGCGCCTGGTCGACCTCGCCGAACAGGCTGGCATAACCTTCGATGGTGCCGTCGAGCGACAGCGACAACCGGGAGGCGAGCGGAAGCGGAGCGTGCATGATGAGACTCGCGGGGGGAGATTGGCTATGAAGGAAGAAATTGTCGTCGTCCCGGCTTGCGCGGAGACGACGAGAAAAAATCAGCCCATGCGCGTGCGCTTCGCCGGCTTGCGGCGCGGCGTCGGCTTGGCATGCGGAGATTTGACGCGCGGGGATTTGGCGCGCGTCACTTTTGCCGCAGGTTTCTGCGGCGCCTTGTGCTGGATGGTGCCGAGATGTTTCAGGAACTCCCGAAACACGGTGAGATGCTGCGGGCTCGATTTGGTATCGCCCTGAAGCGTGCGCATCATGCTGTGCAACGTATCCATTATTCGCAATCCTCGACATGCTTGCCGCTGGCGCGGCGGTTGAAGCGCGACAGTTCGCGGATGAAATCGTCGAAGCGACGCGAGGCGGCGGCGAGTTCGCGCAAGGTGAACAGCAAGCCGCCGCTCGCCGCCGTCGCCCACAGGAACAGCGCCAGGTGCGCGAGGTCGCCGCGCGCGACGAAGGTGTCGATCAGCTCGGACATGAAAATCTTTCTTCCCTCTCCCACAAAGGGAGACGGTTAAGCACCTACTCGAAGCGATCGCCGCCCTCGACCGGCGCGTAGCCGACCGCCTCGCGTTTTTCGTTCATCGTGAGGAACGGCGCGTCGGTCAGCCGCTCCCACAGCGCGTTGCGATCGCTCGCCAGCGCATCGATGCGGTCGGTGTCGATGACGAGGCGGACGCCGTCGCCGAATTGCGGTGCGAGCCATTGCGCGATCGAAAGCCCGATGCGGTTCGCCAGCGGCAGCACCGTCTGCCGCCAGAACACGCGGTTGGCTTCCTGGAAATTCGCGTAGGTGTTGTCGCCGGGAATGCCGAGCAGCATCGGCGGCACGCCGAACGCCAGCGCGATCTCGCGCGCCGCGGTGTGCTTGGCCTCGAGGAAATCCATGTCCTTGGGCGAGAGTGACATCGCCTTCCAGTCGAGCCCGCCCTCCAGCAGCAGCGGACGCCCGGCATTGGCGGCGCCCTGATAGGTGTCGGTGAGTTCGCGCTTGAGCCGGTCGAACTGCGCATCCGACAGCACCGCGCCCTCTGGGCCGGAATAGACCAGCGCGCCGGACGGGCGCGCGGCGTTGTCGAGCAGCGCCTTGTTCCAGCGCGCCGCCGCGTTGTGGGTGTCGACCGCCACCGCCGCCGCCTCCAGCGGCGCAAGGCCGTAGTGATCGTCGAGCGGATGAAAGAACGTCAGGTGCAGGATCGGCGGCACGTGGGAAGCGAGCTGGTCGAACCGCACGCCGCGTCCGCCCGCAACATATTCATAGGCTTCGGCCCAGCCATCGGCACCGGGCACCGCCTTCATGCGATCGGGCCGCAGCGCGTAGAGTTCGCGCACCCGGTCGTCGAGCGCGACCGCCTCGACATAGGCGTTGCCGGCGAGCAGCAGGTGCGATACCAGCGCCTCCAGGAACGTCGTGCCGTCCTGGCGCGGATTGGGCCGTGCCAGCAGCGCGGCCAGCGGATGCCCCTCGCGCTCCTGCGCACCCTCGAACACCAGGTAGCTGCACGAGGCGGCGTTCTCGGCGATCAGCCGCACCGCGCGATGCACGATGGCGTTGCCGAGATAGCCCTCGCGCGCAAGTGCCGCATAGTCGCGCGGCGTCCAGCGCGCCCGCCCGCCGCTTTCGAACGCCAGCACCTGCGCGGTGCGGCTCGTCTTGGCTTCGGGCGCGCGGAGATAGGCTTTCAGGCGGTGAAGCATGAAGCGTGTCCTTCGAATCTGTCATTGCCGGGCTTGACCCGGCAATTCATCATCGTTCGATGAACTACTGGGTCTACATTCTGGCGAGCGGTCCGGGCGGAACGCTGTATGTCGGCGTCACCAACGATCTCGTTCGCCGCATCCACGAACACCGAGAGGGACTCGCCGCAGGCTTCACGCGCAGGTACAACGTCAAGCAGCTCGTCTATTTCGAGCCGCATGAGTCCGTTCTTGCCGCCATCCAACGCGAGAAGAACATCAAGCACTGGCCGCGCGAGTGGAAAATCGATCTGATCGTTCGCGACAATCCCGATTGGCGCGATTTGTACGACGATATTGTCCGCTAACGCGGACGATGGATGCGCGGGTCAAGCCCGCGCATGACGCCGATAAAATCGCCACTCAATCCCCAACGTCATCGCCGGGCCTGACCCGGCGATCCATCCATCTTGAGAGATGGACCCGCGGGTGACGCATGTGTTCGCGGCCGATGCCGCCTATCCATCACAGCTCCCGCACCCTTATCACAACTCCCGCACCCTTGGCGCGGCGCGGGCCGCCACGGTGAGCGCGGTGACGGCCCAGACCAGCGCGTCGAGCCGGTCCGGCGAGCGGCCCGACGACAATCCGCCGAGCGCGAAGTCGCACATCTCGTCCTCCAGCGCCGGGAACGCGCCGGCATGGCGCACCCGGCCCTGCTCGTAGAGCGTCGCGACCGGCTCGGCGCGCAGCCATTTGCCGCGCGTCGCCCGCACCGGCGTCACCGGCACCGACACGTCCACCTCGTTGATGACGGCGCGCACCATGTCGCCGCCCTGGTTGACCTCGGCCACCAGCGCATCGGCATCGAGGCGCCGCCATAGCGCGATCGCCTTCGCCGCCCACAGCGCCGGCGTCGCAGCCCTCACCGTCTCGTCGGCCAGCACATGCACCAGACCGTTATCGGTCACCCCGGCGGCAACGATGCCGCAGGCGTCGGCACGCCTGCTCGACGATGCCGGCGGATCGACCGCCACCACGATGCGCGCCAGCGGCGGCGCATCCGCGACCCGGCACCGTTCGATCAGCGCGCGCGACCACAGCGCGTCGGGCCGGTCCTCGATGATCTCGCCGTCGAGTTCCTGCCGGCCGAGCCGCGTCCCCTCGTAGCGCGCCATCACGCGCTTGAGGAAGGTCGGTGCCAGGTTGAGCGCATTGGCGCGGGTCGGCGCGCGGGTCACCGCGCTCGACGGATCGGCCATCAATCGCTTGAGCAGCGCGGTCGGGCGCGGCGTGGTGGTAATCAACTGGCGCGGCTGGCTGCCCAGCCGCAGGCCGAATTGCAGCATGTCGAACGCGGCTTCCGCATAGCGCCACTTCGCCATCTCGTCGGACCACGCGCAGCCGAATTGCGGCCCGCGCAGGCTTTCGGGGTCGTCGGCCGAGAAGGCGTAGGCCACCGCGCCGTTGGGCCATTGCAGCCGCTTGCGCGACGGCGACCAGGTCGGCCGGTCCCGGCGCGGATGCACCGCCAGCAGGCCGGAAACGCCCTCGATCATCACCTCGCGCACGTCGTGCTCGGTCTCACCGACCAGCGCGATGCGCTCGACCGCTTCAGTCGCGAACGGCGCGAGGCCGAGCGCCTGCGCGCGGATCCATTCGGCGCCGGCGCGGGTCTTGCCGGCGCCGCGCCCGCCGATCATCAGCCAGGTCAGCCACGGCGCATCGTTGGGCGCGAGGGACGGCGGACACTGATGCGGATGCGCGAAAATCTCCCAGGCGGTGCCGAGCGTTTCAAGCTCGGCCTCATTCAGGGCTTTCAGGATGTGCAGCCTTTGCGTCGGCGACAAGGCTGTCCAGGCGTCGCGCGAGCGCCAGTCGAAGCGCGTCGATGTCGCGGGGCACGGCGTCGTCATCCTCGGACTTTTCTTTCCTGTCGCTGGCGCGCAGCGCCATCACCTCGCGCAGCGTCCGCGCCAGCGAGGCCAGCGTGCGGGCGCGTCGCTCGCCTTCCGTGCGTTGCGTGCGGTTGACACGATGGTCGCCGATCAAGGCTTCGATCTGGGTCAGCTCGCGCTCGATGGCGCGGCTGACCCGTTCGATCAGCACCGCGCCGGTTGCCGGCGGCGGATCGTTGAGCCGGTCGACCGCGCTGCGCCGCGCCCGTGTCGGGCGCGTCGCGGGCTTGGCGCGCGCAACGATCGACCCCGCCGCCGCGTCGGCGGGATCGATCTTCAGCGTCGCGACGTCCTCGCGGCGCACCACCGCGTCGACCGTGGCCTTGCGCGCGGCGACGGCGGCCTTTGCCTTGGCCGCTTGTGTCTTGGCTGCTTTTGTCTTGGCGACTTTTGTCTTGGCCGCTTTCGGCTTGGCAACTTTCGCTTCGGCGGGAGTGGCCTTTTTGGCAGGCGCGGCTTTCGCCGTCGCCGTCTTTCGCGCCGCCGGCCTGGACGTTGCTTTCACCGCCATGTTCGAAATCGCTCCCGCAAGCCGCAGGGCCGGATTGAAAAACGCACCCGACGGGCAAGTGGGTCCGCTGAACCCGTCATCGCCGGCGGCGCGGCCGGACACACGATGCGGCATTGTCCCCGCATGTCCGACCAGGCGAGCGGAAACACGAGCCGCCGAATGCCGAGGATCGGGATCGCCAACCCGATCGAGACGACCGGAGCCATTTCCGTTCCGATCGAATCGGAACGGGGCTCCATATCCTTGTTTCGACGCGTTTTCTTGACGCGAACCGGAACCCACCTCGCTCGAAAACGCTCTCGCGGCGCTGGCCAACCGCCGCGCCGCATTCGCAATTCCGGAGCATGGCGCAACCCTACTGCGGCAGCGTTACGCTGTCAAGGTATAAATTCCTAGATATCGGAGAATAATCCGGTGGTGGTGCGCACCACGGGCCCCTGCGACCGGGACGGCCACTGTCCGTTCCAGGCTACTGTCCGTTCCAGGTGTCGACCACGCCCTGGTACTGGCCGCTCACCACGGTGCCCAGCGCCTGCACGGTGGCGATGATCGCAAGGCTGATTCCCCCGGCGATCAGCGCATATTCGATGGCCGTGGCGCCCGACCTGTCGGCCAGGAACTTGCAAAGGAGCGACTGCACTGCGGCCTCCTGCCGATCGGTAACGAGATACGATCAACTTCGTCATTGCGAGCGGAACGGGCAATGACGCCGGAAATGCTCAATAGTCCGAAGCCATCGGGCCGAAATGATCCATCGGACCGACGCGACCGCGACAGCATAAACCCTAAAGACGATTGATTGCGGTCCCGCTAACGAACAACCTCAACGGGATATTAACCGATAGGCAAAAACCCGCGGGTGGCGGAGCACCCTGTTCCGCTACTCGGCCATATCCATCGCGGACGATTTCGCAGGCCCCGCAAGTTGCCGCTCCTCCATCAGCAGCACGCAGGCGAAGGCCGCAACCATCAGCGCGACCGCCGCGGCGAAGACGTAGCGGAACGCCGCCACCATGTCGGCGGCGGAAACGTCGCGGAAGGCTTCGAGATGCTCGCCGCCCGGTCCGCCGGTGCCCAGCGCGATCAGCAGAATCGCGGTCATCGCCGCCACCGCGAACGACGACATCAGCGCGCGGAAGAAGTTCATCGCGCCGGTCACGGTGCCGACCTGCGGCCGCGCCACCGCGTTCTGGATCGAGACCACGCTGACCGGGAACGTGGTGCCGACGCCGAAGGCGAACACCGCCAGCAGGCTCAGCAGCGCCCACAGCGGCAGCGGCGACGCCAGCATCATGACAAGGCCGGTGGCGGTGGCGGAGCCGGTGCCGAGGATGGCGATCCACTTGTAGCGCGGCAGCGTCGCCATCACGCGCCCCGAAGTGGCCGCGCCGCAGACCGAGACCGCGACCAGCGGGATCAGCGCCAGCCCCGCCTCGCTCGCGCTCAGGCCATAGACCGACAGGTAATAGATCGGCAGATGCACCGTCAGCCCGACGATGGTGCCGAGCGCGCAGCCGCCGGCCAGGATCGCGAACGGCACCACGCTGCCGCCCATCAGCGGCAGCGGCAGGAACGGTTCGGGCGCGCGCAGCGCGTGCCAGACGAACAGCAGCGACAACAGCGCGGTCGTGCCGATCATGGTCGCGGCGGGCGCCGAGAACCACGGGAACCGGGTGCCGCCCCAGGTCAGGAGCAGCGTGAACACCACCGCCGCCGCCATCAGCAGCACGCCGCCGAGCCAGTCCACCTTGCGCCGGTGGTGAAACACCGGGATGCGCTTCATGCGCGGCAGCAGCAGGCCGAGCCCGAGCAGCGCCAGCGGCACGTTGATCCAGAAGATCATCGACCAGTGCAGGTGCTCGGCGAACACACCGCCGAGAATCGGGCCGCCGATGCCGGCCGCCACCCAGACGCCGCTGAAATAGGCTTGATACTGGCCGCGCTCACGCGGGCTGACGACGTCGGAAATGATGGTCTGCACGATCGGCATGATGCCGCCGCCGCCGAGTCCCTGCAGGCCGCGCGCGATAATCAGCACGGTCATGCTCGGCGCCAGCGCGCACAGCACGGAGCCGGCGATGAACAGGCTGAGCGAGACGACGATCATCGCCTTGCGGCCATAGATATCGCTGAGGGTGCCGAACACCGGCGCCACCGCGGTGGAGGCCAGCAGATAGGCGGTGATGATCCACGACAGGCTGGCGACGTCGTTGAACTGGCGGCCGATGGTCGGCAGGGCGGTGGCGACGATGGTCTGGTCGAGCGCCGCCAGGAACATCGTCAGCAGCAGGCTGAGCAGGATGGTCCGCACCTCGCGCTGCGACAGCGGTGCGCTGGGAGCGAGCGGCGGCGCGTCGATGGCGCGCATTCCGGCCGCGGTACGGGCAAGGCCCGGCATGGGTTCTGCGCTGGCCGCGACGCGGCTCGGGGAAACGTACTTGTTCATGGCATCTGCTGGGCGGGCGTGTGCTAATCGGGCGTGTGCTAATCGGGCGTGTGCTAATCGGGCGCGTACGGGCTGCGTACGGGGCGGAACGTCAATGCTGTGCGGCGGGACGCAAGGGCGTTCCGGATTCGCGTTATCGCATGTATTTAACGTGTTAAGGCATCCCCGCCCACTGGCCCCGGCGCATAGGTGCCGCGCGTGGCGCGGCGGTCGCAATTCCGTGATCGGCGGACGCCTGCGGCCGTTGCCTCCGTATCGCCGCCGCCGGCCGGCAGCGCCGGTCAGCTCATTTGGGCCGCGTCTTCAGCTTCGCCCGCTTCGGCAGCAGGCCGGGCCATTTGACGATGTGGTCCTCGAGGTCGGCATCGGGAACATCGTCCTCGGTGCCGTAGACCCGGCCGCGCACCGACACGCCGGCCTCATGAACGGTGTTGGGATCGCCGGAGACCAGCGGGTGCCACCAGTAGAGGTCCCTGCCCTCGGCCACCAGCTTGTAGGCGCAGCTCGGCGGCAGCCAGTTCAGGGTCCGGACATTCTCCGGCGTGAGCCGGACGCAGTCCGGAACCTGGGCCGAGCGATTCGCATAATCCTTGCAGGCGCAGGTTCCGGCATCGAGCAGCCGGCAGGAGACATGGGTGAAATAGATCTTGCCGGTGTCCTCATCCTCGAGCTTTTCCAGGCAGCAGCGCGCGCAGCCATCGCACAGGCTCTCCCATTCGGACGCGGACATTTCCTCCAACGTCTTGGTTTTCCAAAAGAAACCCGCCTGCCTCGACGGCCGTTCCGGTCGGCTGGTCATCTCTTCGATCGATTCCACGGATCCATGATGGCGATGATGTAGAGGTCGCGGGCGCCCGGGCGCAAGCCGGATCGCCGATTCCCCCCCCCGTGGCGCCGCGGCGCCTGCGGTGGCGGTCACAAATCCGCGCGATGCCATTGGTTTGTAAACGGTCGTCGGCTAGAAACGACGCCGCGCGGCCGGACGCAAAAGCGCCACGGGTTTGCCGCAACAATTTCGCAAGAGCATTCCGGCGCCTTCGCGCGCAGCGTGAAGGCCGAGAATTGGGTCAAGGACTCCGGTGCGCAAGATTCTGCCGACCGACTGGAAGCGGAGAGTCCGGCATTTCCTGCTGGACTTCGATGCGCGCATCGACTTCGCGGTGTTCGCATCGGGCGCCGGCGCACGCGAACTCTACGAGCGCTTCTCGACCTTCATGGATCGCTTCTATGTCGGCCGGTGGAAACGCTGGGTTTTCATCGAGCCGCTGTCCGAAGCCGCGACGATCGGACTCGCCGGCCTGATCCTGCTGCTGGCGCTCGCGGTACCGGCGTTCCGCGAAACCGCCGACAACGACTGGCTGAAGAAGTCCGACCTCGCCGTCACGTTTCTCGATCGCTACGGCAATCCGATCGGCAGCCGCGGCATCAAGCACAACGATGCGATTCCGCTCGAGGACTTTCCCGACAATCTCATCAAGGCGACGCTCGCCACCGAGGACCGCCGCTTCTACGATCACTTCGGCATCGACATCGCCGGCACCTTCCGCGCGCTTATCACCAACGCGCAAGCCGGCGGCGTGCGGCAAGGCGGCTCGTCGATCACCCAGCAGCTCGCGAAGAACCTGTTCCTCAGCAACGAGCGCACCATCGAGCGCAAGGTCAACGAGGCGTTCCTCGCGATCTGGCTCGAGACGCGCCTGACCAAGAACGAGATCCTCAAGCTCTATCTCGACCGCGCCTATATGGGCGGCGGCACCTTCGGCGTCGACGGCGCGGCGCATTTCTATTTCAACAAGTCGGTGCGCGACATCAACCTCGCCGAAGCCGCGATGCTCGCCGGCCTGTTCAAGGCGCCGACCAAATACGCGCCGCACATCAACCTGCCGGCCGCGCGTGCGCGCGCCAACCAGGTGCTCGACAACATGGTCGATGCCGGCTTCATGACCGAAGGCCAGGTGTTCGGCGCGCGGCGCAATCCGGCGACCGCCGTCGATCGCCGCGACGAGAACTCGCCGAACTACTATCTCGACTGGGCGTTCGACGAGATGCGCAAGCTCGTCGATACTTTCCCGAAATCCTATACCGAGCGCGTCTTCGTGGTGCGCACGACGATCGACATGAGGGTGCAGCGCGCGGCCGAGGAAGCGGTCGAGAACCAGCTGCGCCAGTTCGGCCGCGACTATCACGCCACCCAGGCGGCGACCGTCGTCGCCGATCTCGACGGCGGCGTGCGCGCCATGGTCGGCGGCCGCGACTACGGCGTCAGCCAGTTCAATCGCGCCACCGACGCCATGCGCCAGCCCGGCTCGTCGTTCAAGCCCTACGTCTACACCACCGCGCTGCTGAACGGCTTCAAGCCGAATTCGATCGTGGTCGACGGTCCGGTCTGCCTCGGCAACTGGTGCCCGCAGAACTACGGGCATTCCTATTCCGGGCGGGTGACGCTGACGCAGGCGATCACCCGCTCCATCAACGTGGTGCCGATCAAGCTGTCGATCGCGATCGGCAACAATCCGAGGAACCAGTGGAATGCCGCCAAGAAGGGCCGCGCCAAGATCGTCGAGGTCGCGCGCAAGTTCGGCATCGTCACGCCGCTGCCGGACACGCCCTCGCTGCCGATCGGCGCCGACGAGGTGAACGTGCTCGAGCACGCGGTCGCCTATGCCACCTTCCCCAACAAGGGCAGGGCGGTGACGCCGCACGCCATCCTCGAAGTCCGCACCGGCGCGGGCGATCCGGTCTGGCGCTGGGACCGCGACGGACCGAAGCCGCGCCAGGTGATTCCGCCATCGGTCGCCGCCGACATGGCCGGCATGATGAGCCACGTCGTCAGCGAAGGCACCGCGCGGCGCGCGGCGCTCGACGGCATTCCCGCCGCCGGCAAGACCGGCACCACCAACAATTATCGCGATGCCTGGTTCGTCGGCTACACCGGCAACTTCACCTGCGCGGTGTGGTACGGCAACGACGACTATTCGCCGACCAACCGCATGACCGGCGGCTCGCTGCCCGCCCAGACCTGGCACGACATCATGACGGCGGCGCATCAAGGCGTCGAGATCAAGGATATTCCCGGCGTGGAAGTGCCGGCGAAGCCGACAGCCGCGGCGGCGCTGGCGGGACAAGGCGACGACAGCAGGCCGGCGCCGCCGCCGATCCTGACGCGGCGCGGCGCGGAGACGCTGGTGCGCATCGAGAAGCTGCTGGACGAAGCGGCGAAAACCATCGGCAAGACCTCGGACGCGGCACCGCCGGCACCGATCACGACCGGCGCGGTGAAATCCCGGGACAATCCTGCGTCGGACAATCTCGCATCGTCCATCGATGCGGCGACCGCATCGACACGCAAAAACTGACGGCTGCCATTTCGACACCCATGCACAAAGACCTTTTGTATTTGACATTCGCAGTGGGAAACCGCACGCACATCACGCGCGGCGATCACGCCGCGGCCGCGAACATGACAACGGTCCCGACGTGCGCCTGATCGCCCATGCCCTGCTGGTTCTGGTGATCGCCGCGGCCATCGGCCTCGGCCTGACCTGGGCGACCGCCTCGCGCGGCACCAACTTCGGCACGCTGACGATCGGCACCTGGACCGCACGGCCGAAGATCGGAACCTCCGACATCAATCCTTACGCACGCGCATCGGTCGCGCGCAGCGGCGAGCTTCCGCTCGCCGCCGGCGACGGCATCGCATTCGCCGCGAAAGCCGACGACACCGCGCGCCCGCTCGACGGCCGATGCGACGTCACCGTCAGCGGCGTCACACCGCCGGCGCGGTTCTGGACGTTGACGCTCTACGACCTGAAGGGGCAACTGATCGCCAACGGCCTGCAACGTTACGGCTTCACCAGCGAGGAGATCGTCCGCAATTCCGACGGCTCCTTCGTGATCCACATCGCGCCGCGCGCCCGCTCCGGCAACTGGCTGCCGACCGCCGGCGTCAACGAATATCAGTTGCTGCTCCGCCTCTACGACACCCCGGTCGGCGTCGCGACGCGCACCCAGCGCGATGCGCCGATGCCGGCCCTGAAATTCGCGGGGTGCCCGTGATCCGGTTCCTGCTGACACTGCTCGCGGGCGTCGTACTCGGCGGCATCGTGCACCTGGTTAGCGTGCTCGCGCTGCCGCGCATCGCAACGGAGGACGCCTATTCGCGCCTGTCGTCGCTGACCAAGCCGAACACCGTGACGCCGCTGCAACCGACCTCGCCCAGCGACGCGCCGATGCCGTTCATGGATCCGGCCTTCGCGATGGCGGTGTGCCGCTACGATCTCGCCAGCGGACCGATCAAGCTCGCCGTTCCGGTCAGCCAGGCTTACACCTCGGTGTCGTTCTATACCCACAACGACATCGCCTATTATGCGATCAACGACCGCTCGGCCGGACGCCGCGTGATCGAGCTCAGCCTGATGACCGAGGCACAGCACGCCGCCCTTCCCGAGGAGGAGGACGTGACGGCAGCCGACCGCCTCATCGTCGACTCGCCGACCCCCACCGGCCTGATCCTGCTCAAGGCACTCGCGGCCGAACCGGGCCTGCTGCCGAAAGCCAGGGCATCGCTGGCCGCCGCGACCTGCAAGGTGCAGGCCGATTCACCGGCAGTGACGAAGCGCTAGAGAATCCTTCCGCGCCTTTGATCGGCGGTCGGCTGATCGGCGATCGGCGGCCAATCATACGAGGCGCTTTCAGGATGCAGCGCTTCAGCTACTCCCGATCCGCAAGGCACTTCACCCGCGTGTCCGCAGCGCCATGCCTGGCACCGGCTGCGCCATCACCGGCGCGTTGTCGGCGCGCGTAGCAAGCTGGCCGATCAGCCGATCGGCATCGCCGGCGATCGTGTCCGGCGTCTGGAGCACCAGCCGTTCCAGCGCCCAGCGATAGGATGCCACACGGCGTTGCAGGCATTGCAGCACCCACTGGATCACCAGCGCGTTCTCCTGCATGCGGGCCACCGCGTCGTCGCGCTCGCGCGGCGACAGTTCGGAGACGATTTTCAGGCTGGCGCTGCGCTTGCGGTCCAGGCTGATGACGCGGTCGGCGGTCGCGAAGAACGGATCGAGCTGGGTCAGATCGTTGCGCACGTCGTCCATCAGCTGCGTGTAACGCGACATGTACGAGCGATGCGGCTCGTCGATCAGCATCCGGCCATAGGCGGTGCGGTCGAATTGCGGCTTCTGCCGCCATGGCGAAGCGATCGGCTTGTAGTCGCCGAAGACGCTTTTCCATGCGGGCCGCGAATGCGGCGGCTCGATGAAGGGATAGGCCTGGTCGCGAAGCTGGCGCTCGAGATCGGTGAGTTGAAACGCCGATGCCCGCATGCCGATGCTGCCGGTGGCCTCGGTGCCGATCCAGCGATGCATATCGTCGGTGCGGAAGTCCTGCCGGGTGCGGCCGAAATCGCCGCCGGCACATCCGCCGAGCGCGGCGGTCAAGGCGACCGCAACGATCAGCCCGGGCCGTAGACGCGCCCGCCCCGTCCATGGCGTCTGCGGCATCGCCGGATATCCGGTGTCAGGATCGCACTCGGCGCCGACGCCCGCCACCGGGGGCGGCTCCCTCGCCCGGACCGCTGCCGTCGCCGACAGCGTCGACGGCGCGTTCGATCCGAACCACCGGAAGGATCAGCACGGTGCCCATGTCTCCGAGCCGGGCGGCATCCGGAGTCAAGCTTGGCCGGCGCGATGACGCGACCGGAAAATCAATGACGGTGCCCATATCCCATTCTCTCCTCGCCGCCGCCAATGCTTGCGACGTGAATTTATTAAGAACAGGTAAGGTTAACGGGCTGTTAAAGCGATGCCCCTACATTGGGGCGCAGGTTTCCCCAGCGCCTTACGCCGAACATGACCACACCCCCTCTTCTTTCCGGATTCGATGGCCTGATGACCCTGTCGCGGCGCGAAGGCGTCGACATCCGGCCGACCCTGCTGCGCGTACTGACGGACCTCTATGTCCAGTCGCCCGCGCACAGCGACGACGAGCAACGGCACTATGTCGAACTGGCATCGCGCCTGATCGACCAGGTCGACGACGCAACGCGCGCCGCGGTCCGCGCACGGCTCGCGATCTATCCGCAGACGCCTGCCGAAATCGCCGCGAAGCTGGGGCTCGCCGCCGGCGAGATCGACGCACAGGTTTCGCCGCCGACATCCGGCGTGCCGGCCGACACACCCGAAGCCGCGCCGGCATCGCCGCCCCGGCCGCCGATGCTGCCGGACGATGTGGCCCGAATCAGCGACCTGTTCTTCGCCGCCGACGCGCGCGGCCGGGCCGAGATCATCGACGGCCTCGCGGAGTGTTCCTTGCGCCCCTCGCCTGCCGTTCCGGCCGAGCGGGTGAAGCGCGCGATCCAGATTCTCGAAATGGCGGCATTCTCGGCCGATGCCGACAACTTCATGCTTGAACTGGGCGACGCGCTGGTCCTGCCGGAGCGCATAACGGCGCAGGTGGTGAACGATCCGGGCGGCGAACCGCTGGCCTGCGCGCTCAAGGCGCTCGGCATGGCCGCCGACACGTTCCAGCGGATTCTGCTGTTTCTGAATCCGGAGATCGGCTCGTCGGTAACGACGGTCTACCGGCTGTCGCGCCTGTACGATCGCTTGAACCCCCGCTCCGCCCGCATCCTCATTGCGGCGTGGCGGGGTGCGGCGCTGGCGGCACCGCGCGGCAAGCATCGCCCGCTGCTGCACGACGACGAGCGGCACCGCGCCCGCGGCAACACAAGCAAGCCGGCGGCGGATTTCCAGCGGCCCGCAACGATCGCGAACACGCCGCCCAAAGCCAGCGGGATCGGGGAATAGCCGGCGCGGGACGCCGTTTTCGAACGGCGGTCAGGTCCGCGCGAGATCGAGAAAGTGCCGGCCGTTGCGATCCTCGATCTCGACGATCCAGACATCGGGATCGAAGCCGATCTCCTTCGCCAGCCGCGCCTCCACCGCCTGCTCCGGCTGCGGCTCCTTCGACGACGGCGTGAAGACGCGATCAGCCGGGCGGCTGTCGTCGTATGCCGTCTGCGGCGCCGGCGTGAAAAGGATGGCGTTGCCGTCGAGCAGCGCGAGCTTGACGAAAACGGCCCCGGCCTCCTCGGCCCCGCGACGACGCACGGCACCGAAGACTCCCTCGCCCTGACAGCGGCGCAGATAGGCCGCGACCCAGATCGCTGATTTCAATCGCATGATCGCAGGATAAGGGGAAGCTCGGGGAGATACCAGTAGCGGCGCGATGCTAGAGTCACTTCCGTTCCGATAGAATCGGAACGGGGCTCGAAAACGCTCAGGCGCAAGGTCTGTCCGGCGCGCGAAGCTCAGTAGATCGCCTGCCCGGTCATGGCACTCAGTTCGACAACCAGCCGGTTGGAAATCTTCCCGGTCACCGGCAGCTTGCGCTCGCGCTCGAATTTCTGGATCGCCGCACGGGTTTCAGGCCCCACCGTTCCGGTCGGCTTGAACTGGCCATAGCCATATCTGGTCAGCGCACGCTGGACCGCAACGATCTTGTGCTGCGACGAGATCAACTCGCCGAGCGGATCGTTCTGCGCCGCCTGTCGCGCGGGCTGCTTCCGGGTGGAGGCATGCGCGGCATTCGACGCCTGGCGGGCATGAGCTGCAATCGCGCCGGTGTCGTCGTTCGCCTCGTCTGCGTGTCCGGCATCCGCCTCGCTGGGGCGCGGGCGCGGCAGGGCGCTGATGCTCGCGGTCATCGCCACCGGCGCCGTGATCGCATCGGCCTCGCCGAACATCGGCGAGGGATGGTGGCCCGCCTGAAGAAACAGCGCGTTGACAAGGATGGCGATCACGGCCGCCAGCGCCAGAAAGCCCGCGGCCGAGTCCTTCGGGCTTCGCAACAGCATGCGCATGACGAATCCGCGCTCCGCCTCGGCCCTTGCCTTCGGCCGGGCGCGCGTCGCCGCCTTGCCCGTTCGCCGGCGGCGCGGCATCTCGTCGTCAATCGTCGCAGCTTTAGGCACTTTTCCTCACCTGGTTCACAATCGTCGGCTGGCGCGGCACCGGCTTCAATGTCGCAACATTGTCCGAGCGAGGAGTCCCGGATGACAGCAACGGCAATGCAATGGTGATGGTGGTGCCTTCAGCCACCCGACTATGCACCGACATCTCACCGCCATGCAATGCGACCAGGCTCTTCACGATCGACAGGCCGAGCCCGGTGCCTTCGTGCCGGCGCTGATAGGTCGCGCCAGCCTGGAAGAACGGATCGCCGACCCGCTTGAGATCGTCCGCATCGATACCGACGCCGGTATCGCTCACCCGCAGGATCAACCGAGCCTGCTCCACCGTGGCGGCCACGGTCACCGCGCCGCCGCGTTCGGTGAACTTGATGGCGTTGGAGATCAGGTTCAGAAGGATCTGCTTGAAGGCGCGCGCATCTCCATTGAGCTGCGGCAGGTCGTCCGGCGTGGCGGTGACGAGATCGACGCCCTTCTCGCGCGCCTTCAACGCAAGCAGGCTGCAGCAATTGAGGATCGCCGGCTGCGGTGCGAAAGGCTCGATCGAAAGCTCGAAATTGCCGGCCTCCATCTTGGACATGTCGAGGATGCCGTTGACCACGGACAGCAGGTGCTGGCCGGAGTCGTTGATGAGCTGCGCATATTCCTTGCGCCGCGCGGCATCGAGCTTCAGAACGTCCTCCTGGGAGATCATCTCGGAGAATCCGATGATCGCATTGAGCGGCGTGCGAAGCTCATGGCTCATGGTCGCGAGAAACCGGCTCTTCGACGCATCGGCACGTTCGGCGTCCATGCGCGCCTGCTCGAG
>JAGRLZ010000126.1 GCA_020441545.1 Xanthobacteraceae bacterium | reverse complement strand
CCGTCTCAATTATTCATCACGGATGCATATTTTCACCGGAACGCCGCCATGGATCGGCGACCGATGTAGTCATTTCGCCGCATCGGTATTTCTTGACAACGCCCCGGCGCATCACAGAATTGGCGCGTGGCCTTATGCACCACTCCCGCGGGTCGGGGTTCACGAATCACATATTGCGAATCCGGTTCACGCGCCCGGCAGGGAAGCCGGCGGCGCGATTCGTTGTCGCGTGATTCCGTGCAGGACCACGAGGGCTTGCAGGACCAGGAGGGTTGGCGGGACGATGCGTCGTCACGGCAATGCGCCGATCCGCCATGCGTGTCTCCTCTCCATCGCCTGACATCCTCTCGCCTCACGCGGCGGCGCATCATGATGCTCGGCGGCGGCGCGGCCTTGTCCTGTGCCGCCCCGGCACGCGCGACGCAGGCCGGTCACGCTATGCTTACGCCCTTGCCCGGATCCTGGACCGGGCATGGCAAGCCCGCTTTCCTGCTGGATGACCTGCACGGACAGCCGCGCAGCTTGCGCGACTTCGCCGGCCGCGCGGCGATCGTGCATTTCTTCGCCACCTGGTGCGAGCCCTGCACCCGCGAAATGGCCTCCCTTCAGCGGTTTGCGGCTTCGGCGCGAAACAGGCCGCTCGCGGTCGTCGCGATCGATGTCGCCGAAGTCGATCTCAGGGTGCGGGCCTTCTTCGAGACGATGCCGGTCGATTTTCCGGTGCTGCTGGACCGCGACCGCGCGGTCGCCCGGGCCTGGCGGGTCAGCGCGCTACCGACCAGTTTCGTGCTCGGCGCCGACCTGGTCCCGCGGCTGTACGCCGAGGGCGACATCGACTGGGCCAGCGCGACGACACGCGCGGCCATCGAACCATTCATTCCGGCGACGCCATCTGCGGCTCCCCACGCGACGGCTCCGCCGTCCCCGTCCGCTGCCCCGGCGGCCGGGCCCAACCGATAACAACCGGAGGATACAACCCATGAACCGACGTGAATTCATCAAGAGCACCGCGCTCGCCTCGCTGGCAACCGCGCTGCCGGGCGCCGCCCGGGCGGACGCCGTCTTCGCCCCCAGACCCGGGGCATGGCGCAGCGTCGACCTCGTCACCCGGCTCGCGATCGACAAGCCGGAAGGCAAAATGCAAGCCTGGATCCCGCTGCCCTCGGTGAACGAAGCCGAATGGATGCGCCCCGGCGACACCACATGGACCGGCAACGCGGCCAAGGTGGCGCGCGTCCGCGATCCGAAATACGGCGCCGAGATGCTGCACGTGATCTGGAAGGACGGCGAAAGCGCGCCGGCGATCGAGGTCACCAGCCGCGTGGCGATGCGCGACCGCGACATCGATCTCGGCAAGCCCGGCAAGCCCGCCCCGCTCAGCGAAGCCGCGCGCAGGCTCAACCTCGAAGGCACCGACCTGATTCCGGTCGACGGCATCGTCAGGCAGACCTCGGACAAGATCGTCGCCGCGGCGGGCGCGAAATCCGACCTGGAGAAGGCCCGCGCGATCTATGAATGGGTGGTCGAGAACACCGTGCGGGTGGCATCGACCCGCGGCTGCGGCATCGGCGACGTGGCGGCGATGCTCAGAAGCGGCAATCTCGGCGGCAAATGCGCCGACCTCAACGCGCTCTATGTCGGCCTTGCCCGCGCCGCCGGGGTGCCGGCGCGCGACGTCTACGGCATCCGCGTGATCCCCTCGCAATTCGGCTACAAGAGCCTCGGCGCCGGCAGCGCCAACGTCACCAAGGCACAGCACTGCCGCGCCGAGGTCCATCTCGACGGCTTCGGCTGGGTGCCGGTCGATCCGGCCGACGTGCGCAAGGTGATGCTGGAGGAGCCGCCGAAGAACCTTGCCATCAACGATCCGAAGGTGGTCGCCGCGCGTAAGGCGCTGTTCGGCGCGTGGGAAGGCAACTGGGTCGCCTACAACACCGCGCATGACGTGGCGCTGCCCGGCAGCACGCATCCGAGGCTCGGCTTCCTGATGTATCCGCAGGCCGAGCGCGCCTCGCTGCTGCTCGACTGCCTCGATCCGGACACGTTCCGCTACGCGCTGACCGCCCGGCCGGTGACCGCGGGCTGATCCTTCGTATCCATGCCGGGCGCGGCGTCGGTCGCGCCCGGTGCCTTGAGGCGGCGGCGTCCTGGGGAACGAACAGCCGTCGGACGCCAACAGCCCCTGGACGGAAACAGCCCTGGAAGTCGCCATGGCGATCTATCTCGACCACAACGCCACCACGCCGGTCGCGCCCGAGGTACTCGATGCGATGCTGCCGTTCCTGCGCGAGGAATTCGGCAATCCGTCGTCGAACTCCCCGCTCGGCCACCGGGCAAAGGACGCGATCGAGGCCGCCCGCCACGAGGTCGCCGTGCTGATCGGCGCGCAGCCGGACGGGATCGTGTTCACGAGCGGTGGCACGGAAGCCAGCAACATGGCGATTCGCGGCACCGTCGAGGGGCAATCGACGGCGGCGATCGTAACCAGCACGATCGAGCATCCCGCAACCGAAGAGCCTTGCCGCTGGCTGGCGCGGCAGGGCCACGCGGTTCACCGCATCCCGGCGCGGGACGACGGCCGCATCGACCTCGACGCGGCCCGGCACGCCATCGGCGCCGCCACCGGCCTGGTCACGCTGATCCACGCCCAGAACGAGACCGGCGTGCTGCAGCCGGTTTTCGAGGTCGCCGCGATGACGCGACGGCACGGCATTCCGCTGCATATCGATGCCGCGCAATCCGCCGGCAAGATTCCGATCGACGTCGCCGCGCTCGGCATCGACCTGCTCTCGCTCGCCGGCCACAAGCTCTACGCACCGAAAGGAATCGGCGCGCTCTACGTTCGTAGCGGCACGCGCCTCGCGCCGATGCTGCGCGGCGCGGGGCAGGAGGGCGGGCGACGGCCCGGCACCGAGAATGTGGCCTTCATCGTCGGCCTCGGCGCGGCCTGCCGGCTGGCCGCCGGACGGCTGGCGGGCGGCGCGAGCGAGACGGCCGCACGGCTTGCCGCCGCGCTGTTCGCACGCCTGCGGCAGGCGATCCCCGGCATCGTGCTGGTCGGCCACCCGACCGAACGCCTGCCCAACACCCTGAACGTGCTGTTTCCCGAAACGACCGGCCGCGCCGTGCTGGAGAACTGCCCCGAGGTGATCGCCTCCACCGGCTCCGCCTGTCATGCCGACCGCGAGGAAGCCTCCCACGCGCTGCGCGCGCTCGGCATTCCCGAACATGCCGCGCTCGGCGCGGTGCGGCTGTCGCTCGGCTTCGCCACCACGGCGCAGGATGTCGAAGCCGCCGCCGACGCACTCATCACGGCGTGGCGGCAGTGCCGCGCGCCGCACCGCGCCCGCGCCTAGATCGACAAGCGGCGACTATTCCTGCGTGCGCACGTCATCGCTCGACACCAGGAGCACCGAGACCTTGGCGTGGCGCAGCACCGCCGACGCCACCGTGCCGAAATTCAGATCCTCGCCGGGGATGCGATCGACACCCATCACGATCAGGTTGGAGTGGCTGCTGCGCACCTCGGCGATGATCGCGACATCGGGTGCGGCGTTGTCGTGGATCGCGGTGGTGACCGGCACGTCATAGGTCGCCGCGAAGGAGACGATGTCCCGGAGGATCAGTTCGTCCTGCGGCGGCCCCATGCGCGGATTGCGCCGCCGCGCGCCCTTGTCCCGCGTGGTCGAGACGTAGACCACATGCAGCGGCGTCGAACTGGTGCGGGCAAGTGCGATCGCCACCTCCGCGCCGCGGCGCGACACGCCAGAGCCCGACACCGGCACGATGACGCGGAAATCGTGATCGAGCGGCTGCGCCAGATGGCGGCCTTTCGCCGCCACCACCGCGAGCGGCCCCTCGAAGCTCGCGGTGACCTCGTCGATCCTGTCGTCGAATCCGCCGTCCGGGCCGCTGATATGGTCGAGTCCAACCACCATCAGGTCGAAACCCTTGCGTGCCTCCTCGGTCACGGCATCGGCCGGCGGCTTCTCGCTGGCGCGGGTGGTGATGTCGACGTGACGGACCTTCTCCTCCTCGTCGACATTGGCCGCCGCCTTGGCCGCGCTCTTGACCGCGGACTCGTGGCTCTCCCCCTCGCGGCGCTTGTCCGGCTGCTCGGTCGCCTGCTCGCCGACATGCAGCACGGTGATCGGAAGCCCGCGGCCGCCGGCCAGGAGCCCGGCGATGGTGGAGGCGAATTTCGCGTTCGGGCTTTCGTCCACCGCAAGCAGCAGCCGCTCGAGATTGGCGACGAAGCCCTTCTCCTCCAGTTCCTCCCGCTCCAGCCGCTCCTTCTCCTCCGCGCTCGGCGGCAGGTGCGAGAGCGCCGCCCGCAGCATCGGCGGCATCGCCATCGTGGTCAGGATCGCCATGGTGACGATCATCGAGAACATGTTCTGGCTGAGCACGCCCATCGACAGGCCGATGGTGGCGATGATGACCTCGGTGGAGCCGCGCGCATTCATGCCGCTCGCCAGCGCCAGCGATTCGCGCCGGGTCAGGCCGCCGAGCGCGCCGCCGAGAAAGGCGCCGCCGAACTTGCCGATGCTGGCGATCAGGATCAGCACCGCGGTGAGCGCCAGCAGCATCGGATCCCTCAGCACCGTCAGGTCGGCGCTGAGGCCGGCGAGCCCGAAGAACACCGGCATGAACAGGCTGGTGATGAGGCCGCGCAGCCGCTCGTCGATCTGCTTGGTGAGGATCGGCGATTCGCCGACCAGGATGCCGGCGACGAAAGCGCCAAGCACCGTATGCACGCCGATCAGGTGGGTAATCATCGCCATCACGCCCATCAGCAGGATGATGACGGTGATGACCGCCGCGGCGCTGACCAGATGGTCGTTGGCCCAGCGGATCAGCTGGAACACCACCCGTCGCCCGACCGTGAAACTGACCAGCAGGAAGGCCAGCGTTCCGAACACCGCCTGCAGCAGCGAGGGCAGGTCGAACGTTCCGCGCGAAGCGATACTGAAGATGATGGCGATGATGATCCAGCCGATGGTATCGTCGATCACCGCGGTGGCGATGATGATCTGCCCGACATTGCGGCGCATGAAGTTCATCTCGCGCACCACCACGGCGACGATCTTCACCGAGGAGATCGACAGCGCGGTGCCGAGGAACAGCGAGGCCACCAGCCGCGCCTCCGGATGCGGCAGCAGGCTATCCGGCAGCGCCTGGCCAAGCCCGAAGCCGCACAGGAACGGCACGACGATGCCGGCCACCGAGATCGTGATGGCGGCCCGGCCGACCCTGCGGACCAGCTTCAGGTCGGTCTCCATGCCGGTGAGCAGCAGCAGCAGCAGGATGCCGAACTGGGCGAGCCCGTCGATCAGCGCCTTCTGTTCCGGATTGGGCGGAAAGATCGCGTTGCGCGCTTCGGGCCAGACCCAGCCGAACAGCGACGGCCCCAGGATCAGGCCCGCCAGCAATTCGCCGATCACCGACGGCTGGCCGATACGCTGCATGATTTCGCCGAGACCGCGGCCCACCGTGATCAGCAGCACGATCTGCACGATCAGCAGGAATTCGGACGGCCTCGCGCCACCCTGTCCGGCCGCGTAGGCCCAGGTGTTCCCCCATGTGTTCATGACCAGCACAACGGCGACTGCCCAGAGTGCCGACCAAACCCATCTCGATCGCATACGCGCCCGCTATCCCCTGATGCCGGTTCGTCACCGAACCGCACCCGATTGTCGCAATCCGCAAGGCAAATAGCCAGAACCCATTGGCAAGTACAGGGCAAGTACAGGGGTTCCAGCTTCCGCGACGAAATGCCGGCACCAACGGCACGGGGCCGATCGGCCGCGGAGGAGAAAATCATTGCGCCGACGTCTGATAGTGCAGCATCGCTCTTTCACGCAAGCGACGCGCCCGGTTGAAAATCTTCTGCAATGGTGTCGCGACGGCCGCGACCGACATGCACCGATCTCATGCACGGCGAGGTGGCCGCGCGCAGGCGCCCGCACCGCGATACCGGACACCGCCGCGCGGCCGCGAATCAGGCGCGCGGGCGACGCGCCCGGATCGCAATCCAAGTCTCGATCCAAGTCTCGACCCAAGTCTCGATCCAAGTCTCGATCCAAGCCACCATCCGAGTCTCAACCCAAACCACCACCCAGATCGATGGCGCGATCCATCCGCGCGACGACACTGGGGCGGTGGGTGATGGCAATGACGGTGGCGTCGCACAGGTGAAGCAGCACGTTGTCCAGCACGCGCGCCTCGGTCGCCGCGTCGAGCGAGGAGGTGCTTTCGTCGAGCACCAGCACGTCGGGGCGCCGCAGGACGGCGCGCGCGATCCCCAGCCGCTGCTTCTGCCCGGCCGACAGATCGACGCCGCCGTGCCCGAGCAGCGTGTCGTAGCCCCGCGGCAGCTTGCGGATATCGGCCGCGATGCCCGCGATCCCGGCGGCCTCGGCGATCTTTTCGGAATCGGCCAGCGCCTCATCGAGCGCGATATTCTCGCCCACGGTGCCGGTGAAGACGTCGATCTCGTGCGGCACCACGACGATGCGGCGGCGCAGCTCCGCGAGCGGGATCGCCGCGAGCGGCCGATCGTCCAGCAGGATCGTTCCCTTGGCCGAATCGCGCGATGCGAAGATCAGGCTCGCGAGCGTGCTCTTGCCGACGCCGCTCGGCCCAACGATGGCGACCCGCTCGCCCGGCGCGAATTCGCAGCTGACATCGCGCAGCACCGGCGCGTCGGCGCCATAGGCGAAGTGTACGCCGCGCAGGACAAGCCGGGCCCGGCACGTCGCCCGCGGGATCGCGCAGCGCGCGATCCGTTCGCGCGGCGCCGCCGCCAGCCTGTTCAGCCGCGCAAAGGCCACCGTGACGGCCTGCACGTCGTCAAGGCACTTCACCAGCGCCAGGACCGGCGCGGCCAGCGATCCGCCGACCGACAGCACCAGCACGAAATCGCCGATGCTGATGCCGCCCTCGACCACGCGACGGCCGCCGGTCAGCGCGATCGCCGCGACGATCAGGCCGCCGGCGAAGCGGCCGACGGCATCGAGCCCGGCCGAGATGCGGATCACCGCGTAATGCGCGCCGAGATCGCCATCGAGCCGCGCGATAAAGCGCCTCTCGGCAAAGCCATGAGCGGAGTTGACGCGGACGGTGCCGGCATAGGCGATCGCCTCGACGATGTGCGACCAATAGCTGCTGCGGGTTTCGAACCATGCCTGCTCGCGCCGCCGCAAGCGCTGCGCCAGCGCGACATGCACCGCGGCCAGCGCGGCGACCACCGCAAGCACCGCAACCCCGGCCCACGGATCGACCACCAGCATGGCCGTGGCGAGCACCAGGATCATGGCGGCGGCGGTGAGAAATTCGATCAGGCCCTCGGTCGCGCCCTGGGTCAGCTTCTCGATTTCCTCCAGCGTGCGGCCGAGCTGGCCCTGATCGCGGGCCAGTTCCTGGTCCACCGTGAGCCGCAGCAGCGCGGCAAAGGCCGGCAGCAGCAGCGCACGCTGCAACCGCAACCCGGCACGCGCCGACAACAGCCGTCGCGCCAGCGCGCAGGCGGAATCGGCGAGCGCGATGCAGACGATCGCCGCCCCGATGGCAGCGACCATGGCGGCGTCGCGCGAGGGAAACACGCGGTCGATCAGGTCGGCGAGCAGCACCGGCGGCACCAGCGCCAGCCCCGCCAGCACCATCGCGGCGATTGTCGCCGGCAGGATCAGGCGGCGCTGACGCCAGCCGAGTCGCGCGACCAGGCCAAGGATCGCGTGCAGGCGCGGCGTGCCCGCCGGCGCGACATCGGCCAGGAAGGCCGCCAACTGATCCGGATCGGCCTGGCCGGCGTCATCGTCACGGATTTTCCAGAAGCCGCGCCATGGCGTCCGCCAGCGGCGCGCCGGTGGCGAGTTCGATCCAGTAGAACTGGCCGTTGGGATTGAGTTCGAGGAAGACATGGTCGCCCTCCGGCGTGACGATGAGATCGAAGGCGCCGAACCGCAGGCCGCACTGCTTGAGATAGGCGCGCAGCGCGCGGTCGACGGCGTCCGGCAGGTCGATCATGGTGTGCGGCAGCTTGGCGGTATCGACCGCGCGCCAGTCCTGCTCGGCGCCCGCGACGCCCTGGCTGTCGATCCGGCAGCAGAACAGCTCGTCGCCGATGATGGTGACGCGCAGTTCGTGATCCTTCGCAATCGATTCCTGCAGGTAGGTCGGACACAGCGCGATGGAGTCCCGGAGCGCGGCGAATTCGCCCGGCGGCACCGGCCGCGTATAGGCGACATAATGTTCGCCATCGACATAGTGGCTGCCCATCAGCATCGGCTTGCAGATCACGCCGTGCGGACAGGTTGCGAAGAAGCTGGCGGCCTGCTCGGGATCGTTGGTGATGATCGAGCGCGGCACCCGCAGGCCCAGGCTGCGGGCCAGCCGCAACTGCGGAAACTTGCGCTGGTGCCGGCGATTGTCGTCCGGATTGTTGATCCATGGCACCCGCGCATCCATCGGCAGGAAGCCCATCAGCTCGCGCATCTCGTCGCGGATGTAATCGATCACGCCTTCGTCGCCGACGCCGGGCGGCGGCAGCGACGGCTCCGGCTTGCGCATCCATACCGCGCGAACCTTGTGCGGGAACTCGCAGGACCGGCCCCACTTGTCGTCGATGCGGATGGTGCCGGTCGGCTCATCGGTCATCGTCACGCGATATTCCTCGTGGAAATGATCGGTGTTGAGACGGAAGCACGGGACGCCGCGCCTCTCCAGGTGCTCGAGCACGGCATCGACATGCGGATCGAGCTTGGTGGAAATCATCAGGACGCTTTTGGGCATGTCTCAGGGCACCTGCGGGACGGGTGAGGACGACAAGGGGCAAGCGACAAATAAAAAGGGCCGACCTCGCGGCCGACCCCTGATCGCCGAGGGCGAAGCAACGAAATCAGTTGCCGAGCACATCCGAGGCCAGATCGGTATCGGAGGTGCGGCCCGACGTCGAGTTGACGTTGCGCGACGTCGACGACTTGTGAAACAGCAAGGTGCCACGCCAGGTCTGGGTGACCGGATCGTAGACGCCGAGTGCGTCGTCTTCATATTGCTCAAGGGCGTAAGGCTTCGCATTCGCGAGAACGAACGGAAGCGCCTTGCCGTCCTGCTGACCATTGAATTGCATAATATGCGTCCTTAATCACAGCCTGCGTTGAAATTGCCGCGCCTGCTCTGTAGCCGTGGCGTCCCGCCGGCGCCAACCCCCCGTTCGTGGGGGCGGTCGCCAATCAGGATCGCGCGTTGAGCAGCGCCAGCGCCGTCGGCGCAAGCGGCGCACCGCGCTGCTGCAAGGCCGAGACCACGGCGACGGCGCTGGCGCGCGGGAAATTCACGCTGAAGGTCCGCACGCCCCGGCGCGGAACGAATGTCAGAAGCTGGCCCAGGCGGCGCTGCGCCTCGATGCGTTCGATGTCCGCGTAAGCGAAGTCGTGCCAGCGGATCACGCGGATCGCGATTCCCTGCTTCTGGATCCGCAGCGACGGAAACAGCGAGTTGTACGACAGCGACAACAGCGGCACGCCGCGCAGGCCACTGAACGTCGCCAGGGGCCGGGTTTCCCAATCGTCCTGCATCGATCCTCCTCGATCGCGATTGTCCCGCGGCCGGCGCGCGATGCAGCCCCCGTTACGAGGGGGGCGCAACAAATTCCGGTCAGCAGACCGGCCGGCCCGCCAGCAGCCGGTCCACCGGCGTCCAGTCGTCGGTCAGCAGTGCCGCGCAGGCGTGCGGCCAGCGCCGCGCCCGCGCCTTCACGTCGATGCGCCGCCATGTCACCTGTTGCGGGTGCGCCGCGCCGCCCGCCGCCATCACCGTCGCGGTGACGCCCTGTGCATCGGGACGGAAGGCGGTCGCGCCATCCTTCCATGCCGCCACCACGACATTGGTGCCGTCGCCCGCGTCGTGATCGGCGATCCACAGGTCGACCGCCGCAAAGGATTCCGACAGGGTCCGGGCGATGGCGAGCGCCAGCAGCGGCGTGCCGCTGCGGTCGATCACATTGGACAGGAACACGCCCTGCCCGGTCATCCGCGCGGCGACCATGGCGCCGAATTCGCGGCTGACGAGGTGAGGCGGCACGCTGCGGGTGCGATAGGCATCCATCAGCACCACGTCGAAACGCGGCGCCGCCGGCATCGCCCTGACCACCGCGCGGCCGTCGCCGGTCACGGTGGTCAGCCGGGACTGCGCCGCCGCCCACATCTCGACCGCGGCGACGCGCGCCACCACGGGATCGAGCTCGATCGACGTCACGTCCACCGCCGGCGCCATCGCCGCCCAGGCACGCGGCAGCGTCGCGCCGCCGCCGCCGATCACCAGCGCCCGCGGATTCCCGGCTCGCGTGAACGCGGCGCGCGCAAGACGATCGGTGAGCGCGGCATAGCCGAGATGCAGGCGCCGCGGATGATCGCGGTCCGACGCGCTGTGGACGCCTTCATCGAGGATCATGAAGCGCAGCAGGCCGCCGCCCGGCAGCGCGCGATCGAGCAGCCGGATGCAGGTGTAGCGCGACTCGTACCGGCACACGCCCTGCCCGCGCAGCATGGCAAGCGGCAGCACGGCGGCGACGACAAGACAGCCCGCCAGCCCGGCGCGCGCCATGGGCATCCGCCGCCACGGCAGCACCGCCACCCCGAGCCCGAGCCACAAGAGCGCGACCGCGCCTGCGAGCCCGGCGGCACCCACGGTTTCCAGCAGCACGAAGCCGGCCAGCACCGTGCCGGCCACGCTGCCGGCGGCGGAAGCGGCATAGATCGCGCCGACCGCGCGCGACAAATCGAGGCCCGGCCACCGCGCGGCGAGCCGCACCGCGAGCGGCGCGACGAAGCCCGCGGCAAAACTCGGCGGCGCCGCCAGCGCCGCGACCGCCAGCACCGCGCCCGGGCCGAAGCCGCCGTCGCCTGCAAAGATTCGCGCCGCCTGGCCGACCAGCAGCGGCATCAGCGCCGCGCCGCAGGCTCCGCCCAGCCACACCAGCCCGAGCCAGACCCGCAAGGCGCGGCGGTTCGCGGCTTCCCCGCCAACCACGCCGCCGAGCCCGTGGCCGGCAGTCAGGCCGATCAGCACGCTGGCGATGGCGGCGGACCATGGCAGCAGCGATTGCCCGACATAGGGTGCGCCGAGCCGGACGATGGCAAGCTCGACCGACAGCGAGCCCATCGCCGACAGGAACACCGCGAACGGCAGCGCGCGCCGGATCATGCCGTGGCCGGCAGCGGCCGTCTCCGGCGCGACAGCATCAGCAGCAATAGCGCATCGGCACCGGCGAGAGCGCCGATCGCCACCAGCGAGGCCCGCACGCCGAACTGGTCCAGCAGGAGCCACAGCGCGGCCAGCACGCCCGCGACGCTGCCGGCCGCGCCCGCCGCATACATCGCGCCGGCGAAGGCGCCGCGCGCATCGGTGGCGCGCAGCACGCTCATCATCAACAGCGGGGTGGCGATGCCGAAACACAGTCCGGCAGGGATGCAGGGAATCGCGGCGAACAGCACGATCCGCCACAGCGCCGTCGGCGCCGATGCGAGCACCAGCCCGTCCCAGGCCGGCATCGCGAATGGCGCGACCGTCACGGCCAGGCCGCCGCACGCCGCCGCCAGGCTCGCGCGCCGCAGCAGTATCGCAGGGCTATCCGACGCCGCCAGCGCGCCGCCGATCCGGTTTCCCAGCGCCAGCGCCAGCAGGAAAGCGCCGATGATCGCAGTCCAGGTATCGGTCGACATGCCGGCATGCGGCGCGATCAGCCGCGCCGCGATCACTTCGAAGGCCAACGCGCAGAACGCGACCAGGCCCTCGGCCAGCAGTGCGACAACAGGCATTCAAATAACAATCGACAATGCGAGATTCATCCTCATTATGCGGGCCGGGGCGGGGTTGTCGAACCCCTTGTCCAAGGGGGATGGACAATTCCGATCTGGCTGCCGAACCGCATCATGCAGGGGGCGACGCTGCTTTGTGTCGTCGCGATTACGCTCGTGCTGTGGGCGGTGCTGCGCCAGCCCGGACTGGGCGTGACGCTCGCCGCCGATGCCGCGGCCAACCGCGTGACGATCGCGGCCGTCGATACGCTCGGCCCGGCGCGCGGCCTGGCCGTGCCCGCGACCCTTGCCGCCATCGGCGCGACGCCCGCGCCCTCCGATGCCATGACGCTCGAGGCCGGCGACCTGATCGAGGAGCCGGACATGCTGGAAAGCTATCGGGGCATCGACCGTTTCATGGCGCGCCAGTCGAAGCTCGCCGCGCTGCTGCAGGCGCCGCGGGTGACGCTGCATCTCGCCACGCCCGGCGGACCCGCGATCCGGACCGTGACGCCGGCGACCCGCGACCTCCGCAACCTGCCGCTCGCCTTCTGGGTGCAGCTCGTCACCGGCGCCGGCACGCTGCTGATCGGCGCCTGGGTGCTGGCCATGCGGCCCGCCGAGCTGGTGACGCGCCTGTTCGCGCTGTCGGGCGCCATGGTGACGCTGGCGGCCTATACGGCGGCGATCTATTCGTCGCGCGAGCTTGCGCTCGACGGCGGCTTCATCCGCATCCTCTCGGCGCTCAATCATGTCGGCACGCTCGGCTTCGGCATCGCCATGATCGCGATGTTCCTGCGCTATCCGCGCGCGCTGGCGCCGACATCGACGCTATGGATCGTGCCCGCGATCTTCGTGCCGTGGCTGGTCGCGGACATCACGCGCCTTGCACCGAACCAACTGGTCGGCACCCAGTTGCCGGCGTCGATCGAAATGCTGCTCATCATCGTGCTGATCGGCCTGCAATGGATGGTCAATCGCCGCGACCCGCGCGCCCGCGCCGCGCTGAACTGGCTGGGGCTGTCGGTCATCATCGGCGCCGGCGCGTTCGTGGCGCTCGTCATTACGCCGGCGCTGTTCGAAAGCGCGCCGCTGACGAGCCAGGGCCATGCCTTCGGCTTCTTCCTGCTGATCTATGGCGGCATCGCGCTGGGCGTGGCGCGCTACCGGCTGTTCGACCTCTCCGAATGGACCTTCCGCGTCCTGTTCTACACCGCCGGCATGCTGCTGCTGCTGGCGATCGATGCCGGGCTGATCGCGATCCTGCATTTGCAGCACGAAACCTCCCTCGGTATCGCGCTGCTCGCGGTCGGCTTCGTCTATCTTCCGCTGCGCAGCCGGCTGTGGCGCCGCTTCGCGGCGCGCAACCGGCTGAAGGATCACGAACTGTTCCGCGCCGTCACCGACGTGTCGTTCGCGGCCTCGGCCCACGAGCGCGCCGAACGCTGGCGCGAGCTGCTCAACCGCCTGTTCGACCCGCTGGCGATCGAGCCCGCCGATCATGCGGTCGACAAGGTCGCGATCGGCCGCGAAGGGCTCGAACTGCAACTGCCGCCGGCGGCCGATACGCCCGCGGTGGTGCTGCGCTACGCCGCGCAGGGCCGCAGCCTGTTCAGCCGCTCCGACCAGCAGCTCGCGGAAGAGCTGGTCCGGATGACGCGCACCATCGAGGAAGGCCGCAGCGCCTACGAGCGCGGCAGCGTCGAGGAACGCCGCCGCATCGCGCGCGACCTGCATGACGATGTCGGCGCCCGGCTGCTCTCCGGACTGTACAAGACCGACCTCGACGATACCCATCGCGTGCTGCGCGAGGCGATCGCCGACATCCGCACCATCGTCAGCGGGCTTGCCACCGACCAGCCCCCGCTCGGCCGGACCATCGCGGCGCTTCGCCACGAGACCGGCGAACGGCTCGCCGCCGCCGGCATCGAACTGCACTGGCCGCTGGCGCGCGACGACGACAGCACCACGGCGCTCGGCTACCAGACCTATCGCGGTTTCACCGCGGCCCATCGCGAGATCGTCAGCAACGTCATCCGCCACGCCCGGGCCGGCAACGTCACGGTCACGGCCGGCCAGCACGGCGAGACGCTGTGCATGACGGTCACCGACGACGGCATCGGCATCGACGCCACGCACGCGCTCGGCAGTTCGCGCGGCAACGGCCTGCGCGGCCTCGAGCGCCGGCTGGCCCAACTCGGCGGCACACTGACGATCGTCCGGCAGGCACCCGGCACCTCGGTTGCGATCGAGATCCCGATGCATGTCGCGCCCGCGGCGGACGCGGGATTTTCCGTCACCGCGGCAGCAGGCCATGCCATGACGGACGGCACCCCACATTCGAGGGGTGCCGGGCCTTGACGCAGCGACCTAGATTGACACCCGCAAGACGGGATCGCGGCGGTTCCGCGACCCTTTTGCCTCTCAGCTTTCCGCCTCTCAGCTTTCCGCCTCTCAACCGTACGCCCCTCAACCTTCCAGCGGCGAGACCAGGCCGTCGAGCACCATGTCATCGCAACCGCGCATAGGGCTGATCGTCGAGGACCAGGCCGACACCCGCGCGTGGCTGGTCAGGATGCTTCCCGCCGCCTTCGCGGGCATCGCGATCGCCGAGGCCGCGACCGTGCAATCGGCGCTCGACTGGATCGCGGCCAATGCCGAACGGCTCGGCGACCACGGCACCGCGCAGCATATCGCGCTGGTCGATATCGGCCTGCCCGACGGCTCCGGCATCGACATCATCCGCGAACTGGCGAACCACCATCCGTTCGTACTGCCGGTCGTCACCACAATCTATGACGACGACGCACACCTGTTCGACGCCATCGCCGCCGGCGCGCGCGGCTACCTGCTCAAGGACCAGCACCCCGATACGATCGTGCAGTACCTGCACCGCATCGATCAGGGCGAGCCGCCGCTGTCGCCATCGATCGCGCAGCGGATGCTGACCTATTTCGCCAGTACCCGGGCACGCGTCGCGCAGCTCGGCGAGGCCAGCGGCGAGGATCTGACGGCGCGCGAGCTCGACGTGCTGCGGCTGCTGGGGCGCGGGCTGCGCGTCGCCGAGGCCGCGCGCGTGCTCGGCCTGACGCCGCACACCGTCGCCGGCTACGTCAAGACCGTCTACCGCAAGCTGAACATTTCCTCGCGCGCCGAAGCCGCGGTGGAGGCGGTCCGTCGCGGGCTGGTGTAGCGGCAGGCGCGTTCATCGATTCCGCCCATCGCTTTCGTCGATCAGATAGTCAATGAAGGATCGATCCCGCGCGCTCCACCGGGGCCTGCCACGGCTCGACCCGGTTCCGGCCGCGCATCTTGGCGCGATACAGGGCATTGTCGGCGCGCCGCAGGATATCGTCGAAGCTCGCATCACCGGCGCGATAGATCGACACGCCCGCCGAGAACGTGATGGTCATGCTCCCGGCCGCCGGGTTGAACGCCGAATCCTCGACCACGAGCCGCAACCGCTCGACGGCCGCGACGGTCTCGGGCTCGTCGAGTCCTTCGATCAGGATGACGAATTCCTCGCCGCCCGAACGCGCCACCACATCCACCTTCCGCGTCTCGGCGCGCAGCAGCCGCGCGAGGTGAACCAGCGCAAGATCGCCGGTGTCGTGGCCATAGGTGTCGTTGACCACCTTGAAATGATCGACGTCCAGCACCGCGACGGCAAGGACCGACCTGCCCGCGCGGGTGCGGGCAAACATCTCCTCGCCATATTCGACCAGCGCCCGCCGGTTCGGCAGGCCGGTCAGGAAATCGGTGGAGGCGGTTCGCTCCAGCTTGCGCCGCAACTGGTCGCTGCACATCAGGCTGAAGGTCGTCGTCCCGACGATCGGAAGCAGCGTCATGACGATCGGGGACGCCAGGTTGATCCAGTTGGCGCCGGTTTCCACCGCGAAATCGGGTCTGAGATTCTGGCTGAGATAGATCAGGAGGCGAACGACCGAATAGGCGAACAGCACGATGAAAAGGGCCGCCAGCATCTTGCGGCTCAGCGAACGATCCTCCCGCGCGCCCAGCACCAGCAGGCGGATGCACTCGATCATCAGCCAGGACCAGCCGAGCGACACCACGACGAGGCGAATTCCGAAGTGCGGATAGACCGACGAGAACACCAGGACGCAGGCGGTGGTGATGACCGGCACCGCGAACACGTAGGCTTGCGGGCGCTCGCCGTGGAACTCCTGCAGCGACCGCAGATAGCCGGCGAGGCCGAAGATGAAGAAGCCGTTCGCCATCGTCAGCATCAGCGGGCGCGGCAGCGGCCCGCCGAATGCGAAGCCGGTGCATCCCAGTGCGATCAGCAGCGTTCCGACCAGCCAGTAGACCGCCGAGGGGCGAAGCTCCGACGGGAGATCCCGATAGATCAGTCCGAGGGCCAGGCCATTCACCAGCATCGTCACCGATACTGTGGCAAAGACGGTGCCAGCATCCATGTCGCGAACCTGAATCCTCAACTGCGCGCGTCGGCGTTTACAGAGAGGAAACGATATCAAACCGGCGTCGCCGTGCGCGGTCATTTCCCGGCCGGGCGGCGATTCTTCCAGTGTTGCGCCCGGATATCGCTAACGAAGTCCTGACGGAAACGGCGAGAAATCCTTAACGCGACATACGGCATCGGCGGACCGCACCTTCACGATGCAGAACCGGCGGGTCCGGATTCACGACGCGATCAACAGCGCCACACCTGCGACGATCAGTCCGATGCCGAACAGTTCCCGCGGCGCGACCGGCTGCCTGAACGAGAAATACGCCACGCCTTGCGCGAACAGCACCTCGATCAGGGCCAGCGTGCGGACATTGGCGGCGGCGGTCAGCGCAAAGGCCAGGAACCAGAACTGCGAGGCGAAGGCGCCCGTGAAGCCGGCGAACATCGACGGCCGCCACATCCGCACGATGCCGGCGAGAACCTTGGGCGCGCGGGTCAGCAGATAGATCGACAGCACCAGCGTCTGCACGAACAGTCCGAACACCAGCGTGTAGGTGGCGGCGGTGACGAACGAGACGCCGGGCACCACGATGATCGCGCCACGAAAGCCGACCGCCGACAGCGCGAAGCCGGCCGCCGCCGCGAGGCCCTGTATCGTCGGCTTCAGATTGGCAAAGCCGGTGGTTCCCGGCCGCAGCGCGGTGGTGACGACGCCGGCGGTGGCCACCAGGATCGCAACGACCTTCAAGCCGGTCAGATGGTCGCCGAGGAAGATGAATCCGAAGATCGCGGTCTGGATCGCTTCGGTCTTGAGATAGGCCGTGGTGACGACGAAGGATGCGTCGTTCATCGCCGCCAGCATCAGGCCGGTCGCGACGATCTGCGACAGGGCGCCCAGCAGCAGCCAGGGCCAGAACTCAAGGCCGGGTGCAGGCAGCCGGTCGCCGGTCGCCGCGAGCACCAGCACCAGGAACAGCACCGAGAACGGGAAGCCGAACAGGAAGCGGATATTGGTCGCGCCCCAGGTGCCGAGCGGCCCGGTGAGCGACCGCTGCATGGCGTTGCGCGCGACCTGTCCCGCGGCCGCGACAAGCGTGAAGGGAATCCAGAGCGCGGCGACGGTGAACATGGGGAGCGATCAGGTCAGGCGAAACGGGGCTGGCGAAACGCCGCACCGTGCCGGGCACGGCGGGCACGGTCAACCGGCCGGTCCTCATGGCTGGACTGCGGCAACGCTGGACTGCGGCAACGCCGCCGTGAGCTATTCGAGGCTTTCGGCGACCACCATGTAGTTCACCTCGGTGTCGGCCGAGGTGCTCCAGCGGTCGGCGAACGGACTGTAGACCACGCCTGCCTGCTCGGTGATGCCGAGCCTGTTGCGCTCGAGATATCGCGCCAGTTCGTCCGGCGTGACGAACCTGTCCCACTGATGGGTGCCGCGCGGCAGCCAGCGCAGCACATATTCCGCGCCGACGATCGCCAGCGCGAAACTCTTCCAGGTGCGGTTGATGGTCGAGACCACCATCAGGCCGGACGGCTTCGTGATCGCGGCGCAGCGGTCGAGAAACGCCCCGACATCGGTGACGTGCTCCACCACCTCCATCGCCAGCACCACGTCGAAACGCTCGCGCGGGTCCATCTGCTCGACGGTGGTGCAGCGATAGTCGATCGACAGGTGCGAACGCTCGGCATGGAGCTTCGCGGCGGCGATGTTGGTCTCGGACGGATCGACGCCGACCACCTGCGCGCCGAGCCGGGCGAACGGCTCGCACAGCAGCCCGGCGCCGCAGCCGATGTCGAGCATGCGCAGGCCCGCGAGGCAGTTCAGGCTGCGCGCGTTGCGGTCGAACTTGCGGCACACGGCATCGCGGATGAAGCCGAGCCGCAACGGATTGATCTTGTGCAACGGCGCCATCCTGCCGTTGGGATCCCACCACTCGGCCGACAGTTTCGAGAATTTCGCGATCTCGGCGGGGTCGACGGACGGGCTGGAGGATTGGGTCTGAATGGTCATGATCGGCGCGCGCCTCCTGCCGCGCGGTGGGTTGCGTGCCCTCATCGGCGCCGCTATGTATAGCCGCCTTTTCGGCGCGCGTGGCGCGAATCCGCGCTCCATTCTATCCCGTTGTCCTCAAGGAATGCACCATCCGTCATGGGCCGGCTCGTCATGAAATTCGGCGGCACGTCCGTCGCCAATATTGAGCGCATCCAGAACGTCGCCCGTCACGTCAAACGCGAGGTCGATGCCGGCCATGACGTCGCCGTGGTGGTGTCGGCGATGGCCGGCAAGACCAACGAGCTGGTGGCCTGGTGCCGGGACGCCTCGCCGATGCACGATGCGCGCGAATACGACGCGGTGGTCGCCTCCGGCGAGCAGGTGACGTCCGGGCTGCTGGCGATCGCGCTGCAGGCGCTGGGCATCCAGGCGCGCTCCTGGCAGGGCTGGCAGCTCCCGATCAAGACCTCCGACGCCCATGCCTCGGCCCGCATCCTGGACATCGACGGCGGCGAGATCGTCAAGCGTTTCGCCGACCGCAACGAGGTCGCGGTCATCGCCGGCTTCCAGGGCATCAACCCCGGGACGGGGCGGATCACCACGCTCGGCCGTGGCGGCTCCGACACCTCGGCGGTGGCGATCGCGGCCGCGATCAAGGCCGACCGCTGCGACATCTATACCGATGTCGACGGCGTCTACACCACCGATCCCCGGGTCGTGCCCAGGGCCCGCCGGCTCGACAGGATCGCGTTCGAGGACATGCTGGAACTGGCCTCGCAGGGGGCCAAGGTGCTGCAGGTCCGTTCCGTCGAACTCGGCATGGTCCACAACATGCCGATCTTTGTCCGCTCAAGTTTCGACAAGCCCGAGGATATCGACCCGCATGCCAGTCAGCCGCCGGGAACGCTGATCTGCGGCGAGGAGGAGATCATGGAAAGTCACGTCGTCACCGGCATCGCCTTCTCCAAGGACGAGGCCCAGATTTCGGTGCGCCACATCGAGGACAAGCCGGGCGTCGCCGCGGCGATCTTCGGGCCGCTGGCGGCCGCCAACATCAATGTCGACATGATCGTGCAGAACGTGTCGGAGGACGGCAAGACCACGGACCTCACCTTCACGGTCCCCGCATCCGACTTCGACCGCGCGCTGGAGACCATCACCGACGCCAGGGACAGGATCGGCTACAAGCGCCTCGACAGCGCCACCGACGTCGCCAAGGTGTCGGTGATCGGCAGCGGCATGCGCAGCCATGCCGGCGTCGCCGCGCAGGCATTCAGGGCGCTGTCGGAAAAGAGCATCAATATCCGGGCGATCACCACCTCGGAGATCAAGTTCTCGGTGCTGATCGACGCCGCCTATACCGAGCTTGCGGTCCGCACCCTTCATTCGCTCTACGAACTGGACAAGGGCTGATCCCGGCCCGTCCCCGTCCGCCGCGAGGGAGACCTTGACCGACATTGCCAGCATCGCGAATGCGTTCCTGTTGGTCTATGCGGGTCTGTTTCCGATCGTCAATCCGGTCGGAAGCGCGCCGATCTTCCTGCGGCTCACGCAAGGAGCCGCGGCCGACCGCCCGTTTCTCGCCGGCAAGGTCGCGGTCAACAGCTTCCTGCTGCTGCTCGGCTCGCTGATCGTCGGCTCGCATCTGCTCGAATTCTTCGGCATCACCCTGCCGATCGTGCGGGTGGCCGGCGGCATGGTGGTGGCGGCCTTCGGCTGGCAGCTTCTGCACGCCCGGGAGGAGCTGGAGGACCAGCGCGCCGCGACGGCCCATCAGCCGGGTGCCCCGGTCGATTCGTTCTATCCCCTGACGATGCCGCTCACGGTCGGACCGGGATCGATCTCGGTGGCGATCACGCTGGGCAGCCAGCGGCCGTCCGTGCCGTCGGACGTCATGGCGCTGGTCGTGCTCGCCGCCGGCGCCGTGGCCGGCCTCGCCGCCATCGCCGCGACGATCTATGTCTGCTTCCGCTTCGCCAGCGGCGTCGTCGCCGTATTGGGCCAGCGCGGCACACAGGTCGTGATGCGATTGTCCGCCTTCATCCTGTTCTGCATCGGCATCCAGATCATCTGGAACGGATATGTCGCCCTCACCGGAAGCTGAGGACCGGCTCCCCGTCCCCGCGATGACGCGGCCGGGCTGCATATCTCACCCGCGAATGCCCCGAATCCGGCCATTCGCCATGCCTGCTTGCGCCATCCGCCGGCCTTCGGTTTCGGGATGGCGCCGCGTAACTCCATGATCCCAAGGCGATTTAAGCAGGCGATCCGGGCGCGGGTTCCCGCTGGCGGGGATTCGCCTGCCGCCATCGGGCGAATAGGTGATCCGGCACGCGCGCGGGGCTTTTGCTTGGCAAAACAAGCGCCAATTCGCTATACGGCCTTAAAGGGGCCGGCGATCGCCGGTTCCCGCCGCAGAATGCCTTCTCAAGGACCGCACGGCGCTCCGCGGAATCAGATAAATATCTAAAAGTCTAACGATTTTTTGAGGCCGGGGACGGGCGGCGCGGTGTTCGTCGGCGGCCTCGAAGGGAAGGATATCGGCACATGCGGAGCGCGTCGGGTGGCCCCCGCGTCTTGTTGAGACGGCTCCGCGAGGTCATGGCGGAGCAGGTCAGCGCGCAGGAGCGGCTCGACAAGATCGTGGTGCTGATCGCCGCCAACATGGTCGCCGAGGTGTGCTCGGTCTACGTGCTGCGCGTCGACAACACACTCGAGCTCTACGCCACCGAGGGCCTCAACCGCGACGCGGTCCACCGCACCGTGCTGAACACCCATGAGGGCCTGGTCGGCCTGGTCGCCAGCGAGGCGACTCCGCTGAACATCTCCGACGCCCAGAGCCATCCCGCCTTCGCGTTCCGCCCCGAGACCGGCGAGGAGATCTACAACTCGTTCCTCGGCGTGCCGATCCTGCGGGCCGGCAACACGCTCGGCGTGCTGGTGGTGCAGAACCGCGCCCGGCGCACCTATGTCGAGGAAGAGGTCGAGGCGCTGCAGACCACCGCCATGGTGCTGGCGGAGATGATCGCCTCGGGCGAACTGACCGCGCTGGCGCCGCCCGGCGCCGAACCGGCGGTCCGGCATTCCCTGCGCAAGGTCGGCGCCATCCTCTCGGAAGGCATCGCGCTCGGCCATGTGGTGCTGCACGAGCCGCGTGTCGTCATCACCAACTACATCGCCGAGGACCTGCCGAAGGAGATCAAGCGCCTCGACGCCGCGCTGACCAAGCTGCGCGCCGATCTCGACCGCATGCTGGAACGCGGCGACGTCGCCGACGGCGGCGAGCATCGCGACGTCCTCGAAGCCTATCGCATGTTCGCCAACGACCACGGCTGGTCGCACAAGCTGCACGAGGCGGTCGCAACCGGCCTGACCGCGGAAGCCGCCGTCGAGCGCGTGCAGTCCGACACCCGCGCCCGCATGCTGCGCTCGACCGACCCTTACCTGCGCGACCGCCTGCACGACCTCGAGGACCTCGGCTACCGCCTGATGCGCCAGCTCGTCGGGCAGGACCACGCGCCCTCCCGCGAACAGTTGCCGGACAACGCCATCCTGATCGCGCGCGCCATGGGGCCGGCGGCCCTGCTCGACTACGACCGCAAGCGGCTGCGCGGCCTGATCCTCGAGGAAGGCACCGCCAATTCCCATGTCGCCATCGTCGCGCGCGCGCTCGGCATCGCCGCGCTCGGCGAGGTTCCGAATGCGCCGGGCATCGCCGATCCCGGCGACCCGATCATCATCGACGGCACATCCGGCTCGATCTATGTCCGCCCCTCCACGGAAATCGAATCGGCCTATGCCGAGCGCGTGCGTTTCCGGGCGCGGCGGCGGGCACAGTACAGCGCGCTGCGCGATCTGCCGACGGTGACCCGTGACGGCCAGCCGGTCGAACTGCTGCTCAATGCCGGCCTGACCATCGACCTGCCCCATATCGAGGACACCGGCTGCGCCGGCATCGGCCTGTTCCGCACCGAACTGCAATTCATGGTCGGCCAGAGCCTGCCGCGCGGCAGCGAACAGCTGGCGCTGTACCGCACCGTGCTGGACGCCGCCGACGGCAAGCCCGTCACGTTCCGCACGCTGGATATCGGCGGCGACAAGGCGCTGCCCTATATGGAAACGGTGGTCGAGGAGAATCCCGCGCTCGGCTGGCGCGCGATCCGCCTCGGGCTCGATCGCCCCGGGCTGCTGCGCGGACAGGTGCGGGCCCTGCTGCGGGCCGGCGGCGGCCGGGCGCTGCGGATCATGTTCCCGATGATCTCCGAGGTCGCGGAATTCGACGAAGCCAAGCTGATCGTCGAGCGCGAGCTGACCTATCTGCGCCAGCACGGCCACGCCCTGCCGGAACGGATCGACGTCGGCACCATGGTCGAGGTGCCGGCGCTGCTCTATCAGCTCGACGAGTTGCTCAAGCGGGTCGACTTCGTCTCGGTCGGCTCCAACGACCTGTTTCAGTTCCTCTACGCGGTCGATCGCGGCAACGCGAAGGTCTCCGAACGTTTCGACACCCTCTCGGCGCCGATCCTGCGCGCCTTGCGCGACATCATCCGCAAGGCCAATGCCGCCCGGCGCAGCGCCTCGCTATGCGGCGAGATGGCCTCGACGCCGATCGGCGCGCTGGCCCTGATCGCGCTCGGCTATCGGTCGCTGTCGCTGTCGGCGACGGGGCACGGCCCGGTCAAGGCGATGATCCTCGACCTCGATGCCAGGAAGGCGGAGGCGATGCTGCTGCCGCTGCTCGACGCCCCCGCCGGCAGCGTCTCGATCCGCGACGCACTGAAGGACTTCGCGGCCTCCGAGGGGCTGTCGTTGTAGCGCCGCCGCGCCGCCCCGCCGCCGCTTCCGTTGCCTTGTCACGAACGATTGCCATGTCCCAGCTTCCCGAAGCCAAACTCGATATCCTGCTGGCGCGCCATGCGACGCTGGAGGCCGAACTGCTCGGCCAGGTCAGCGCCGACAACTACGTCCGCATCACCCGGGAGCTGGCCGAACTCAATCCGGTGATCGAGGCGGTGAAGACATATCGCGCCGCCCGCAGCGAATTGTCCGACATCGACGCCCTGCTGGCGGATCCGGCGACCGATGCCGAGATGCGCGCGATGGCGGAAGACGAGCGTCCCGGCCTGGAAACGCGGATCGAAGATCTCACGCATCGGTTGCGGGTCGCGCTGCTGCCCAGGGATGCCATGGACGACCGCAACGTGGTGCTGGAAATCCGCGCCGGCACCGGCGGCGACGAGGCATCGCTGTTCGCCGGCGACCTGTTCCGGATGTACGAGCGCTTCGCCGCCCTGCAGGGCTGGAAGGTGGAGGTGATCTCCGCCAGCGAAGGCACGGTCGGCGGCTTCAAGGAGATCGTCGCCGAGGTGCAGGGACGCGGCGCCTATGCGAAGCTGAAATTCGAATCCGGCGTGCATCGCGTGCAGCGGGTGCCGGACACCGAGGCATCGGGCCGCATTCACACCTCCGCCGCCACCGTCGCGGTGCTGCCGGAAGCGGAGGATGTCGACATCGCCATCAGGGACACCGAGCTGCGCATCGAGACCATGCGCGCGCAGGGCGCCGGCGGCCAGCACGTCAACAAGACGGAATCGGCGATCCGCATCACCCACATCCCGACCGGCATCGTCGTCAACATGCAGGACAGCCGGTCCCAGCACAAGAACCGCGCCTCCGCCATGAACATCCTGCGCTCGCGCGTCTACGATGCCGAGCGGCAGCGCGCCGACACCGAGCGCTCCGCCGACCGCCGCGGCCAGGTCGGCTCCGGCGACCGCTCCGAGCGCATCCGCACCTACAACTTTCCGCAAGGGCGCGTCACCGATCATCGCATCAACCTGACGCTCTACAAGCTGCCGCAGGTGATCGCGGGCGAAGCCCTTGGCGAACTGATCGATGCGCTGACCACCGAGCATCAGGCGGCGCAGCTTGCCGCCGAAGGCGCGGCGTGACGACGGCCCGAACCGTCGATGCGATACGGCGCGACGCCGCCGCCCGCTTGCGAAGCGCCGGCATGGACTCGCCCGAACTCGACGCCCGCCTGCTGCTGGGGGCCGTGCTCGATCTCGACCTGACCGGCCTCATCAGCCAGGCGGCGCGATTGCTGACCCCGCAGGATATCGCCGCGCTCGAGCGCGCCCTCCGCCGCCGCATCGCCGGCGAGCCGGTGGCGCGCATCCTCGGCGTCCGGGAATTCTGGGGACTGCCGTTCCGGCTCTCGCCGGACACGCTGGTGCCGCGCCCCGACACCGAAACCGTCATCGAGGCCGTGCTCGACATCGTCCGCGCCAATGCGTGGCAGGGACGCGGTTTGCGCATTCTCGACGTCGGCACCGGCTCCGGCGCCATCCTGCTGGCGCTGCTGCACGAACTGCCCGACGCATTCGGCGTCGGCATCGACATCAGCCTCGGCGCGCTGCGGACCGCGTGCGCCAACGCGGCCGCCCTCGGCCTGTCGGCGCGCGCCGCATACGTGGCCGGCGACTATCTCGCCGCGATCCGCGGACCGTTCGACCTGATCGTTTCCAATCCGCCCTATGTCCGCACCGCGGACATGGCCGGACTGAGCACCGAGGTCCGCGATCACGAGCCGCGGCGCGCGCTCGACGGCGGCGCGGACGGCCTTGCCGCCTACCGCGTCATCGCCACCCAGGCGGTCGGCGCGCTTGTCCCGGGAGGTGCGCTGGTATTGGAGATCGGCCAGCATCAGGCGGCGGACGTCGAGCGCCTGACCGGGGCCGCGGGCCTGCATCGCCATCGACCGCCGCGCCCGGATCTGGGCGGGGTTCTCCGGGTCGTGACCGCCCGCAAACCGCCACCATAAAGCCCGGCTTCCGCGCAAAAAAACCTCTTGGAATATTGCCCCGGAACGACTACGGTCCGCCCGAAACATCGGTTCAGGGTTGCTGACCCCGTCGATCTTCCGGGCTGCGGTCAGAGGTTTCAGAGCGAGACCGCCCCGGACAAATGGGGTTCCGGAAGGCAGGTTGTCGATTGCGCGAAGGCTGAAAGAGCCGCGCTGCCATCCGACCGCGAAGCATATGAAAGCCTGATAGGACGCTTGAAAATTCTCGCGAGAAATCGGGCTTGTTTGACGGGCCGATTCATCTGGTTCAGCCGGCGTAACCGAGAGATGCGCCGGCGGTTGGGGAACCCGTCTTTGCCGAATGCGACACATGGAAACTTCAGCGTTTTCGAGCGAAGCGGGTGCCGGTTCGCGTAAAGAAAACGCGTTTAAATAAGGACATGGAACCTCGTTCCGATAGAATCGGAGCGGAAATGGCTCCAGCGGCCAGATTGGTGGCAAAGTGGTGGATGGTCAGCGGCCTGTCAGCAGCCCGCACGCCGCAGCGGGCCTGACCGCCGGGCTGTGATGGCAACAGGCGACAGCGACGGACCCCGGGTCGGGAAGAACCTTGGGTCGGGAAGAACCTTGGGTCGGAAAGAACCTTGGGTCGGAATGCCTTCGGCCGGGAATTCGGCTGGGCCGGAAACTTGGCCGGGAAGCCTGGCCGGGAAACTTGGCCGGGCTGGAAATTTGGCTGGATCGAAAATTTGGGTTGGGATTAAAGGCGACACATGAGAAACGGTCAGAACAACAAGCGGATGCGCAACCGGAACAACAACAATAATAATAACAACCGGCGCGGCCAGAATCCGTTGACGCGCGTGTTCGAATCCAACGGCCCCGATATCAAGATTCGCGGCACCGCCTCCCATATCGCCGAGAAATACGTCCAGCTCGCCCGCGACGCCCGCAGTTCCGGCGACCCGGTGGCCTCCGAAAACTACTATCAGCACGCCGAACACTACTTCCGCCTGATCGCCGCCGCGCAGGAGCAGTTCCGCCAGAACCAGCCGCAACCGCAACAGCCCCGCGTCGATCTCGAAGCCGGCGAGGACGGCGAGGAAGCCGACTATTCGAATTTCGGCGCCGAGCCCGGTTTCGTTCCGCAACAGCAGCAGCCGTTCGCCCAGCGCGAGAACCGCCAGCCGCGCGACCAGGAACAGCCGCGCGAGCAGAGCCTGCGCGAGCCGCGCGGCCAGCAGCCAGGCGAGACCGGCGGCGTCGACCGCCTGCCCTCGTTCATTACCGGCCAGCAGCCGAGCGGCAACGGCTTCGAGGCCAATGGGCACCAGCCGTCGGAGCCGCGCTATCCGCGCCGCCGCCGCCGCCCGCACGGACCGCGCCCGGAAGCCGTGGCGGCCGCCGCCGAGGATGCAAGCCCCGGCAACGAGTGAGCCTGCTTCACAACCCTGGCCCATGCATGACGCAATGGTCTTGCGCGTGACGGGCCCTGCGCGTGACGGGCCCTGCATGTTGACGGGTTCTGCGCTTGACGGGTTCTGCGCTTGACTCAGCGTGACGCGCGACCGATGTCGTGGTGCTGGTTCCGCCGCTGCATCGACGACGACGGCACCAGCACCGGGTTGAGCGAGGGGATCAGCCGAACCCGTTCGCGATGGGCGGGAATCGCGCGATAGACCTGCTTGGTCGCTTCCACGATATGCACGCCCGCGAACGGCAGCGACAGCGCGGCGCCGCCCCGCTCCCACGCCATCGCCGACCGCAGGAACCAGCCGCTGCCGACCGGCGGCACGAACAGCGCCTCCCCCCAGGCCGTCGGCGTGAACCACGTCTGCCGCAACAGTTGCGTGACCTGCGAACGGGAATACGGCCGGCCATGGCCGAACGGCGTGGCGTCGGTGCGCGTCCACACCCCGCGCCGGTTCGGCACCACCGCGAGCATGCGGCCCGACGGCGCCAGCACCCGCCAGACCTCGCGCAGCAGCGCCTCCGGATCGTCCGACATTTCCAAGGCGTGAACGATCAGGATGCGGTCGACGGCGGCATCCGGCAGCGGCAGCGACAATTCGTCGACCAGCGTCGCCAGCGTCGGCCGCGCCGTCGGCCACTTCAACACGCCCTGCGCCGCCGGCATCATGGCGATGCAGCGTTCCGCGTTCTCGCGAAACAGGCCCAGATACGGCGTCGGATAGCCAAGGCCGACGACGCGCTCGCCCGCGGCTTCCGGCCAGCAAGCCTTGATGCCGCGATTGATCAGGCGGCGCGCCACCACGCCGAGACGCTTCGAATAAAAATCGCGCAGATCGATCACATCAATCGTCATGGGGTTGTCCTATCACGGCGCGAGGCCGTTGCGCAGCCCGGCCGTCGACCAAAGGCGCGACGGTGGCGCGGCATTCCCGTTGTTCCGTCATTGTCCCGGCTATGTTAGCCTTCGCGGCATCGTGCAATGCCTGAAGGAGACAAGGGAAACATCATGGCCGCCGAAATTCGCGTATTCTCCTGCCTGTCGGACAATTTCGGCTATCTGAT
>JAGRLZ010000125.1 GCA_020441545.1 Xanthobacteraceae bacterium | reverse complement strand
GTTCGTGATGGCCGTCGGAATCCTGATGGAACGCATCATCATCCGGCACTTCTACAGCCGGCCCGACGAGGACCAGCTGCTGGTAACGTTCGGCCTCAGCATCTGCTTCGTCGAGGTGGTGCGGTTCATCTTCGGCAGCCTGTCGCTGACGGTGCCCCCGCCGAAACTGTTCGCAGGCATCACCTCGCTCGGCTTCATGTTCTATCCGACCTATCGCCTCGCCGTGGTCGGCATCATCGCGGTGGCGCTGCTCGCCCTGTTCCTGGTGCTCTACCGCACCCGCCTCGGCATGATCGTGCGCGCCGGCATCGAGGACTCGGTGATGGTGTCGTCGCTCGGCATCAACGTCTACCGCGTGTTCATGATCGTGTTCGGCATTGGCGCCATGGCCGCCGGCTTCGCCGGCATCGTCAATGCGCCGGTGGTCTCGCTGACGCCCGACATGGGCGAGGCCATCCTGGTGCAGACCTTCGTGGTGGTGGTGATCGGCGGCGTCGGCTCGTTTCCCGGTGCCATCATCGGCGGCCTGATCGCCGGCGAGATCATCAGCATCACCTCGATGATCAACCCCGGCTACGCCTATGTCATGCTGTTCGCGGCGATGACCCTGGTGCTGGTCTTGCGACCCCATGGCCTGTTAGGCGCGCAGAGCCGCGGCTAGGAACGGTTCAACAATGATCAATCAACGTCCCTTTCTCGTCGAGACGCTGACCGCGATCGGCCTGATCCTGGCTCCGCTGATCCTGCCGCATCTCGGTTTCGCGCCGAACACCGTGAACCGCGTCCTGGTCTGGGGGCTGTTCGGCATCGGCTTCGACATCCTGTTCGGCTACACCGGCCTGTTGTCGTTCGGCCAGTCGGCGCTTTACGGCACCGGCGGCTTCGTCACCGCCTACCTGCTCACCCGCGCCGGCTTTCCCCATGTGGTCGCCGCGCTGTTCATCGGCATGGTCGCCGCCGCCGTGGTCGGCTACCTGGTCGGCCTGATCGCGCTGCGCCGGACCGGCATCTACTTCGCCATGATCACGGTGGCGATCGCCGAGGTGTTCTTCTTCGTCGAGTTCAATCCGCTGTCGGACTGGACCGGCGGCGAAAACGGATTGCCCGGCGTGCCCAGCCCGGTCTTCCACATCGGCGCCTCGACCTATTCCTTCGCCAGCGGCTGGTCGCTCTATGCCTTCCTCGCGTTCTGGTATTTCGTCGGCATCGTGGTGGCGTTGCGCATCATCCGCTCGCCGGTGGGCGCGGCGCTGCGGGCGATCCGCGAGAATCCGCTGCGCGCCTCGGCGGTCGGCCACAACATTCACAGCTACAAGCTGGCGGCTTTCGTGATCGCCGCCGCCTATGCCGGCTTCGCCGGCGGCCTGCTCGGTGTCATGCAGGCATTCATGCCGCCGGACGCCTTCATGTTCGAGACCTCGGCGCAGCTGGTGATGCAGACCGCGATCGGCGGCACCGGCACGCTGTTCGGCCCGCTGCTCGGCGCCGCGGTGTGGCTGTCGCTGCAGGATTTCCTGCAGGCGACGCTCGGGCTCGGCGCCGCCTGGAAGCTGGTGCTGGGCGTCGTCTTCGTGCTGCTGGTCTGCTTCCTGCGCCACGGCATCATCGGCGGCATCGTCGACCTCTATGCGCTCGTCACCGGCGGGCACCGCAAGGCCGAGGAGCCGGCCGACGATACAGCCGACCTCGCGGAAGCCGGGCCGCAGGCCGCCGACGCCGGGTTCGCCACAGCGCCCGCAGCCGCGGCGATGCCGACACGGCACCAGGAGCAGTCGGGCTATACCGGGCCGATCCTGCAGGCGACCGGACTGACCAAGCGCTATGGCGGCCTCGTCGCCAACAGCGACATCAATTTCACCGTCAACCACGGCGAGCTGCGCGGCATCATCGGGCCGAACGGCGCCGGCAAGTCCACCTTCTTCAAGATGCTGACCTGCGAGGTGCCGCCGAGCGCCGGGCAGATCGTGTTCGAGGGCAACGACATCACCGGCATGAACGTCACCGACGTCTGCCAGCTCGGCCTCACCAAGAGCTATCAGGTCAACCAGCTGTTCAACCAGCTCACGGTGCGCGAGAACGTGACGATCGCGGTGCTCGCCGCACTGCGCGGCAAGTTCCGGCTCGACCTGTTCCGCAGCATCGGCGGCATCCCGGGCCTCACCGAACAGGTCAACCACACGCTCGGCATGGTCAACCTCACCGCGCGCGCCGAAACCCCGGTCGCCTCGCTGGCCTACGGCGAGAAGCGCCGGCTCGAGATCGGCCTGGCGCTGGCCAATTCGCCGAGCCTGCTGCTGCTCGACGAGCCGCTGGCCGGCATGAGCCCGCGCGAGCGCGTCGAAACGGTCAAGCTCCTGAAATCGATCAGCCAGGGCCGGACCATGATCATCATCGATCACGACATGGATTCGCTGTTCGAGCTGGTGGAGCGCGTGACCGTGCTGCAGGAAGGCCGGGTGCTGGTCGAAGGCACGCCGGAAGAGATCAAGAACAATCCCACGGTCCAGGAAGCCTATCTCGGCGGAGTGCTCGAATCATGAGTTTGCTCGAGGTCAACGGACTCAATTCGTATTACGGCGACTCCCACATCCTGTTCGACGTCGGCCTGCGGGTCGAGAAGAACGAGGTGGTGGCCCTGCTCGGCCGCAACGGCGCCGGCAAGAGCACCACGCTGAAAAGCCTGATGGGCGTGGTGAAACCGCGCTCCGGTTCGATCCGGCTGGAAGGCACCGACGTCGCCGGCAAGCCCAGCCATATCATCGCCCAGCACGGCATGCAGCTCGTCCACGAGGAACGCCGCATCTTCGGCAGCCTCAATGTCGAGGAGAACCTGGTGCTGGCCGGACTGACCGCAAAAGGCAAATGGCCGCTGGAGCGCATCTACGCCATGTTCCCGCGCCTCAAGGAGCGGCGCGGCAGCCGCGGCACCGACCTGTCCGGCGGCGAGCAGCAGATGCTGGCGATCGCGCGCGCGCTGATCCGCGACCCCAGGATCGTGCTGCTCGACGAGCCGTTCGAGGGCCTGGCGCCGGTGATCGTGCGCGACCTGATGAATGCCTGCCGCGAACTGGCGGCGGCCGGACAGACCATCGTGCTGGTGGAGCAGAACCTCGCCGCCACGCTGGCGCTCGCCGATCGCGTCTACATCATCAATAACGGGCACATCGTCCATGAAGGCCCGGCGCAGGAACTGAAGGCGCAGCCGGATATCCTGCAACGCTATCTCGGCGTGTAGCGACGCACGG
>JAGRLZ010000124.1 GCA_020441545.1 Xanthobacteraceae bacterium | reverse complement strand
TGCTGACGCGGCGGCTGCAGCGTCAGGGCTTTGCGATCGAGTGTGCGGTCGACGGCGAAAGCGGCGTCGAAATGGCATCGGCCATCATGCCGGATCTGGTGCTGATGGATATCGCTCTCGGCCCGAAGATGGACGGGTGGGAAGCGACGACGAAGATCAAGGCCGATCCGAAGACGAGCAATATCCCGGTCATTGCGCTCACCGCCCATGCCTTGATGAGTGATCGGCAGAAGAGCGTCGAGGTCGGATGCTCCGACTACGACACCAAGCCGGTCGATCTCCAGCGGCTTCTCGGCAAGATCTACGCGCTTCTGCCGGCCTGAGCGATCGAACCGCGCCTCTCCGAACGCGCTCCGCCGAAGATGTGTCGGCGATGCGGGTGCGTGGCGTGTCCCGATGTGGCCTGTGCTGGTAGCGAATTGACCGGCCCGGCGCCGCGGATATCGGCGCGGCCCACGGATCGCTATCCCGTCAGGGAGCGGCCGATGATGGAATCGATCTCGTCCGCCCGGATCGGGCGGCTGTAGAGATTGCCCTGGATTTCCGTGCAACCCTCGAAATTGAGGCAGCGCATCTGCTCCTCGGTTTCGACGCCTTCGGCGGTGGTGGTGATTCCAAGGCCGATGCCAAGGCTCATGATTGCCTTCACGATCACCATGTTGTCGGGGTTCTTCATGAAATCCCCGATGAAAGCCTGGTCGATCTTGATCTTGTCGAACCTGAAATAGCGCAGGTAGCCCAGGCTGGAGGTGCTGGAGCCGAAATCGTCCATCGCGATGCGGACGCCAAGCTGCCGCAACTGCGTCAGGATATTGATGTTGCGTCTCGATTTCTCGGTCAGCACGGATTCGGTGACCTCGAGCTCGAGACGCGAGGGCTCGAGGCCGGAGCTTGCCAGCGCGTTCATGACGATGTCGGTGAGATTGCCGCGCGAGAGCTGGACCGTGGACAGGTTGACCGCGATCCGGATGTTCCTGGGCCAGTTCGCGGCTTCCTGGCAGGCGGTCCGAAGCACCCATTCTCCGAACTGGACGATCAGGCCGGTCTCTTCCGCGACGGGAATGAAGGTCTCGGGGGGAATCGCGCCGCGAACCGGATGGTCCCAGCGCATCAACGCCTCGAAGCCGGTCACCTGGCGGGTCCGCAGGTTCACCAGCGGCTGATAGACGAGATGGAATTCGCCCCGCTCGAATCCGTTGCGCATGTCGATCTCGAGCCGGCGGCGGGCCTGCACGGCCGCATCCATCTCCGGGTCGAAGATGCGATAGGTGCAGCGGCCGGCGGCCTTGGCGCTGTACATGGCAAGATCGGCGTTCTTCAGCAGCTCTTCCGGGGTTGCGCTGCCGATGCGCTCCTCGACGATGCCGATGCTGGCGCCGACCGACACGGCCTGCCCGTCGATGGTGATGGGCGCGCTGACGGCCCGGATGATGTTGCCGGCCAGGACAGCGGCGCCGTCGGAGTCTTCGGTGGAAGTCTGAAGGATCGCGAATTCATCGCCGCCAAGCCGCGCGATGCGGTCGTGCTCGCCCAGGAGGTTCCGGAGCTTCGAAGCCACGACGTTGAGCAGCTTGTCGCCGACGGAATGGCCAAGCGTATCATTGACGCCCTTGAAGCCGTCCAGATCGATGTACAGGACCGAGAATCCCCGTTGCGACAGGCGCGAGTTGCTGATGGCGAGCTCGAGCTGCTCCTTGAACAGGAGCCTGTTGCCGAGGCTGGTCAGTTCGTCGTGATGGGCGAGATATTGCGACCGGGCTTCCGATTGTTGCCGCTGCGCGATCTCGGCCTGAAGCTGCTGGTTGGCCTCGAACAGCCGCCTGGTCCGTTCCGCCACCCGCTGCTCAAGCTCGACATTGACGTTGGCCAGGGACTGATTGGCGATGCGGACCTTGTCCTCGGCGCGCTTGCGGGCGACCTGGGCGTTGACGCGCGCCAGCGCGACCGGGAAATCCACCGGCTTCGTGACGTAGTCGTTGGCGCCGAGATCGATGGCTTCGACGATGTTCTCGCTTTCGCTGCGCGCCGTCACCATGATGACCGGCAGCGCGGCGGTGGCGCGATCGCCGCGAAGCTGCCGCAGCGTCTCGATCCCGTCCATCTCCGGCATCATGACATCGAGCAGGATCGCATCGAGGTCGTACTTGCGTGCGAATTCGATGGCCTGCCGGCCGCTTTCGGCTTCGATCACCTCGAAGCCGCGCCGCTGGAACCGCCGCAACAGGACCGCCCGGTTGTCGGGGATGTCGTCCACGACGAGAATCCGCGGCGGCCGGTGTTCCCTGCCGCTTCCGTCCTCCGCCGCACCGATCTCCACGCGCGCCGGCTCGACCATGTTCAATTTGTGGATAACCTGGGACATGGCGTGCTAGACGGCTGCGAGAACGGCTGGCGTATCGAGGTTGCGGGCGCTCGCGGCCGGCTTCTCGGCCTCGGTCCAGGCGGGAATCCGGATCGTGAAGCAGGAGCCGCGGCCGATCTCGCTGACGGCGGAGATGCCGCCGCCCATCAGGGCGCAAAGCTTCTGGCTCAGGGCAAGGCCGAGGCCGGTGCCGCCATACTTGCTTGCCGTCGCATGGGATGCCTGCTGGAAGTCCTTGAACAGTCTTGAAAGGTCGGCCTCGGAAATTCCGATTCCGGTGTCGTGGACCTGGATCTCGATCCAGTCGCTGGCCTGGCTCAGCTGGCGCTGGACCACCAGGGTGATGGTGCCGTTTTCGGTGAACTTGGCGGCATTCCCGAGCAGGTTGAGAATAACCTGGCGCAGCTTGGTCTGGTCGACACAGATATTGCCGAGTTGCGAGGCCCGCTTGACGACGAGCTTGTTGTTCTTCGGCGCCATCAGCGGCTGGCTGGTGGAGACGACATCGTCGATCAGGTAGTCCAGATCGAGCTTCTCGAGCTTCAGTTCGATGTGATCGGCTTCGATCTTGGAGAGGTCGAGGACGTCGGTGACGAGCGCCAGCAGGTGCTTTCCGGCGGCATTGATGCGTTCGAGATCGATGACTTTGCGCGGATCGCCGTCCGAATCCTGCACATCCTCCAGGAGAATTTCGCTGAAGCCGATCACCGCGTTCAGCGGGGTGCGCAACTCGTGGCTCATCTTGGCGAGAAAGATCGATTTCGCATGGTTCGCCGTCTCGGCCATGTCCTTGGCCTTGCGCAGGCGCGCGCCGGTCTCGCGGTGACGTTCGGTTTCGCGCTCAAGCTCCGAGCGCATGGCGAGGATGCTGGCGTAGTAGATCGCCATCCACGACATGTACACGGTTGCCGACAGGATCGACATCCAGCCGAGGCCGACAAGCTGGCTCTGGGACACCAGTTGCGGAAATCCGAAGCTCAGATAGGCGGTGCAGAAGATCGCGATATCGACGGCAAAGAGCGAGACCACCAGGAGGGGGCGGTCCGACAGGTAGAAGAAGCCGATCAGCATGCTGACCAGCATCCATGGCAGGAACGGAGAGCTGACGCCGCCGTAGAAATAGGCGCCGAACAGCGATGTGAAGGCGAGCAGGGCAACCGACAGGAAGGCGGAAAGCTGCAGGTTCGCCGTTTTCCGGTAGACGAACGGCAATAGCCAGAACAGCCAGGTGGACACGATGATGGTCCAGCAGGCCAGGCCGGGTGCGGGATCGGTGCGGAACAGGAAAATGCTGATGGACTGCGACATGGCAGGGCCGCAGAGATGCGTGAACACGAAGTTTCGCGCCATGCTCCGCTCGGCCCGGTCGATCCGCGCCGAGTTCGGAATAAACCAGTCGATAACCCTGATGATCTTGTCCTGAGCCGTCATCTTTATCCGCCCTGTGTTCGGAACAATGACTAGCTCAACCGTTTTAAGAATCGGTTTCGCCGTGAAGATCGCGCGTTTAACGCGGCTTTAAAGGCGCTCGCCTAACAATTGCCGGCAGGCAGTCTCCGCGCGATGCAATTCTGGTTGCGCGGCCACAACACCGGAATTTTTCATGATGGGCGGCGCGTTTTCAGCATTTGTCACGCTTCTTGATCGGCTGGTGAATTTCTTTATCCCGGAGAAGATCGCGGCCAAGCGCGAGATCAGCCAGCGCGCCCATGTCTTCCTCGTCAGCCATATTCTGGGGCCGTTCATCGGCAACGTGGTGCCGATCGCGATCTATATGATCGATCCGGCGCCGGGATACGATGTCGCCGTGCTGGCGATCTCGATCACGTCATTCTGGGTCTTCCCGTTTCTGCTGAAGGCCGGCGTCCCTTATTACATGCTGGCGCTGGCCTCCATCGAGAACCTGATCTTCTGCATTTTCTGGAGCTGCTATTTCTATGGCGGGCTGACGTCTCCCACCCTGCCGTGGGTTCTGACCATTCCGCTGCTGGCCTTCTTCTATCTCGGCTCCGCGCCTCAGCTGCGGTTCGGGGTGATGACGATGTTCGCGGCCAATGTCGGCATTTTCGTCTGGTTCTATGTCACCTCCGACAGCGAGCGGGCACGGCTGCCGGTCGATGCGATGCAGGCATTGGGGCTCGTCTCGACCACCGCCGCGGCGCTCTATGTGACGATGATGGCGCTCTATTACGCCAAGATCCTCGCGTCGCAGAGCGAGCTGGAGGCGGAGATGAAGCAGCACCTGGTGACGGCCGCGGCGTTGCGCGCCGCCACGCGGGAGGCCGAGCAGGCGGGTGCGGCCAAGTCCGAATTCCTCGCCAAGATGAGCCATGAATTGCGCACCCCGCTGAACGCGGTGATCGGCTACAGCCAGATCCTGATCGAGGATGCCGAGGACGAGGGCGACACCAGCAATGTCGGCGACCTGAAGAAGATCCACGAGGCGGGCGAGCATCTGCTCGAATTGATTAACCGCATTCTCGATCTGTCGAAGATCGAGGCCGGCAAGATGGAGTTGAACCTCGGCGAGGTGCATGTCGCCCGCGCCATGCGCGAGCTGATCCATGAACACCGGGCCGTGGCCCGCGCCAACAACAACCAGGTCAGCCTTCAGGTTGCGGACGATATCGAGTCGGTGATCTGGGATGCGGCCAGGGTCGGCGACATTTTCGGGCAGGTCTACGACAACGCGCACAAGTTCACCAAGGACGGGGAGGTCAGCGTCACCGTCCGGCGCGACCGCGGCGCATGCGACCGGATCGCCATCGATATCCGCGATACCGGCATCGGCATCGCGCCGGAGCACCTGAACCAGTTGTTCGAGACGTTCTCCGTGGTCGACGATTCATCCAGCAGCAAATATGGCGGCACCGGCCTTGGGTTGGCGCTGGCGTTGCGGATGACCGAACTGATGGGCGGGACGATCTCGGTCGAGAGCGAACTCGGCAGCGGAACGTGCTTCAGCATCGTGTTGCCGGTCACGGTGGTCGCGTCGATCGACCGCGCGGATGGGGATGCCGCCACGACGCTGGCGCCGGCGCTGCCGGAAGGCGCCGGCCACCGGGGTGAGGCCGAGCCGGTCCTGATCTGAGGCGTCGTGCTGGACGGCGGATCGGGAAGCGAATCCGTCCGGGTTGTCCCGGCAAGCAAAGAGAAGAGAGAAAAGGCCCCGGAGCGGCGGCTGCCGATCCCGGGGCCTTGTTTCTGGCGGGCCTTTTTTGACGGGCCTTGCTTTGGGGCCTTGCTTTGGTTTGTGCCGCCGCGTCTTCGGGCGCTTCGCCCAAGCGTGCCGCGCGGGGCCGGTCAGAACTTGTAGCCGAGGCCGAGACGGAGCGTATGGAGCTCCGGCGATTGTCTGCCGGTCAGGCCCGGGAATGCCGTCAGCGATACATAGGTGTAGGAGCTGTAGTCGGTATAGCGGTATTCGACGCGGGCCAGCAGGTTCTGCGTCACCGCATAGTCGATGCCGACGCCGGCGGTCCAGCCGACGCGGACGTCCCTGGTCGTTTCCGAGACCGGCGTGAACACTTCGGTGTAGGTGTGCGAGATATCGGCATAGGCCAGGCCGCCGGTCGCATAGAACAGGGCGCGGTCGGCGGCGAAGCCGAGGCGGCCGCGCAGGCTGCCTTGCCACTTGATCCTGGTGTCGCCCGCACCGGGCGGGTCGTAGAAGCCGCCCTTGTTGCCGGCGGCCTCGATGTCGGCCTCGAGGCCGAACACGGTGGCGCCGACCTGATAGTTGGCGCCGGCGAAGAGGCCGCCGACGACGCCGTCGGTGTTGTAGCGCCATTGGAAGCCGGTGAAGGCGCCAGTGCTGGTGAGCGTCTCATAAGTATGGTCGCGGCCCCAGGCGTATCCGACCTGGCCGCCCAGGTAGAAGCCGGACCACGAATAGATCGCCGGCATCATGGCCGGGGGCGCCTTGTAGAGCGGCAGGTCGGCGGCATAGGCCGGCTTCGCCAGGCAACTCAGTGAAGCGGCGGCAACAATGGCGATGGTTGCGGCGTAGCCACCGCGGACGTTCGGGCGGGACATCGAAATTCACTCTCCTGGTGATCGATGATTCGAGTTCCGCCATGTTAGGAACGTTATGGTAAATACTTTCTCAACCGGGAGGAGAAGGTGTTAATTCACCGTCACTCCCTCTCGCTATGCGAGCATATGTTGGTAACCACATACGCAGAGCGATCGGGATTTGCTTCAATTTGAGGGCGGGCGGCCCCCGTTCCTGACCGGATATTAAGCTGCCTCCTCCATAGTCGCTCCAGGACACAGAAACCCAAACAGAACAGTGTCCGACAGGAGAGACGATGTCGAACGCAAGCAATGGCTTCGTTCCGGATGAGGCCCTGAAGGGCAGCATGCGGGACTTCCGGGTCCCAGGAGGGGCCGACCTCCTTCAGCGTACCGAGAGCTTTTTCCGGTGGCAGAACCTGCGCCGCGAGTCCGGCGTCTGGCCGTTCTCGCGGGCAACGGAAGATGGCCCCGGCACGATCTGCCAGGCCCAGGACGACCGTGGCATCAAGATGCGCGGCGTGAATTTCGCCTCGCAGGACTATCTCAGCATGTCGGCGCATCCGGCGATCAAGGCGACCGCGATCGAAGTGATCGAGCGTTGCGGGGTGCACAGCGCGGGCTCGCCGGCGCTGGTCGGCAATACGTCCTATTCGGTGGCGCTGGAGCGCAGGATCGCCGACTTCCTGAAGATGGAGGAAGTCGTGCTGTTCCCGACCGGGTGGGCCGCCGGCTTCGGCATCATCAAGGGACTGGTCCGCTCGGCCGATCACGTCGTGATGGATATGTTGTCGCATGCGTGCCTGCAGGAAGGCGCCCACGCGGCCACGCACAACGTCTATCAGTTCCGCCACCTCGATAACGACTACTGCCGGCGGCTGTTGGCGAAGATCCGCGCCAAGGACACCGAGAACGGCATCCTGGTGGTGACCGAGGGCCTGTTCTCGATGGACTCCGACACGCCCGACCTGGTCGGCCTGCAGGAGATCTGCCACGAATACAATGCCACGCTGGTGGTCGATGTCGCGCACGACATGGGTTGCCTTGGCGAAGACGGTCGCGGCCATATCGGCCTGCAGAACATGCTCGGCAAGATCGATATCGTGATGGGCAGCTTCTCCAAGACGTTCGCCTCCAATGGCGGCTTCGTGGCCTGCAGGAGCCGCGCGGTGAAGGAATATCTGCGCTTCTACAGCTCGCCCGCCACCTTCTCCAACGCGCTGTCGCCGATGCAGGCGGCGACCGTGCTGAAGGCGTTCGAGATTCTCGAAACCGAGGAAGGGAACGCGCGCCGCGAGGCGATGATGCGCAACGTGCTGAAGCTGCGCCAGGCGCTGACCGACGCCGGCCTCGACTATTACGGCGAGCCGTCGGCGATCGTCTGCGTCAAGATGGGCACCGAGGGACTGGCGCGGCTGGTCGGCCGTCGCCTGCCGGAGATGGGGTTGTTGGCCAACCTGGTCGAGTTCCCCGCCGTGCCGAAGGGAGCCGCCCGCTTCCGGATGCAGGTGATGGCCAACCATACCGACGACAACATCCGCGATGCGGTCGCGATCCTGAAGGCCGCCAAGGACGAGGCCGAGGACGAACTGATGGAGCGGGATCAGCCGATCCTGCAGCGCGCGGTGGCATGATCGCCGGCCTCGGCAAGAACCCGCAGTCCTGAGAATCACGACGCCCCCCGATTCCAGATCGGGGGCGTCGCCTTTTCATCGCCCGCGAAGCCCGGTTCGCTACTCGGCGGCGGCTGCGAGGTAGCGCTGCCGCAATTCGCGCTTGAGCAGCTTGCCGCTGGGATTCTTCGGCAGGCTGTCGACGAAGATGACGCGCTTCGGCGTCTTGAAATGCGCCATCGCTCGCGCGCAGTGGTCGATCACGGCGCTTTCGGTCATGGTGCGGCCGTCCTTCATCACGATGATGGCGGTGACCGCCTCGATCCAGCGCGGGTCGGGCAGGCCGATGACCGCGACCTCGGAGACGTCCGGCAGCTGATAGATGGTCTCCTCGACCTCGCGGCTGGCGACATTCTCGCCGCCGGTCTTGATCATGTCCTTCATGCGGTCGACCACGGTGATGTAGCCGTCGGCGTCGACGGTGGCGAGATCGCCGCTGTGGAACCAGCCGCCGGCAAAGGCTTCCGTCGTCTTTTCCGGGTTGTTGTAGTAGCCCGAAAGCAGGTGCGGCGAGCGATGCACGATCTCGCCGATCTCGCCGATCGCGACATCCTGCATGGCGTCGTTGACGACGCGGGTTTCGACATTGAGCACCGGCTTGCCGGCGGAGCCGGCCTTGCGCAACTGGTCCTCCGGCTTCAGCACGGTGGCGAGCGGGGCGATCTCGGTCTGGCCGTAGAAATTCCAGAAGCGGACATTCGGCAGCCGGCGCTGCAGTTCGAGCAGCACCTCCACCGGCATGATCGAGGCGCCGTAGTAGCCTTTCTTCAGGCTGCCGAGGTCGGTCCGGTCGAAGGCGGGCGAGCGCAGCATGCCGATCCACACCGTTGGCGGCGCGAAGAACGACGTCACGCCGTGCCTGGCGATCAGCGACAGGATCAGGTCCGGCATCGGCTTGCCGATGATGATGTTGGTCGAGCCGAGATAGACCGACGGTCCCAGGAACACGTCGAGCTGCGCGCAGTGATAGAGCGGCAGCGCGTGCAGCACGATGTCGTCCTCGGCCATGCCGCCCTCGATGATGCAGCTCACATACTGCCACATCACCGCCTCGTGGCTCAGCATCGCGCCCTTGGGCAGCGATTCCGTGCCGCTGGTGTAGATGATCTGTGCCAGGTCGCGATTGTCGACATAGGTCGTCACCGGCGCCGCGTCCGCGTCGAGCAGGTCGTCGAAGGTCGTCATGCCGGCGGGCGGCGTCGCCGGATCCTCGCCCGGCAGCCAGACCATGGATTTCACCGCGCAGTCCTTTGCCGCCGCTTCGCGCGCCGCCTCGACGAAGTCCGGGCCGACCGCCAGCACGGTCGCGCCGGAGCTGGACAGGATGAAGCGGATCTCGTCCGGGTTCAGCATGAAGTTGATCGGCACCATCACGGCGCCGATCCGCGCCAGCGCGAACCGCAGCGCGGCGAAGCTGTGCGAATTGCGCGACAGCACCGCCACGCGGTCGCCCTTGCCGACGCCGAATTTGCCGAGGCCGCGGCCGAGCCGGTCGCAGATGGCGTTCATCCCGGCATAGGTCCAGGTGGCGTTGCCGCAGACCAGCGCCGTCTTGTCGCCGAGGCGCTGGGCGGAGCGCCGCAGCATGTCGCCGATGCTCTGGGCGCGCGCGTGCTGGATGGTGGTGGCAAGATCGCCGGTCATGGTCTGTCCTCCCGCTGGTCTTCGCCGCGGGCGCCGGCCGGGGCCGCCCGCAGCGTGGTTCGCTCGAAATGTCTTTTCCAAGGCTGTAGCAGGCGCGATCCCGCCCCGCAATTCGGCAGGATTCGCG